>CAIQGA010000025.1 GCA_903871235.1 uncultured Chlorobiaceae bacterium
GAAGGCGAGGATTACCTCATCATGCGCGAGTCCGACATTTTTGCTATTCTCGGCTGATCTGTAATTAACTTTTTTTTTAAACCTACTGGAGGAACGCGTTACAATGACTGCTAAAGATATTCTTTTTGATACTGAAGCCAGAGCCAAACTTAAAATTGGCGTTGACAAACTGGCCAATGCTGTAAAAGTTACCCTCGGACCTGCCGGACGTAACGTTTTGATCGACAAAAAATTTGGTGCACCGACCTCAACCAAGGATGGCGTTACGGTTGCAAAAGAGATCGAACTTTCTGACCCCTTTGAAAATATGGGTGCCCAGATGGTCCGTGAAGTTGCTTCAAAAACCAGCGATGTTGCCGGTGACGGTACCACCACCGCTACGGTTCTTGCTCAGGCAATTTACCGTGAAGGGCTGAAGAATGTCACCGCCGGTGCTCGTCCGATTGACCTCAAGAGAGGTATTGACCGTGCTGTTAAAGAGGTTGTACAGGAGCTGAGAAACATCAGCCGCAGCATCTCCGGTAAAAAAGAGATTGCACAGGTTGGAACCATTTCTGCCAACAACGATCCTGAAATCGGCGAACTGATTGCCGAAGCGATGGACAAGGTCGGTAAAGATGGTGTTATCACCGTTGAAGAGGCAAAAGGGATGGACACTGAGTTGAAGGTTGTTGAAGGTATGCAGTTCGACCGTGGCTACCTTTCACCGTACTTCGTGACCAATCCAGAAACTATGGATGCCGAGCTCGAAGATCCGCTGATTCTTATCTACGACAAGAAGATCAGCAACATGAAGGAGCTGCTTCCGATTCTTGAAAAATCAGCACAGTCTGGCCGTCCGCTTCTGATCATTTCAGAAGATATCGAAGGCGAGGCTCTTGCAACAATCGTTGTCAACAAGCTTCGTGGCACCCTGAGAGTTTGCGCTGTCAAGGCTCCTGGCTTCGGCGATCGCCGCAAGGCAATGCTTGAAGATATCGCAATTCTTACCGGCGGTACCGTTATTTCCGAAGAGAAGGGCTACAAGCTCGAAAATGCAACCATTGCTTACCTCGGCCAGGCTGGTCGTGTAACCGTTGACAAGGATAACACCATCATTGTTGAAGGCAAGGGCGGCGCTGAAGAGATCAAGGCTCGCATTAACGAAATAAAGGGACAGGTTGAAAAATCTACCTCTGATTACGATACAGAAAAACTTCAGGAGCGTCTTGCAAAGCTTTCAGGCGGCGTCGCTGTCCTCAACATCGGTGCATCAACCGAAGTTGAAATGAAAGAGAAGAAAGCTCGTGTTGAAGATGCACTGCACGCTACCCGCGCTGCTGTCCAGGAAGGCATCGTCGTTGGTGGCGGTGTTGCCCTGATTCGTGCAATCAAGGGTCTTGACCGTGCAATTGCCGACAACGAAGATCAGAAGACCGGTATTGAAATTATCCGCCGTGCACTTGAAGAGCCTCTTCGCCAGATTGTGGCAAACACCGGCACCACCGATGGCGCTGTTGTTCTTGAGAGAGTCAAGGCTGGTACAGGTGACTTTGGTTTCAACGCCAGAACAGAAACGTATGAGAACCTGGTTGAAGCAGGTGTGGTCGATCCTACCAAGGTAACCAGAAGCGCTCTTGAGAACGCTGCATCAGTTGCCAGTATTCTTTTGACCACCGAAGCAGCAATTACCGACATCAAGGAAGATAAATCCGACATGCCGTCAATGCCTCCAGGCGGAATGGGTGGAATGGGCGGCATGTATTAATTTTCGGCGCTCTCCATCTTTATTCTTTAAAAAAAAGCCAGCCTTAGGGTTGGCTTTTTTTTTGTTGAAAAATATTTTCCAGAATGGCGTGTACCATGCTTGCCCAATCGCCAAGGACTTTCCCGTCTTCATCGGAGAAGAGCCATTGACAGGCCGAGATAAGCCAGCTCCATGTGGGTTCAACGAATGGCATTGTGTTAAAATGATGAGCCTTCCAAGCGTTCCGAAAGTTCAAGAGCCTGGCGATGATATTGGTCTCGACGATTGACCAATCCGACAACGAATAAGGTATCAAGAAAGATTGGTGGAAGCATTTTTTTCTCCGGATAGATAGAGATCAAGATTTGCTGCAAAATCTTCTGGAGCATCAATCTGGATCTGACGAAGTTTTGTCATCAAACCGGGCTTTTTTTGCGGCTGTTTTGACTGAACAAACAGGGTGATGACCTGATAAAGATCCTTGAGCCAGACCTCTTCAATCTGGTCAATCTCGCTATAAATAAGCTCTTTTGTAGTCATTATTCCACTCCTCCTTTTTCTGGATTTTTCGAAAATTGTGTGGATTGTCAATTCGTTACACCATCAAGCATACCCGAAAATATGCAGATTTCGTCAAAACTTCAAGCGTGTAATCAGGGAGCAGGCGAAATTACACATCTCAAACACGGTGCGTGTCGTATCGAAAAAGTGGCAATCAACATTTCAGATAGTCGCGGGCTTTGCATACCTTCGTGAAAAGGGTTATGCTTGCCTTGCAATACAACCGGTTCCATGTAACATACAAGATGTAGAGATTCGTGTCAATAACACAACCAAAAGCAGTCGTTCTTTTAAGCGGAGGCATGGACAGCCTTGTTACCACAGCGATGGCCTATGCGCAAGGTTTTGAACTTGCGGCCATGCATGTCAATTACGGGCAGCGGACGTGGCATAGGGAGCTGGAGTCGTTCCGCTCTATCTGTGCCCATTACAACATAGCGCAGTGCCTTGAGGTCAATGCTGATTTTCTTGCCCGGATTGGGGGCTCTTCCTTGACTGATTACTCTATGCCGGTGGGAGGCGCTGATCTTCAGGGTTCGACCATTCCCACCAGTTATGTACCCTTCCGCAATGCCGGTTTTCTTTCGATGGCGGTCAGTTGGTCGGAGGTGATAGGGGCCAGCAAGATTTTTATCGGAGCGGTGGAGGAGGACTCCTCCGGTTATCCTGACTGTCGCAAGGTCTTTTATGATGCCTTCAACAAGGTCATAGAGCTTGGCACAAAACCGGAAACAGCGATTGAGATTCTGACACCGCTTATCGAAATGCAGAAATCGGAGATTGTTGGTAAAGGGGTTGAACTCTCGGCACCCTTTGCATTGAGCTGGTCATGCTATAAAAGTGAGGGGAGTGCTTGCGGCCTCTGCGACAGTTGCGCCCGGCGGTTGAGGGCCTTCAGTCAGGCGGGCTTGCGTGACCCGATTGATTATGATGCGCGTCCGCTGTATATTTAGCCTGTTGCAGTCAAAGATAGAGTAATCATCACTTTTCAAACCTACTTTCAGCCATGAAATCTGCTAAAACACTCTCTTTTGAACCCGACTCATCGGCCGCAAGGTTCAGGCTCTCGTTTGGCCTCATGGCAGCCATCTGGATTCTCGGTTTTATCGGCCATTTTACGATACTGCTGGAGTGGCCCGCTCTGGCTCTCTATGTTCTCGGTTCCATTGGCCTTGTGCTCTGGCGGGGCAAAGCGAAGGGGGAGTGGAAGGAGATGTATATTTGCGGCGGAGATCTGAAAAAGTCGCTCTTGTGGGGTGGAATTGGCGGTACGCTTCTGTTACTTTTTTCAATCATGAATACTGCGAACATGATGAAAAATCATAATGGTGCCGAGATGATGTCGGGCATGCAGTATCTTCTTGTCAATCGTTCGCTCTTTTACCTTTATCCTGTACTGATTCTTGCGGAAGAGTTTCTCTGGCGCGGCATCATGCTGTCTTCGATGATTGAACGGGGTTTTAATAAGCATTTGACGGTATTTTTGACAACGCTGTTTTTTCTTCTTAACCATTTTGCCGTTGCTCCGGTTGGTATGATTGAGCGGGCAATGATGGCGATGATGGCTTTTCCATTGGGTATTCTTGGCGGTTATATTGTTGCGAATACCAGGAATGTCTGGGGAAGTGTGCTTGTTCATATGATTGTCATGACGTCCATGATAGCCGCCATTCAGATTATGTTTTAGACGTTGTGTTTTCACCACTATAAACGTTTCTTATGCCTGAAAACCGAATTACCCAGTTAGTACGAGAGGATAAAAAACTGCTGATTGCCTATTATATGCCCGAGTTCCCGGTTGCTGGTGCAACGCTTCCAGTGCTTGAGGCGCTGGAGGAGAGTGGTGCCGATATTATCGAGCTTGGTATGCCCTACTCTGATCCGATCGGGGATGGGCCGGTGATTCAGGAGGCGGCCCATATCGCCATCCGTAACGGGGTGACCATCCGCCATCTTCTTGACCTGGTACGCAGGGCGCGGCAGGGTGAAGGGTGCCGGAAGATTACGGCCCCCATACTGCTTATGGGTTATTGTAATCCCGTTATTGTCTACGGTATCGATTCTTTTTTGCATCATGCCCGTGAAGCGGGGGTTGACGGTCTGCTTATTCCCGATCTTCCTCCTGAAGAGGCGGCAGATTTTCTCACAAAAGCCAAAAAAATCGGCCTGACTGTTGTCTTTTTGATTTCACCGGTCACTCCACCCGAAAGGATTGAGATGATAGATGGCCTCTCGACCGATTTTTCATACTGTCTTGCGGTCAATGGCACAACAGGCACGGCCAAGCTCTCTGATGCGGCGTCGGGGGATGCGGTTGACGACTATCTGAAAAGGGTGCGTCGGCATACCCGTAAAAAATTTGTGGTTGGCTTTGGTATCAAGGACAAGGCGCGTGTTGAGTCGATGTGGCAGTTTGCCGATGGTGCTGTTGTGGGGAGTGCCCTTTTGCAGTATATCGCAGGCGCTACGACCCCCGAAGAGTGCGCTCGTCTTGCCGCCGGGTTCTGGAAAACGCTGCGCTGAGCCGATGCTCGCCCTTGACAACGCTGAACTGATGCACTCTCCCTCGGTTGATATTATCATTCCCTATTACAGGCGGCGCGACATGCTTGAGCGCTGCCTCGACTCGCTCGAACAGTGCAGTTACCCCTCCATGGGCATTATTGTGGTCGATAATGGCGGAACGGAGGCGGGCCTTGTCTTTCTTGTCAAGCGCTACCGCAATGCGCGATTGTTGCGGCTGGCGGAAAACAGGGGCTATGCGGGTGGCTGCAACGCCGGGCTGAAAAGCTCTACGGCTGATTATGTGGTTTTCATGAATGACGACACAGAGCATGACCTGTTATGGCTTGAGCAACTCGTCAGCGTCGCGCTTGAGGATGATCACATTGGCGCCCTGCAGCCAAAAATTCTTGCGATGAAGCCATACAAAAAAGGTAAAAAGGTGTTTGACTATGCCGGTGCAGCGGGCGGCATGATTGATTGTCTCGGATATCCCTGGTGCCTTGGCCGTACTTTTTCGGGGGTTGAGCTCGACAAGGGGCAGTATGATAGCGAACAGGATATTTTTTGGGCATCGGGTGTTGCCATGTTTGTCCAGAGGGTGGTAGCCGAAGGGCTTGGCGGGTTTGATGAAGATTTTTTTATGCAGATGGAGGAGATTGATCTCTCCTGGCGGATGCAGCTTGCCGGTTACCGGGTTCGATCGGTTCCCTCCTCCGTTGTTCTGCATGAAGGGGGGGCGTCGCTTCCTGGCGGTTCGGTTGAAAAAATATATTTCAACCACCGCAACAACGTGGTCATGCTCTTGAAGAACCTTGGTACAGCGCGGCTCCTCCGGGTGATTCCGCTGCGCCTGTTGCTCGATGTAGCGGCAGCGTTCTTTTATCTCACCCAGTTTCCCGGCGGTTTAAAAAAATCAGGGGCGGTTTTCCGGGCATGGTGGTTCACTATCCGGAGCATTGCTGCGACCATGAAGAAACGTCGCATGGTGCAGTCGACAAGGGTTGTCGGCGACCGCACCATTTTTCGTCACTCCCCGCTCTCATTCATTGCGAGAAGACGATAACGTGTTTTCGCTGCTCAGCTCGGACTGTTTTTTCATTGCGAGCATCATCAGGGGACAGTCGCGGTTCTGTACATTTCTTACCGCAAACGCCGGAGCATAAAAATCGGGTTTGACTTCAGCCTTGTAGGTCAGAAAGGTACCTGCTCCCTGCGGGTAATCGACCAGAGTCCACTCTCCCTGATAGACCTTGAAGTCACCGTTGATTTGTTGAAAACAGAGGCGTGTCAAGTGCTCTCCCCATACTTTCATTTTTGTGTAGACCTCCTTCGAGAAGATAAACATCTTGGTTTTTCCCTTCTCAAACATCACTTTTTCAATACCGTTGTCTGAAATGATTCCGCTGTCGATCACATTGGGAACAAAATTTTTGTGATTGTTGTAATCGGTGATCACTTGCCACACTTTTTTTGGGGGTGCTGCAATATAAATTTTGCCCTCTACGCCAGTAACTCCCTCCTGAAGGGGGGAGATAGCTATAATAACCTCTCCGTTCAGGAGCCGGTTCATCTCTTCCGACAATGCACGATTATTTACTGTCGTCACGGGCAGCGCCATGACGGAGGTGGCGAGAAGTGTAAACAGCAAAGCTATGATTGGCAGTGCTGTGTGGTGCAACTGACGAATGAATTTTTGCATGTTGAATTACAATTGTAGTGAAATAAATACCGGTTCCGGGCTTTTTGCTGCCGGAACCAGCTCAAGTACCTGGTTATCGTTTTGGCGGTGGGAGGTGACCCCATTTCACCATGTCGTTGACGGTTTCAATAATGCTTTTTTTTATATCCATGAAGGAGAGCTGAAGTTCCCGCTTTATTTTTGAGTTGTCATAGCGCATGGTGCGTCCTATGGTTGTGCGTATATACATACCGGTATCCCTTGGCTGTGTGAATGAGAGCACCTTCATGAGCCGTGTACCTATTTTTCCTGAAAGGTCGACTTTTGGCAGCGCATAACCTCCAAAACCAGAGGATTTGAGCAGCGCAACCAGCTCTCTCATCTGTAATGCTTCGGCTGCGCAGAGGTAACGTCCGCTTGCCGTATCGGTTTCCATGGCCAGAACGTGAGCTTTTGCCACATTCCGCACATCAACAAATCCCCAGTTCATATCCATAATCCCGGGGTAGACGCCCATCATGATGTCGCGGATAATCTGGTTGGAGGTATTAAGCGATGGGCCGATTGAAGGCCCTATGACCATAAAGGGGTTGATGACAACCAGATCAAAGGGCTGCTTTTTTTTCATGATGAAATCCCATGCGGCAAGCTCAGCAAGCGTCTTTGAGTAGTGGTAGGGGTTCCGCTCAAGGGAGGACATGGTGTTCCAGTCTTTTTCAGTAAAAACCTTTGTGCTCTCCGGTTCATCGGTAATGGCGGCAATTGAAGAGGTAAAAATCACCCTCTTGACCGAGCCCGATTTCAGGCAACTCTCAAGGATGGATTCAGTTCCCTTCACCGCTGGATCAACCAGATCGGTTTGCGGGTTTTTGACATTCATGGTGTAGGGGCTTGCCGTATGGAGCACAAAGTCGCATCCCTCGACAATTTTGTCATAGGAACCCGTGGTAAGCAGATTTGCTTCGACAAGCTCAAGCCGCTCCGCTGCACCGGGAAGTGCAAGCAGAAAAGGGTAGTTCTGAGGGCTTTTGCGTACGGTACCCCTGACGCGGTATCCCCGTTCAAGCAGCTCCCTGACGATATGGGCGGCTATAAATCCGGAAGCTCCGGTAACGCATACTGCTTTGTTGCTCTTCATGGTATTTTTTATGACGGAATGATTGCTGGTGAAATTTTTCCACTTAAAAAAAAGCTCGGTCAAGCGGAAGCTGATGGATTGATGACATCAGCCGCAATATGCCAGTCTGATGAAGTATACAAAAAAGATAGTTTTTACGCAAAAAGTGGTTCGGCGTGGATAATGACCTTTCCCGCGTTGGGCAGGGCGCGGTAGATGGCTCCTTCGAGCTGGCTGGTCAGGGAGTGCACCTCTTCAAGAAGCACTTCATCGTTGAATGAGCAGTGGAGGGTAATGAAGAGTTTTTCCTTGTCTGTTTTATGGATATGGATTTCGTGCACATCCTGGATTTTTTCAATGCCTTGTGATGCCTTGATGATGGTATTGTAGACAAACTCTTTTTCTTCCACCTGAAGTGCGTCGGTAGAGCGCTCTTCGTTGCGGAGCGGATCAAGATGGATGCAGATATCGAGTTCTCCGTCGAACTCCCGGCGCAACTCCTCCTCAAGAGCGTTGACGGTATCGTGCGCCTGCTTTATGGTGAGTTGCTGGTCGATTTCGACGTCAAAGGTTATGTGCTTCTTTGCATCTGTGAGGTTTGTTGAAATGTTATGGGCGTGAAGGTTGTGATTGAGCCCTATGACGTGCACCCGTTCAGCGATAGTTTCGCTGTTGAGCGCAATGGGGCGGGTGTTGATGGTGATATCGCCCACGGGGAACTCTTCGCGCACCCTTTTCTCGATATCGGCGCATATTACCTGCACTTTTTCAACGGAGAGGGTTCGGTTGACACAGATGGCCATTTCAATAAAGACCTGCGGCCCGGTCGGTTTTACACGGATTTTGTCGATTGCGATGACGCCGCAGATTGCCATGGTTATCTCCTCAATACGGTCGGCCAGCCCTTCGGGTGCGGCGTCGATCAGCACATCGATGGTTTTTTTGCCAAGGCTGAAAGCGGCCCATCCCACCAGCAGGGCGACGGCAATACCTGCAACGGCATCAGCCCAGGTGATGCCCAGAGAGACGCAAAAAAGACCGAGGAGTACGACCGCCGAGCTAAGAATATCGGAGCTGAAATGGAGCGCATCGGCTTCGAGGGCCTGGCTGTTGGTCTCTTTGGCAACTCTCGACAGTGCTCTCGAACGGGAAAAATCAACAACAATTGAGATAACCATAACGGCAACGGCATACCAGTACCAGGTGACATCAATCTCTGTTTTTCCGGCAATCAGCCGTTCCACTGCGGTGTAAATGATCCAGACGCTTGTTACGACGAGAAGACCGGTCTCAATAAGTGCAGAGACGCTTTCAACCTTGGCATGTCCGTAATGGTGTTTGCTGTCGGCTGGTTTATCGCTCATTCTCACGGCGAAGAGGGTGAGGGAGGCGGCGCCAAAGTCGAGGGCTGAGTGGGCCGCTTCGGAAATAATGCCGATACTGCCGGTCATGATGCCGACAACGAGTTTCAGGGCAGTAAGAAGGAGGCTTGCCAGAACCGAGCTGAGGGCAACCTGCTGTTTTTTATGATTATTCTCCATATGTGTCTGTTTGAGTGTGTCGCTGCATCAGCTTTCCTAACGTTATTGGCTCTGTCAAATTATCATTATTTCCGCACTGCTGGCAGCGGAGAGAGAAGAGCCACTACGGAATCTCTACGGCTTATAATAGCACGAATTGCCTTCAGTTTATAATGCAGGATAAAGGAATCAGGATAATCTGGCAGTTTTTTCCCAATTTCCAGACGTCGTAATCAATCAAAAACCATCAGGCAACCATTGTTTTGAAAATAAAAAAGAACTACCACCTCTGTATAGTTTAATTTATGTCGTATCTTTGATGTAGCGGCATGGGGGAGTATTCAACACAGTTTGATAATCATATTTCTTTGTGACCATGTTTGGTTCCTTGTGGGGTTATGTGATACAGGTTTTTTTGACTGTAATCCTAAGGGTTTTCTTTCTCTTTGTGGTTATCTCCTGTACTACCGGGCAGAGAGGAGTCGTTCGGGCGGCAGTCAACAGGGATGCCGAAGAGTTCTATAATTCACAAGAGTCTGAGTCTGACCTTGCAGTTGCACGGCACATGGTAGAGAGTGCGGCACAGAATCTCAGCGCCCTTCATCTCGATCTTGCCCTGAGTCTCAATAATTTTGCTTGTTACAAAAGCAGATGTTTCGGCCACCCATTACTGGTCTGATACAAAAATTTCAACTGACAAGCTTGAAGGGATCGGTTACAATAACGGGAATTTGCCGCGCCGCGCAAGGCAGGTCCGACTTTCCACAAGTGGTACTTATGAAGGAAATACTCTTTGAAAAACCATGAACCTTTGCCGTAAATTTTTTTTCATGTTCACGTTCTTGATGCTCAACACGCTCAAGAGAGAGCCAAGCCCGCTTTTCCGTATTGTAAGGGTACGCAACAGAACGGTGCTGGCGCTTTTCTTTATGATCTCCTGTGGCGGAATCCATTGTTCAGAAATTGTTCATGCGGCAAACAACAAGCAGGTTGATGAGGGTTATCGGCTCAACTGTATCAAAATTGTCACAGAAAAAGATTTAATCGATGCAGAAAAGAGTGCGGCTGCGAACTCTTCTGATTTGGCTTTGAGTCTGAACAATATTGCAGGCATCTATTATGCACAAGGTCTCTATGCGGAAGCTGAACCACTATTTCTGCGTGCGCTTGCCATCCGCGAAAAAACCCTTGGCAGCTCTCATCCTGATCTTGCAACCAGCCTCAACAACATGGCCGAGTTGTATAAGGCTCAAAGTCGATATGTCGAGGCGGAACCACTCTACAATCGTGCGCTCGCCATCAGTGAAAAGATTGTTCCAGCAGATAATCTTGATGTAGCGGTGAGCCTGAACAATCTGGCAGAGTATAATGGTACACTCGACAAGTTTGATGTTGCAACATCGCTCTCTCTGCGTGCTCTTGCAATCCGTGAGAAGCTCCTTGGCCAAGATCATCCCGATGTAGCCATGAGTTTGAACAATCTTGGGAGGTTGTATTTTGCCCAGGGACGATATGCAGAGTGCGAGCCGCTCTTTAAACGGGCGTTGGCAATAGATGAGCGTGTACTTGGTTTAAATCATCCTGATGTTGTAAGGCCTCTGAACAACCTTGGCGAACTCTACCAAATTCAGGGAAAATACAGTGAAGCTGAGCCATTTTACCTTCGGGCACTCGCAATCCGTGAAAAAAACCTTGACCCGTTTGATCTCCATCTGTCGACAAGCCTCAATAATCTTGCGGGATTCTATTTTACTGAGGGGCGCTATACCGAGGCTGAATCACTTTACTTGCGTGCACTCGCCATTCGAGAAAAAGTGCTTGATTCCAGAGACCCTGATATCGCCACAAGTCTCAATAACCTCGGGGAGCTCTATAAAATGCAAGGTCGATACGGTGAAGCCGAACCGCTCTTCAAACGTGCATTGCTCCTTCGTGAAAATGTTTTAGGCCCTTCTCATTCCCAGGTATCCATCAGCCTGAACAGTCTTGCCGGGCTTTACTCCGTGCAGGGGAGATATGCTGAAATTGAAGTGCTCTCAAAGCGTGCTCTGGCCATCCGGGAGAGGGTTATTGGCTCCGATCAGCCTGATGTTGCCACATGCCTGAACAATCTGGCCGGGTTTTACGCTCTCCAGGGTAACTATAAAGAGGCGGAGCCGCTCTATCTGCGTGCATTGGCCACCCATGAAAAAACATTTGGCCCGGAACACCCTCGTGTGGCGCAGCTCCTGAACAACCTTGCTGAGCTGTATAAAACCCGGGGGAGATACCAGGAAGCAACACCGCTCTACCTTCTTGCACTTGCAATCAGGGAAAAAAGCTTTGGTCTTGAGCATCCCGATGTTGCCAGGAGCCTTAATAATCTGGCAGTATTGTACCGAATCCAGGAAAAATACAGCGAGGCCCTGCCTCTTTTGACGCGTGCACTGGCCATTCAGGAAAAAATCCTTGGAGCTGATCATCCTGATGTGGCAATGAGTTTAAATAATCTTGGCGCCCTTTACTATGTCGAGGGTCAATATGCACTGGCCGAGCCGCTTTTTAAACGGTCGCAGATCATCTTCGAAAAAACCCTCGGCCCTGACTCTCCCGATCTTGCTTTCAGCATCAATAACATTGCGGCGCTCTATTATTCCGAAGGGCGTTACACAGAGGTCGAACCGCTCTACAGGCGTACTCTTTTGATTTTTGAGCATGCCTTTGTTTCGGATGCACCTGATGTTGCCCTCAGTCTGGATAATCTGGCTCAGTTGTTTCTTAAAGAAAAAAAGTACGCAGAGGCTGAGCCACTTTTCAGGCGATCGCTCGCCATCCGCGAAAAGATTTTTGGCTCCCTTCACCCTGATGTAGCATTAAGCCTTAATAACCTGGCCTTACTCTACAATGCCCAAGCCAAATATCGTGAGGCTGAGCCCCTTTTGAAGCGTTCACTGCAGATATGGGAAAAGACGCTTGGTACTGATCACACAAGTGTTGCGATTGGCTTGAATAACCTTGCGATCATTTATGTTTCCGAGGGCCTGTATCAAGCGGCAGAACCCTTGTTGCAACGTTCAATTGCAATTATTGAGAAAAATCTTGGCCCGATGCATCCCAATGTAGCGACGCTCCTTGAAAATTTAGCAGTTATCAATGCGAATACCGGGCGCAAAAACGATGCTGATAAAATGGAACAACGGGCAGCAAGCATCCGTACCGTACAACGATGATCAGAGAATTTTATTAATGGAAGCGGAAAAAGATCCATATAAAATAATGTAAAATAAAGCAATAAACGTATAGGCATCATGAAGCTTTTTGAAAAAACAGGGGTGAGAGGGTTGCTAAGGGTCTTACTGTTTATCGGCACAGCTTTTGCCGAATTTTCTGCTGTGGCACGTGCTGTCCCGCTCAAGAGCGGCGATGAAGCGGGCGGAGGCAAGGTGGCTTATATTCTGCAACAAGGGAATGTCGGCTACCTTGACACCCCTGAACAAAGCATTATTGTTGCCAAGGTTGATATAACAGGCAATCTTTTCTGGTCTGATTCAAAAATAGCATGTGAAAAACTGCCATGTCCCGGTTATATCAGCGCTTTACCCAAAGAGTTATTACGCAAGAGAGAGGAGGTCGCAGAGTCAGCGTCGGGGAAGTAGTTCGCATAGAGCTTCCATGCTGACTGGTCAGCTCAGCCAATGACAGCCTCCCGGCTATTTCGCCTCCATGTTCACGCTTTTTTGTATGTTGGGCGACTCTCTTTTCTGGTTCCCTTATCCTGCGTTGTGGTGATAGTGAACTAACTTGTTTTAATCTATGGGTTTTTGTATGAAAATTGGCATTTCGTGTCACCATACCTATGGGGGGAGCGGGGCAATTGCGGCCGAACTTGGCAAGGCACTCGCTTCGAAGGGGCACATCGTTCATTTTTTCAGCCAGGCGGCTCCCTTCCGGCTTGGAGCCTTTTCACGCAATATTTTTTGCCATGAGATTGAGGTGATGCACTATCCTCTTTTTGAGAGCCCTTTTTACTCTCTTGCCCTTGCCTCAAAAATTGCCGATATCGCCTATTATGAAAAGCTTGATATTGTCCATGCCCACTATGCTATTCCCCATGCCCTGAGCGCCATGCTTGCTCGTCAGATGCTTGAGGATAAGTGTGCTGCGTCGACGTGTTTCAAACTGGTAACGACGCTGCATGGTACCGATATTACGGTTGTGGGCGCAGACCGCTGGATGCAGGATGTGGTAAGGCTTGCCATCAACAAGTCTGACGGGGTGACGGCCGTGTCGGCATGGCTGAAGGAGGAGACAGTGAGGATGTTCAGTCCGAAAAAGGAGATTACGGTTATTCCAAACTTTGTTGATACCTCACTTTTTTTTCGCACTTCAAAACCGGAAATCCGTGAACAACTGGGCCTTGGGGATGAAAAGATTGTTATTCATATCTCCAATTTCAGGCCGGTAAAATGTATCGGTGACATTATCAGGGTTTTTTATGCAGTGAGCCGCCGTACCGAGGCAACACTGCTGCTTGTGGGTGACGGGCCGGAACGCAGTGATGCTGAAATCCAGGTTCGACAGTTGGGCATTGTGGATCGGGTACGCTTTCTCGGCAAGCTTGATGATATTGTACCGTTGCTCTCTCTTGCCGATATCATGTTGATGCCGAGCAATGCAGAGTCGTTCGGCCTTGCTGCGCTTGAGGCCATGGCCTGTGGAGTGCCGGTTGTGGCTACCATGGCTGGCGGCTTTTCGGAGTTTATTGTGCCGGGAATCCACGGCTATTTGCATGCTCCGGGAGACATCAAAGCCATGACAGAGAGTGCGCTTCTCTTGCTTTCAGACCAGGCACACTGGCTGGAGTGCTCCAACGCATGTGTCCAACAGGCAAAGCGCTACGAGACAGCTTTGCTTGTTGAGCACTACGAGGCATATTATGCGGGGCTTCTTGCTGCGTCGTAACTGCGGTACCTCTCTCTTTATCAGTAGCGCTTGGTCGTCAGAAGGACACTCCGGTATTTTTCAAGGTTTTCGAGGACCTCTCCCGTGCCTCTGGCGACAGCGGTAAGGGGATCTTCGCTGATATGCACGGCAAGCTTTGTTTCTTCGCTGATTCTTTTGTCGAGCCCCTTAATGAGCGATCCACCGCCGGCAAGGAAAAGTCCACGATCAAAAATATCGGCCGAAAGTTCCGGTTTGGTTACTTCAAGGCTTTTCTTGATTGACGTGATGATCTGGCTGATCGGGGTGGAAATGGCTTCCCTGATAGTTGCTGAGTTGACCTCACGCTCTTCGGGAAGGGCGGTTACAAGGTTTCTGCCTCTGACCATCATGGTAAGCTCTTTTTCCAGCTTATAGGCTGATGCAATTTTTATTTTCACATCTTCTGCAGTACGTTCACCGATGGCGAGGCTGTATGCCTTGCGGAAGTGACGGACAATCGCGTTGGTGATATCGGTTCCGGCAACCCTGAGCGACTCGCCAGATGCAATGCCGCCGAGTGAAATAACGGCAATCTCCGTTGTGCCGCCTCCGATATCAACAATCATATTACCCATTGGTTCCTTGACGTCAAGCCCGATACCGATTGCTGCGGCCATCGGTTCAGTCACCAGATAGACCTCTTTGGCTCCGACATGCTCGGCAGAGTCGCGTACTGCCCTCTTTTCAACTTCGGTGATACCTGACGGAATGCCGATGACCATCCTGCGGATGCCGAATGAAAACTGGGTTTTGGTTTTATTGATTAATCCCTTGATTAACTCCTCTGTTGCCTCATAATCGGCAATGACACCGTTAGCAAGCGGCCGGATTGTCAAAATGCCCGGATGGGTTTTTTCATGCATAAGAAGAGCTTCATGTCCGATAGCCACAATCTTCCCCGTATTGCGCTCACGGGCAACAATTGAAGGCTCATTTAAAATCACGCCCTGACCTCGGATAAAAATCAACGTGTTCGCCGTTCCGAGATCAATGGCGATATCGCGGAACAGATTGCTGAAAAAGCTCATGGTATCATGGTTCTATACTGTCTCTCATAGTGGCTTGGAACGGAGCCGATTCAGGCTATATTCCAAGGGTTCAACTGAATCTCTAAAGGTAGATTAATGCAACTTTTTTTCAAATCAAAAAATTGTTTCCTTTACCACTTTTTTTTAACGTGTTTTCGCTGCTTTTTGGCTTGCAGAGCGGGGTTTCGATAAATAAAGTTCTTGAGTTACATTGTTCCGGAAGAATTTTTGAGGCCAGATAATCAAAAAAGAGGCAAGAAGTGTTGCGCATATATCGTTTTGCTGAAGAACGTTCAGCCCTGAAAGAACAATTGGGCCGGGGTGTTGTTTTTGACGGTTCCGTTCAGACGGCTGTTGAAGAAATTTTGTTGCAGGTGCGCCAGCGTGGAGATGGTGCTGTGCTCGATTATACAGAGCGCTTTCAGGGAGTCCGGTTGATTGATATGCAGGTTTCTGCGGATGCAATACAGGATGCTTTTGAGCGTGCAGATCCTGCTTTTCTTGTTGTACTTGAGGAGGCATACCGCAATATTGTCTGCTTTCATCAGCATGAGGTGGAGAAAAGTTTTTTTTATGAGTCCGATGGGGGAGTCTTGCTCGGTCAGCGGGTAACTCCCATGGAGCGAGCCCTGCTTTATGTTCCGGGCGGACAGGCATCCTACCCCTCCTCAGTGCTTATGAATGCCGCACCGGCAAAAGTGGCCGGAGTCAAGCATATTTTTATGACGACTCCCTGTGATGCTTCGGGAGAGGTCAGTCCCAATATACTTGCTGCTGCCGCAGTTGCCGGCATTGATTCTGTCTACAAACTTGGTGGAGCCCAGGCAATAGCGGCTTTTGCATACGGAACGGAGACCATCGGCAAGGTTGACATTATCACAGGCCCGGGTAACAAATATGTGGCTATGGCCAAGAAGCAACTTTTTGGCCATGTCGCCATCGACAGTATAGCAGGTCCCTCTGAAGTGGTTATTATTGCTGACGAATTGGCTAATGCGGAGTTTATTGCCCTTGACCTGTTTGCCCAGGCAGAGCATGACGCGGACGCATCAGCGGTGCTTATCACTCCCTCGGAATCGCTGGCCGAGGCAGTAAGGGAGTGTGTGGCAGCACGCCTGCCATCAATGCTTCGGCGTGAAATTATTGCCTCTTCGCTCCAGCATAATGGTGCCATTGTGCTCGTCAGCTCACTTCAAGAGGCATGCACGGTCTCCGACATGATAGCTCCCGAGCATCTCGAACTGCATGTTGAACATCCTTGGGAAATTTTGCCTGATATTCATCATGCTGGCGCTATTTTTATGGGTGGCTACTCTTGCGAGACCGTTGGCGACTATTTTGCCGGGCCAAATCACACCTTGCCGACCAATGGCACGGCACGGTTTTTTTCACCGCTTTCGGTGCGTGACTTTGTCAAGCATACCTCAATCATCTCCTATTCAAAACAGCAGATGCTGCGTTGTGGAGAAAAAATTGCGGCTTTTGCTGATCGTGAAGGGCTTCAGGCTCACGGCGAGGCCGTCCGGGCAAGATTGAGGACGCTATGAGAGCTGGTGATTTTGATTACGAATTGCCGGAGGAGAGGATTGCAAAATATCCGCCTCTGGAGCGTGGTTCGACCCGTCTACTGGTGGTTGACCGCCACTCTGGTGCCCTTGAGCACACCTCTTATGCCAGCCTTGATGCTTTTTTGCAGCAGGGAGATCTGCTTGTGCTTAACAATACAAAAGTTATCCGTGCCAGGCTTTTTGCGTGCAAACCGACTGGTGCAAAGATTGAGCTGATGCTTCTTGAGAAGCATTGCGAGGAGCAAAATCTTGTGCTCTATCGCGGAAAGCTGAAAAAAGGTGACAAGCTCGTGGCGCACGATCATGAACTACTGGTGACAGAGCTTGTCGATCATGGAATTGCCCGTATAGCCCTCTGTGGCGAGCAATCACTCATCGGGCTTTTTGAGCGTTTCGGGGGAGTGCCCATTCCTCCTTATCTTAAACGGGAGGCAGAAGAGGTTGATCGTGAGCGTTACCAGACGGTGTTTGCTGAATTGCCGGGCTCGGTAGCGGCACCGACAGCCTCCCTGAATATGACTGCCGAACTGCTTGAAAAACTTCGCATCAAGGGTGTTGATGTTGTTTCCCTGACGCTGCATGTCGGTTTGGGTACCTTTCTTCCGGTCAGGGTAGATGCGCTTGAGGAGCATGTCATGCACCGTGAGTTTTATTCAATACCGCCAGAGTGCGCTGAAAAAATCCGCAGGATAAAAACGGCTGGCGGAAGGGTTATTGCTGTTGGTACTACTGTTACGAGAGCGCTGGAACATGCCGGAGAGCGCATTGATTGCTTTGAGGGAGAAGAGCCGTTGAGAGGTGAAGCAGACATTTTTATCCATCCCGGCTATCAATTCCGCATTATTGATCGACTTTTGACCAACTTTCATGCGCCACGATCAACCGTACTCATGCTTACAGCCGCATTTGCCGGCCCCGACAAGCTGCGCAATGCTTACCGTGAAGCGCTTGACCAGGGGTACAATTTTCTCAGTTATGGTGACAGCATGTTTATTGCTTAGGATTTTGTTTTCTTCAATCGCTTCAATCGCGGCTCTGCCTTAGATAGAAAGGTAAAAGCTGCCGTTATCCTGAAAAAAATAGTCGTTACCGCCGTGGTTGAAAAGGGCCTCTCTTGTTTATAAAAGGGAGGTATGGTATTTTTGAAGTTGTTCGCTTGTTGCGTGACAGCAGAGAAGCCTTCCCGGCATTTTCTCGAAGTACATTTGTTTCAAACATACATAACACAGGGAGATTGACCTTATGAGTCTTGTAGACCAGTATCGCGCGCATACCGAAGAGAGAGCAAAGCTCAGCATTCCACCCTTGCCATTGACAGTCGAGCAGACTCGTTTGCTTGTTGGTTTGCTCCAGCAGGAAAGTGTCGGGGAAAAAGAGTATCTGCTTGACCTGTTTTGTGAGCATGTCAGCCCGGGTGTTGATGAGGCTGCATTTGAAAAAGCAGCTTTTCTTGATGCCCTTCTCAAGGGAACAGCATCCTGCACAGTGATTGACAAGGTTGAAGCGGTCAGAATTTTGGGCACCATGCTTGGTGGCTATAATGTCAAGCCTCTTGTTGATGCGCTCAGCCATGACGATCTGGCAATATGCCGTGAAGCCGCTGCGATGCTGAAAAATACCCTTTTGGTTTACGATCTCTTTGATGTTGTCGTTGAGCTTTCAAAAACGAATTCCTATGCGGAAGAGGTGCTCAAATCATGGGCTGATGCAGAATGGTTTACTTCAAAGCCTGCGCTTCCTGACAAAATGACCCTTACGGTTTTCAAGGTGCCCGGTGAAACCAATACGGACGATCTCTCGCCGGCCAGTGAGGCTTTTACTCGCAGTGATATCCCCCTTCATGCACGTTGCATGCTTGGCACCAAAATAACTGATCCGATAGGGACTATTGCCGGGCTTAAAACAAAAGGTTATCCGCTTGCTTATGTGGGCGATGTTGTCGGTACAGGGTCGAGCAGGAAGTCGGGCATAAATTCGGTGCAGTGGCATATTGGTAACGATATTGCGTCCGTACCCAACAAACGGACTGGCGGTGTGGTGATTGGAAGTACCATTGCCCCTATTTTTTTCAATACGGCTGAGGACTCAGGTGCTTTGCCGATCCAGGCCGATGTAACAGCAATGGAGATGGGGGATGTTATTGATGTTTTTCTTTCGAGTGGTACCATAGAAAAAAACGGTGAGGTCATTGCACGTTTTGAACTTTCTCCCAATACCATTGCTGATGAGGTGCGCGCTGGAGGGCGTATTCCGCTGATTATTGGCCGAACCCTGACCAGAAAGGCGCGGAAAGCGATTGGATTGGGTGAAGACACGCTTTTCCTTCGTCCAGAACAGCCTGCGGACAGTGGGAAAGGGTACACGCTTGCACAAAAAATGATTGGCAAGGCATGCGGTTTGCCGGGTGTTCGTCCGGGGATGTACGTTGAACCTGAAACGCTGACGGTTGGCTCACAGGATACAACGGGCGCCATGACCCGTGACGAGGTAAAAGAGTTTGCCGCACTGAGCTTCAGCGCAGATCTTGTCATGCAGAGTTTTTGTCATACCTCAGCCTATCCCAAGCCTTCCGATGTAAAGTTGCACCGCAGCCTTCCCTACTTTATCATGAGCAGGGGCGGAGTTTCGCTTAAACCAGGAGACGGAGTCATTCATACCTGGTTGAACCGTATGGTCTTGCCCGATACGCTCGGCACCGGTGCTGACTCCCATACCCGCTTTCCAATTGGGATATCCTTTCCCGCAGGTTCCGGGCTTGTCGCTTTTGCCGGTGTCACCGGCTCCATGCCACTCAACGTTCCTGAATCGGTGCTCGTGCGTTTTACGGGTGAACTGCAGAAAGGGATCACGCTGCGGGATCTTGTCAACGCCATTCCTTATGTGGCCATCAAGCAGGGATTGCTGACGGTTGAAAAGAAAGGGAAGAAAAACGTTTTTGCCGGACGTATCCTTGAAATCGAGGGGTTGCCGAAGCTCAAGGTTGAGCAGGCTTTTGAACTCAGTGATGCTTCTGCTGAGCGGAGCGCTGCGGCATGTACCGTAAGGCTCGATAAAGAGCCCGTCATTGAATATCTCAGCTCAAACATCACATTGCTCGAACAAATGATTGAAGAGGGCTACGGCGACGCAGAGACCCTTCAGCGGCGTATCGACAAAATGAAGGTATGGCTTCAAAACCCGACACTCCTTGAGCCTGATGTTGATGCCGAGTATGCCGCAGTGCTTGAAATTGATATGAGCAAAATTACCGAACCGATTCTTGCCTGCCCAAACGACCCTGACGATGTCATGACGCTTGGTGAGGTACTGCTTGATGGCAACAAACCAAAAGTCATCGATGAGGTCTTTGTCGGAAGCTGCATGACCAACATTGGCCATTTCCGCGCTCTTGGTGAAATTTTGCGGAATCAGGGTGTCGCGCCTGTCAAGCTATGGATTGTTCCTCCCACGAAAATGGATATGATAAAATTGGTCGGAGAGGGGTATTACTCTATATTTGGTGCCTCGGGAGCCCGTATTGAACGTCCGGGATGTTCGCTCTGTATGGGTAATCAGGCAAGGGTCGCCGATAATGCCGTTGTTTTTTCAACCAGTACCAGAAACTTCGATAATCGAATGGGTACCGGTGCGCAGGTCTATCTTGGTTCAGCGGAACTTGCCGCTGTTTGCGCACTTCTCGGCCATTTACCCAATAGAGATGAGTATATGGAGATTTTCAGCAGACACCTCTCTGATGGAAAGGAAGAGAACATTTATCAATATCTCAACTTTCATAAGCTCGAAAAATCAGAATTAGAGTTGCTTGTTGAGTAAAAAAAACATTTATTAAGGCGGGATGTGAAATTTTTTTGCATATTCCGCCATACAGTAGGCTTTTGAAAAGTCGCTGTTTTTTTTTATTATTCGAGAGCTGATGAAGCTGTCAATTATCAAACAACAAAAATAATAATAGCAATGAAAAAACTTTTCATTTTCCTCTTTCTTTTGAGCTCAGTTGGTATCGTTGGCTGCGCAAAAAAAGCTGAAGCTCCTGTCGAAGCTCCTGTCGAAGCACCTGCAGCACCAGCAGCAGAGGCACCAGCAGCACCTGCAGCACCTGCAGCAGAGGCACCAGCAGCACCTGCAGCACCTGCAGCAGAAGCACCAGCAGCAAAATAAGTTTCCGGCTTCCCGGTTTCTTATGACAAAGAGACAGAACGAAAGTTCTGTCTCTTTTTTTTTTGTTTGAACAGGTATAAAATGGCAGCTATAGCTTATTGTGCGGCAGTGTGAATCCGGGAAATGGAAAGTGGCCAAGCCTGAAAAAGGGGAATTGAATCGAAGGGTCTAATTGAATTTTCGGACAAAAAAAAAGAGGGAACTCTCGTTCGCTCTTTTTTTTGTTTTGCTGAGGAGGCAGGACTCGAACCTGCAAATTGCCTGATCCAGAATCAGGAGCCTTACCAATTTGGCCACTCCTCAATGGTGACCTGAAGAAATGAGAACTTTGTGCACCCGAGAGGAGTCGAACCTCTAACCTTCTGATTCGTAGTCAGATGCTCTATCCAATTGAGCTACGGGTGCATTGTTAACGGTAGCGTGTACGGGATTCGAACCCGTGATCTTCGCCTTGAGAGGGCGATGTCCTGGGCCACTAGACGAACACGCCAGGTATTTACTCTATTCCAATTTTTCTCAACTCTGTGGGCCCTGTAGGACTTGAACCTACGACCCAGCGATTATGAGTCGCTTGCTCTGACCAACTGAGCTAAGGGCCCTCAATGCTTGGCTTTAGAGGCAGTTAATATAATGCTTCGCCAATAATATCCAAACAAATAATCATCTTTTTTTTATAGAAATTAAAATTCGCTGTACTTCTCGCGGCTGATATCGGCTCCGAGGCTGTTCAGTTTTGTTTCAATTCGTTCATATCCACGGTCGAGGTGGTAAACTCTCAGCACTTCCGTTGTGCCGTCAGCTACAAGTCCTGCAAGAACAAGACTTGCCGATGCTCTCAAATCGGTCGACATAACTTTTGTGCCTGAAAGTGGCTGGGGTCCGTGAACAATCGCCTGATTTTTATGAATTTCGATATGGGCGCCAAGCCGGTTCAACTCTGGAATATGGTTAAAGCGCTCATGATAGACCTTGTCGGTAACATGACTTGTTCCTTCTGCCTGGGTCATCAAGGCAATCCATTGGGCCTGCATGTCGGTCGGAAAGGATGGGTAAGGTTTTGCCGTGACATCTGTCGGAACGAGTTTTTCAGGACTTTTCAGGGTGATGCTGTTTTCAGTTGTTTCAATGCGGCAACCCGCGTGGACAAATTTTTTCAGCACCGCCTTCATCTGTTCAGGCTCAACACCGTTGATGGTAATGTCACCTCCGGTTATGGCAGCGGCTGCAAGCAGGGTACCGGCTTCGATTCGGTCAAAAACATTATGAAATTCAATCGCATTGAGTTTACTGGCTCCCTCTATTTCAAGTTCGGTTGTGCCTGTTCCCTTGATTGTTGCACCCATGGCGATGAGAAATTTGCAGAGGGTTTCAATTTCAGGCTCAGCCGCCGCATTACTGATGGTTGTGGTGCCTTCGGCAAGTACAGCCGCCATGAGAGCATTTCCTGTTGCCCCGACAGAAGAGATCGGAAAATCGATATGGCCGCCTCGCAGTTTACCATTTGGAGCTGTGGCATCAATAAATCCGGTTTCAATGGTGATTATGGCACCAAGTTTTTCCATGGCCATTAAATGAAGGTCGATGGGGCGCGGCCCGAAAGCACATCCTCCGGGGAGAGAGACCCTCGCATGGCCAAATCTCGCAAGCATCGGTCCGAGCACATAGATTGATGCCCTCATTTTATTGACCAGCTCATAAGGTGCCTGAACATTTTTCACGTTTTTTGATGAGACCTTCAGGGTGTTTTGCTCAAAAGTTGTTTCAGCACCAAGGTGGTGCAGGAGGTGGGTAAACGTTGTTATATCAACCAGATCAGGAATCTGATGAAGAGTAAAGGTACCTTCTCCGGTAAGCAGTGTTGCGGCAATGATCGGCAGGGAGGCATTTTTTGATCCCGAGGCGGTGATGCTTCCGGAAATCCGGCGACCACCTCTTATGACAAGCTTGTCCATGTAATTGATAACGCTGATGAAAAACGGATAGTTACTATTATTTAAGCTCAAGAAAAACAAATTATTTTTTTCTCTGACCGTTTGCGAAGAAATGATTTTATCCATTACCTTAAACGGATGTTCTTGTTGTGTTTTTCAATACGTTCTTCTTGCCATGTTCCTGTAAAAGAGTTGAATTTTAATGCCTCTGGATTTTTTATGACCTTTATTTACCCACCTGTTTTTTTTTCAAGGGTGTTGCGGACAGCAGCCCTCCTTTTTTTGCTTTTGGCGGGTATGTCACCCTCAGCAGCAGCCACATTGCCGCGGAACAGTGAGATATCAAGGATAACGAAAGAGCGTGCCGCAGTAGAGCAAACCCTCGCAAGCCTGAAACTGCAACTTGAGGAGTATCAGTCAAAACTGCATTCGACAACCATCAAGGAGTCGCGCTCCTTCAGGGTACTTGAAAATATTCGCAGCCAGATTTCAGTGCTTGAAAGGATGATTGGTGAAAACCAGAGCTATCTTAAAAAGCTTGACAGGGATATTGATCGTTTGCGGAATGAGTTTCAGGGAAATCGCCGCCTTTACGGTCAAGTTTCCGATGATTTCAGCAGGACAGCGGTTTCTGCTTACAAATACGGCAGAAACAGGGATATAGAGCATTTTTTTGCTGCAGGATCAGTCTCCAAGGCTCTGGTTCGTGCGCAATATATGGGCTTTTTCAGCCGGGCAGTCCATCGTAATGTTGATAATTTGCAGCAGGTTGCCATCAAGCTTGAAAACAGCCAGCGTGCGCTTGAACAAAGCTACCGGCAAAAAACTGAAACGGTCAGGGATCAGGAGCGGCAGTTAAAAAGTTGGGCAGCCAGTCAAAAAGAAAAAGAGGCGGTGCTTGACGCTCTAAGGAAAAACAAGCAGGAATACCGCTTGCAGCTTGCCTCTGTCCAGAAAAAACGCAGACAACTGCAATCAAGGATAGAGTCGTTGATTCTTGCCGAGCAGCGTGCACTGGAGGCAGAGCGTGAGCGCCAGAGAAAAATTTTTGAAGCAAAGCGCTTGCAATTAAAGCGGTTACAAGCGAAACGCCTTGAGTCACAACGCCTTGAAGCAAATCGCATTAAGGCTCAACGCATGGAGTCTGTTCGTCTTGAAGCTGAACAGGCGCGTGTGAAAAAAGGAACATTATCCCGCAGGATACAGAAGCCGATGATTGCTAAAAAAGAGATTGCAGAGGTGCCGGCAACAACTGAGCAGAGCCCGGAAAAAGAGAGTGTTGCTCCTCTGCCCAATATAGACTCTCCTGAACTTGAACGGGTTTCTGCTGATTTTGAACGTGCATCAGGCTCGCTGCCATGGCCTGTGAAGAACGGTGTTATTGCACACAGGTTTGGATCGGTTGAAGACAAGGATCTGAAGATAGTCACAACCAATAACGGAATCGATATTTCCGTTCCTGCCAGCACCCGCGTAAGGGCAGTTTCCGGTGGCAAAGTGGTTCAGATTGCCTTTCTTCCTACGTTCGGCAATATTGTCATTATCCGTCATCCAAAATCCTATTTTACCGTCTATGCTAATCTTGGTGCATTAAATGTTGTCAAGGACGAGCTTGTAACATCACAGCAACAGCTTGGCGTTTCGGGCAGAATGGCCGAAGGTGGTTCAATTGTCCATTTTGAGATATGGAAAGGGCGTGCCAAGCAGAATCCTGCAAAGTGGCTACGATAAAAAGCAATCTGGCAAAAAGGGAGGGGCTGCAAAAATGTTCGGCTCTTCTATTCTTTAATGTTTATGTGGTTCCATTATGAAGGTTCAGGATCTCCAGCTCAATTACCCGATGGTCGAGGATATTCTCAAGGCATTTCTTTTCAACGAGATTCGCAAGTTCAACTTCCGCTCGGTTGTTCTGGGGCTTTCGGGAGGTATTGATTCCGCAGTTGTTTGCGAACTTGCCGTTCGTGCACTTGGCCGGGAGAATGTGCTGGGGCTCATGATGCCCTATGCCTCAAGCAGTAAGGAAAGTCTTGAACATGCTGAGCTTATGATCCGTAAACTCGGCATAGAGGCTGAAGAAATGCCGATTACGCCGGTTGTTGACGCTTTTTTTTCATCTGTGCCCCAGGGACAGTTGTTGAGAAGGGGTAATATCATGGCCCGTACGAGAATGGTTTTTCTTTATGATGTTTCGGCAAGGGATGGCCGTCTTGTGACGGGCACGAGCAATAAAACAGAGTTGCTTCTTGGTTACGGCACCATGTTTGGTGACATGGCTTCAGCCATCAATCCGGTCGGCGATCTCTATAAAACCCAGTTGAGGGGTCTTGCCCGCCACCTCGACATTCCGGAGCCAATTATTGACAAAGCACCTTCGGCTGATCTCTGGGAAGGGCAGAGCGATGAGGAGGAACTTGGATTCAGCTATGAGTCGGTTGATCTCCTCCTCTACATGATGCTTGAAAAGCGGATGGATAAAACCGCCATCCTTGGTGAGGGGTTGCCGGAACCCTTTTATGACCGTGTCAGGAAAATGGTTGTTCGGAACCAGTACAAGAGGATGATGCCAGTTATTGCCAAACTCTCCGCACGAACCCCCGGCATTGATTTTCGCTACGCAAGGGATTGGCAGGAGGTAATGTAGGGACACGCCATGGCGTGTCCTTACAATGAGCCGAGTTATGATAACACGGTTGTTAAAACGACCTCAGTACGGTGTCGATCAAAAAATGGGTGTCGTCCTTGCATGGATAATCGGTTGTATAATGCAGCCCCCTTGATTCACGGCGCTTGATGGCGCTTTGGATGATAAGGCTTGCAACCTTGATGATATTTCTCAGTTCAAGAATCTGTGTTGTGATCTTTGTTTTTTTGTAATAGGACTCTGTCTCCTCTTTGAGAAAATCAATCCGGCGGTTCGCACGTTGCAGGCGAAGGTCGCTGCGCACAATACCGACATAGTCGTTCATCACCTGCTGCGCCTCCCGCTTGTTGTGCGATACCAGAATCCACTCCTCTGAATTGACCGTCCCCGTATCATCCCAGTCAGGAAAATCAATACTGTTGTCACGCTTGTTCACCTCTTCAGAGATAGCAAGATATGACCTCCATGCAAAAACAAGAGCTTCAAGCAGGGAGTTGCTTGCCAGGCGGTTTGCTCCGTGAACTCCGGTACAACTCGTCTCTCCGCAGGCATAAAGGCGTGCTATGGTGCTTCGTCCCCTCTTGTCGGTTCGTACACCGCCGCACGAATAGTGTGCAGCAGGAACGACGGGAATCATCTCCCTCGTCATGTCGATGCCAAAACTGAGGCAGGTCTGGTAGATATTGGGAAAAT
The DNA here is from genome assembly GCA_903871235.1 of uncultured Chlorobiaceae bacterium. Classification (GTDB taxonomy): domain Bacteria; phylum Bacteroidota; class Chlorobiia; order Chlorobiales; family Chlorobiaceae; genus Chlorobium. The sequence continues at coordinate 26,089 of CAIQGA010000025.1, forward strand.
GCTCCCTTGTTTTTTCAGGATCAATATGCGTCACATCAAGGAATACGCACTCTTCACCGCTTTTTTTGATCTCTGAGTCAATGGCGCGGGCCACAATATCGCGCGGTGCCAGGTTCAGTCGTTTATCATACTTGTGCATGAATTCCTGACCATTTTTCAGTCTCAAAATTCCTCCGAATCCCCGGACAGCTTCCGAAATCAAAAACGATTTTGCTTTCGGGTGGTAAAGAGCTGTTGGATGAAACTGGATGAACTCCATATTGGCAATTTCAGCTCCGGCGCGGTATGCCATTGCTACACCGTCTCCGGTGGCAATTTCCGGGTTGGTCGTATAGGGATAGATTTGACCGAGCCCACCGGAGGCGAGCATGGTAATTTTAGCGAGAATTTTTTTTGGTTGCCGCTGTTTTGAGTCGAGCACGTAGGCTCCATAACAGTTGATGTCGTTTGTTTTGATACCAAGATGATGCTCTGTGAGCAACTCGATGGCAAAGTGGTGTTCAAGCAGGGTGATATTGGGATGGCTGTTGACACGATTGAGAAGGGCCGTTTCAACCTCCCGTCCGGTCAAATCCTGTGCATGGACAATGCGGCTTCTCGAATGACCACCCTCCTTGCCAAGATGGAGCTGCTCATTGTCGGAAGTTGTAAAGTTGACACCAAGCTCCTTGAGGCGCTCGATATGCTGCGGTCCCTCCTCAACCATGAGTGAGACCATTTCGACGTTACACAGCCCGGCACCGGCATCAAGGGTGTCGGCAATATGCAGCTCAGCACTGTCGTTACGGTCGATGGTTGCGGCGATTCCGCCCTGCGCCCAGTTGGTATTCGAGGTGGAACTTTCTTTTTTTGTGATGATCGTTACCTTGGCATGGTCGGCCATAGAAATGGCAAAATAGAGTCCACCTATGCCGCTGCCGATCACCAGGACGTCAGTTTTGATCGATTCAGTCATAACTAATTACGGTAGAAGAACTGCGCACGAAATGACCGTTGTCCAGAGGCCATTCTGGCCTTCTGCGGTTTCGGTGATGTTGTATGAATTAATAATTTTGCCACTCATCTTGTAAATACCCTCACGCTCATCCCAATCTTTGTTAGGATCAAATTCAATGCCGAGAGTGGTCGCAAGCATTGTTGCCGCCAGATCTTCGGCATATTCACCCGACTGTTCAGCGGACTCACCGTAGGGGTGGTGTTCTGACAGATAGCCGTACTGTGTTTCGTCGGCAGGAATTGCGACGCCGACCGAAGCTGCAATCAGGCGGTTGAATTCATTGGTCGAGTTACGCGCCATGACGGCAAAGGTGATTTGCCCAGGAGAGAGAAGCTTGATACCCTCTTCCAGGCTGACGCGCTCACAATGGGGCGGAAAAATACTTGATACCGTAACCAGATTGCATTTTTCGATTTTTGCCTCTCTCAGGGCAAGCTCGAATGAGGAGAGATATTCTTTGTGTCTTCCCACACCTTTGGTGAAAAATACTTTTGATGGGACAAATGACAATGCCGTGCCTCCGGATTAATAAGGTTTGTTTGAAGCGTTTTCTCTGCCGAAATCAGCGAATTATAGAAAAAAGCGGTCGCATTCAAAATGTTTTTCTTGTGGCCACTTTGAAAAACTTCCTTTTGCCAGCCTTGATGATTTTCGGTTCAATGCTGAACTCAATCAGCTCGGCAATTTCTTCGATTTTTCTCTCATCAATCAGCACCGATTTCTGCTGAATCATTCTTCGTGCATCACTTTTTGAAACGGCAGCGCCAAGGGTCATTAAAAGGTCGATGATCGGCATTGAGAGGTCGTCAAACTCAAAAAGCTCAATATTATCAGGCGCTTTTTTGTGGATAAAGAGCTGGTCAAAGTGGACTTCAGCCCCTTCAGCCTCCTCCATTGAAGAGTAGAGCGCCACAATTCCTTTTGCAAGCGCCCGTTTGGCCGTTCTTGGGTTTGTTGTTATCTGCCCAAGAATTTCGGTACTGCCAGAGGCTGCGCCGGACAGCAGAAGTTTGCAGTAGGTCTCAATGAGTGTATCAGGAATGGAGAGCACCTTGCCATAGATATCGGACGGAGTGTCGTTGAAACAAATGGCATTGCCAAGTGATTTTGACATTTTTTCTCCTCCAGCCGTGCCAACAAGCAGCGGCATGGTGATGCAGACCTGGGGCGCAATGCCGTACTCCCGCTGCAGGTCACGACCGACAAGAAGGTTGAATTTCTGGTCGGTACCGCCAAGCTCGACATCGTTTTTCAGATGGACCGAATCCATTCCCTGGGCAAGGGGATAGAGGAACTCGTGAATAGAAATCGGTTCCTGAGCACGATAGCGCCGTTCGAAGTCGTCACGCTCAAGCATCCGTGCCACCGTGTAGTGGCTTGAAAGACGGACGACGTCGGCAAAACTCATCTTTCCAAGCCAGTCGGAGTTATAGCAGATTGTCGTTTTCTCCGGGTCAAGAATCTTTGAAGCCTGTTCAAAATAGCTGATACCGTTTTCTCGTGCCTCTTCGGCTGAGAGCTGCGGTCTTGTTTTGCTCTTTCCGGAAGGGTCGCCGATCATGGCGGTGAAGTCGCCAATGATCAAAATCGCTTCATGGCCGAGATTCTGGAATTCCCTGAGTTTGCGCAGCACGACCGAGTGGCCAAGGTGCAAATCAGGTCGAGAGGGATCGGCGCCAAGCTTTATTTTGAGCGGTCGGCCACTCTTCAGGCTCTGGCGCAGTTTTTGTTCAAGTTCGTCGAGGCTGATAATTTCTATGGTATTGCCAACAATAATATCAAGCTGTTCCTGTACTGATGGAAAAAGCATCTGAATTCTCTCTCTTTTTTTTGTTTTAGTATTGCTTTCTGATTTGTTCCATCTGCCGCTGGTTTTCACGTGCTTTAATGGTTTCTCGCTTGTCGTAGAGCTTTTTGCCTTTCGCTATGGCAAGCTCAATTTTCAAGAGTCCTTTCGAGTTAAAAAACGCTTTCAGCGGTACCAGTGTGAGCCCTTTTTCACTGATTTTAGCCTCTATTTTGCGGATCTCCGCTTTGTGCAGCAGCAACTTCCGGCTCCGTTTCGCTTCAATCAGCTCCATCCGGTTATGTTCATAAGGGGTAATCTGCATGCCTTCAAGCCAGATCTCATTACGAAGGATGATGGCAAAGCTTTCACTCAGGCTGGCTTGCCCCAGGCGTACCGATTTAACTTCACTGCCAAAAAGCTGGATACCGACAACGAGGGTATCAAGAATTTCAAATTCGTAACGGGCCTTTCTGTTTTGAATGGCCTGGACGTATTGCGGAATATGCTGTTTTTTTGCCACAGTGACCTGGGTTCAATGGGTTTCAGTTTCCAAATATGCGGCAGGAATAAGATTTCCCCTGTTGAGCACGAGAAAGGGATCCAGATATTTTTTCACTCTGGCCATCTCCCTTATGCCGCCTTCATGATACATCACCACAAGATACTCCACCTTGAGTTTGCCAATGCCATGCTCGGCCGAAAGCGTCCCCCCCAGCTCAAGAACTTTGCCAACAAAGCTGCGGTAGAGGGCCTTTGCCTTTAAAAACTCTTCATGGTTTCGTGGCAGGATGTTTAAATGGAGATGCGCATCTCCTATATGACCAAAAATAATATAGACAAAGCTCTCTTCTTCGCAAGAAGTGCGATAAAAATCGAAGAGTTCGCCAAACCGACTCTCCGGCACGGCCATGTCGGTGCTGATTTTGCTCTCATGCTGCCGGCTGAGCCAGTCGTTGACGATGAGTGGCAAGGCGTGACGAAACTCCCGCAACCGTTCCTGTTCATGACAATCGAGTGCCATCCACGATTCATCACAGATGGCATCGCAACGCTCCATCAGCTCGAAGAGGATGTCGAGGTCGCTCCCTTCCCGTTCAGGCGTTGTTTCAAGCTCCAGAAAAATGGCGCCTTCACTCTTGCCGGGCACTTCGGGATACCTGACTGCAAGAAACTCAAGTGAATGGCTATCAAAAAACTCAATAGCCCGGGGTGAAATACCGTTGTTCTTTTCTTTAAGCTGCCCGACAAAGCGGAACAACCCTTCAAGTGTGCTGAAGTAGACCAGGCAGGAGATGATTGATGGCGGAAGGGGAGTGAGCAGAAGGTCAGCTTCCGCAATAATCCCAAGCGTTCCTTCAGATCCGATAAAGAGATCAACAAGATCCATTCCCGCCTCTGAAAAGTAGCCAGCATTGTGTTTTGAGGTTGACGGCATAGAATATTCCGGCCTTTTGAAGGCCATTTCTTTGCCTGAAGGCAGGCAGAAGCGGAAGAGACCCTCGTTGTCAGCCCGGCAGAAACCGCGCGAAAGATTGAGCACCTCACCCTGTGCAAGAACGACAAGGATTCTTGCAACATGGTTTCGCGTCGAGCCGTATTTGAAACTTCTCGCTCCCGAAGAGTTGTTCGCTATCGTGCTTCCAATAAAACAGAGCTTTTCAGTCGGATCCGGCGGATAAAACCAGCCGGAAAACTCCACTTTTTTCTGGAGCGTTTCGAGGAGTACTCCAGCCTGCACGGTTATAGAGGCTCTGTCGGTAGAGAGCTGCACCGGTTCGCTGATGTGATCAAGCTTTTGCATCGAAAGAACATATTCTCCCAGGGGGATTCTGCCGCCGGTTGTCCCTGTTCCATTTCCAGCAATGGTAAATTGGTGATGCTCCTTGAGGGCTCTTTTGAGGAGCCCGGCAAGTTCGTCCACCGTTTCCGGGAAAAAAACCCCCGGAGTATGACCGCTCTTCAGGTTACTCGTGTCTTCGAGAAATCCCTTTATGGAATCGGGATCATCTTTGTAAATCATTCTGCTCTTTTTTCGGTATTGTTCCTGTTTTTATTCCCTTTGAGAAGTTCGGAGGGAGTGCGTTTTTTTTCAGGTTGAGGAGCTGTCGGTATTGTTTTTTTTGTACTGTCAGCTTGCTGCGAGGCTGCCGCAGAGGATTCTATCCCTTTTTTTGCGACTGCAACTGGCAACGTCTCTCCTTTTACATAATAGCGGATCAGTTCGCGGGCAATCGGTGCAGAAATAGCTCCACCAAAACCGGCATTTTCGACCAAAACAGCCATGGCAATTTTTGGATGCTCCACAGGGGCAAACGCAATAAACCAGGCATGATCTTTACCATGAGGATTTTGTGCGGTGCCGGTTTTTCCTGCAATGGTTACTCCGGGAACTTGTGCCAGTGTCCCGGTACCTCTCTCCACGACGCCTGTCATGCCATCATGGATAAGATCAAATGTTGCTTTTGAAACTGGAAGCTGCTGTTTGCTGTAGGTATATGCACTGTACTCACCGGTAGCCGTATCACGGTAGCCGGTGACAATATGGGGCTGAAAGAGGGTTCCCCTGTTCGCAATGGCCGCAGCATAAGTAGCGAGTTGCACAGGAGTGGTACCGAGCTCGCCCTGACCAATTGCAAGGCTGACCAGATATCCCTTTGTCCACTTGTTCACGCCATACCGTTGATTGTAATAGTCGGTTGATGGCAGAAGTCCATGTCGCTCGCCAGGCATATCAATGCCGGTTTTTTCTCCAAAACCGAACATCGCGCCATACTTGGTCCAATCTTCAAATCCGACATTAAAAATCAGATTATAAAAATAAACATTTGATGAGACCGTAATAGCCTCTCTCATATCCACCCAGCCGTGTCCCCGGCCTTCGTTACTGAGAAAGCGTCTGTGGCCATAGACGAATGCGCCGTTGTCAAGTATTTTTTTTGCGGGATCGATCTTTTTTCCCTCAAGAGCGGCCATGGCAAGAATCATCTTGTAGATGGAACCTGGAGGATAGACTGCCTGAACTGTTCGGTTAAAAAGCGGTTTTTGGGGAGATGTAACAATATCGTGCCACCCTTTACTGTCGGTAGAGCCGTTAAAGATATCAAGATCGTAGTCAGGAGCACTGGCAAGGGCAAGAACACCGCCAGTCGAAGGGTCAATGGCCACGACGGCACCGGATTTTCCGGTTTTTCTCAGGAGTTGTTCTGCAAGTTGTTGCAGGCCAGCATCAATAGAGAGATAGAGATCGTCCCCTTTTACGGCGGAGATATCATTTTTCCCATTATCATATTTTCCTGCGTATTTGCCGAGAGGGGTAACCATTTCAAACCGCATTCCTTTTTGCCCTTTCAACTCTTCTTCATAAAATTTTTCAAGTCCGCTATACCCGATTTTGTCATTCTGCGTATAACCCTGATCAGAAAGCTCCTCAAGTTTTTCTTTGGGTATTGAGCGTAAATAGCCGAAGAGATGCGAACCAAAGAGGGAATCTGGATAGAACCTCTTGTTCTCGGTCTCTATCTGTACTCCGGGAAGTTGCCAGAGATTTTCACTCACTTTCGCTATCGCAACCGCATCAAGGTTGCGGCTGATGATGGTGCCTGAATAGCGGTTGAAGAGTGTTCCTTTCTTGATAATTTCTCTCAACTCCTCTTCCGGCTTCCCCATAAGCCATGCAAGAAAACGGGTACGCTCTTTTTTGAATTCAGAAGGAACAATTTTTACCGTATAGAGTGGCTGATTGTCAACAAGAACAACGCCAACCCGGTCAATAAAGCGACCTCTTGGCGGCTGAACCCAGATTCGACGAATGCTGTTCGTGGTTGAAATTGATCCAAACTGCTGATAATTGATGACCTGCAGATAGAAAAGCCGGAGATAAAGCAGCACAAAAAGAGTTATCACAAAAGACGATACAAGCACGGTGCTTCGCAGAAGTTTATCCATCGTTCAGTTTGCAAGTGATTGTCTCAAAAACAGCCAGTTCAGTATTATGGCAAGGATGAGGTTGAAGAGAGATTCAAGAAAACCAAAAACTACGATCCGGTAGCCTGGCGAAAAGCCGAGGGGATTGTCGCCAACTGATAAAATGGCATTGGTACAGAGCCCGGCCACTATGACTGCGGCATAAAATCGTCTGCTTTTTTGTTTTGGTGTCGCATGACTCTCTTTTGGAACATTAAAATAACCGGCAACAAAACTTCCGACTGTTCTTGCCAGCATATTTAAACCCACGTTTCCCGTTAAAAGGCCTGTAAGCACCCCTGCAGCAAACCCGAAACTGGTATTGGTTTTCTGATTGGTAGTAACGGCAATAAATGCAAGAAAAATAGTAACAGCATCTGCTGAAACATCGAAAAGCGTTATGTGCGACAAACTGAACTTCTGCACCAGTGAGATGATGCAGAGGAAAAGCAAAGAAAGATATATTTTTTTTGTCACTGGGTCGATATCTGAAGATTAATGGCTTTTTTTATTTATAGTTGGGGTCTCATCACCCATGATACTGATTTTTTCCTGGTTAATTTTCAGTGGCGCAACCAGTACCAGTGTCAAGTTTGAAAAGTCAACGGCAAGCCGGACATCAACATCATAAAACAGGTTGTCTGGTTTCATGCGAACCACTCTCCCCACAGGAATGCCCCTTATAGAAAAGGTACTGAAATCGGAGGTGACTAATCGTTCGTTGAGTTTAATACGGCTGCTTATGGGAATATGTTCAATCTGGGCAATAAACTCCCTGCCTCCACTCCAGGAAAGAATTCCCATACTGCCGCATGAATCGGCTACCGCGATGACCTTGAAATCCGGGTGGATAACCGGCATAACCCGTGCATAGTTTTCGGAAACCGCCGTTACCCTTCCCACCAATCCTTCAGGAACCAGAACGGTCATATCTTTTTTGACTCCTTTCCTCCACCCCGCATCAATCACCAGCATGTTTTCACGGTCGCTGAATTTGCGGTCAACAACCCTTGCCATGATAAATCCTGATGCATTGAACGTGGTATCGGCAAGTATTTTCTTTCGGCTCCGTTCATCTAAAGCTGAAGTCTCAAGGGTGAGTACCCTCGAAAGCAGATCAGTGTTGACTCGCATGAGCCGTTCGTTTTCTCTTTTCAGGGTAAACAGGGAGCTGAACTGCATCAATTGTTCATTGATGGCCGCGCTGAACTCAAGCCCACCATTGTGCAGCGTGCCCTGTACATCATCCTGCTCAAGTCGTATAAAAAGAAAAGCTATGCTGCAGTAAAGCACAAAAAGCAGCAAGGTACCGTATTCAACAAAAAGAGTAAAAAACTTCCGCACGGTTCATATTCCGGTTTTTTTATTACATTTTCCTCATCAAACGAGATGGGTGTTGAAGTCAACAGGTCAAGAGCAAAAGAGATGACTCAGAACGTGAATATAACAGATAAATTTATTGTTGTTGGTGATAGAGTATTAATCAAGCCAAAATCTCTTGGTGAGAGAACAAAATCTGGCATTTATCTTCCTCCAGGTGTCCAGGAAAAGGAAAAAATACAGACTGGCTACATTATAAAAACCGGGCCAGGCTATCCTGTAGGCCCACCGCCCGAGTCGGACGAACCATGGAAAGAGCGGGTTTCCGCCGCCCAGTACATACCGCTCCAGGCAAAAGTGGGTGATATGGCTATTTTTATCCAGAGCAGTTCCTATGAAATTGAGTATGAAGATGAACGGTACATTATTGTGCCCAATTCGGCCATTCTGCTTTTGATCAGGGAAGATGACGATCTTGACTATTACCTCAAATAAGAGCCAGACCTTAACGGCGTGCTTGCAACCACACAGTAAATAAGACCATGACCAGAGATTTTGCTTCAACCGGCGCCAGCAGTGCCTCTTTTTCGCATGAAGAGCTTTTTCGGCGGATCAATGCGTTGAAAAAAGAGATGAACGCACTCGTTCTTGCCCATTACTATACCGTTCCCGAGATACAGCAGGTTGCCGATATTGTGGGTGACAGCCTTGCCCTTGCCCGTGCAGCCGAAAAAACCAATGCTGACGTCATCGTTTTTGCCGGAGTCTATTTCATGGCCGAAACCGCTAAAATCCTCAATCCCGGAAAACTGGTACTGATGCCTGATGCCCGTGCCGGATGCCCGCTTGCCGACAGTTGCCCGGCAGAGGAGTTCAGGATATTCAAGCAAAAGCATCCCGGCGCTCTCGTCATTACCTATATTAACTCAACGGCTGAAATCAAGGCACTCTCCGACATTACCTGTACTTCCTCGAATGCCGAAGAGATTATCCGCCAGATTCCCGAAAACCGGCAGATTATTTTCGGCCCTGACCGAAACCTTGGCGCCTATCTGGCAAAAAAACTTGGCAGGAAGATGATTCTCTGGCAAGGATACTGCTATGTCCATGACGATTTTTCAGAATCCAATATGCTCAAGGCTCGCCAGGAACATCCAGGTGCGGAACTCATAGCCCATCCCGAATGTCGAGAAGAGGTGCTTCGTCATGCAGCATTTATCGGCTCAACGAAAGCGTTGCTGGACTATACCGTTGCAAGTGCCGCAGAAACCTTCATTGTTGCAACTGAGCCCGGCATTCTCTATGAAATGCAGAAGCGCTCCCCGTTGAAAACCTTTATTCCGGCACCCAAGGATTTCAGCAATTCTCGAAGTGTCTGTACACAGATGAAGCAGAATACCCTCGAAAAGCTCTACCATTGCATGCTGAACCGCAAACCGGAGATTCTTGTTGACGAAACGCTCCGCCTTGCATCCCTTGGATCCATCAAGAGAATGCTTGAAATGTCGCCTCTCTGAATCGCGGAAACTCTGTAAAACGTGTATATTTTATGTGTGATTTAATTGTCCTCAGGTTGGCTTCATAACGCAAAAACAAGAAGACTCTCATGCGTATCCTGTCACGAAACATAGCTTCTCTCTCAACAGTTCTTACTCTTACCTTCTCTTCACTGCCAGCCTTGGCCTGGCATGACAAAACCCATCTTTCGGTTGCCGAGGCTGCTGGCTTTGATCTCTGGTACAGTGCGGCTGCACCCGATGTTGCCAAATCGAAGAGTGAATTCAGGCCGACAGAAGAGAAAAATCATTACTACAACAATAACGCTGGCAAAACGGTCGATGCCGCAATGGTTATGAGTCAGATTGAGCGCTACAACAAGCCGGACGATGATGAAGGGCACCTTTACGGCGCCATCATCGGTGCAGTAAGGGCTTACAAGGCAGAGAAAGAGAGCGGCAAATATGCCGAATATCCGCTTGCATTCTGTGCGCACTACATTGGCGATCTCTCCATGCCGCTGCACAACACCTTCTATGACGATTTCAACAAAAACCGCCACAGCATCAATGACGGTATTGTTGAAGGCAGCGTAAGAAACAACATTGGCTATATTCAGCGCAACATGAAGAATATTACCATTCTGGACGAAGCTGACCTTGCCCGTGAAATTGCAAAAGTAGCCAATACCGCACTCCATCTTGGCATCAAGATACGCAAAGAGAAGAGGGATATGACCCAAAGCGAGGTCTATATTCAGCTCACCCGGAGCGCGTCACTGTTGAATGCGGTGCTGAAGTATGTTGGCAAAACCCCCGTATCAACGGTTTCATAACATTTTGTATTGAATTTATGGCCGTCACAGAACATCTGAAGCTCCTCAAAGAGGGCGTTACCACGTGGAACCTCTGGCGTCAGGAACATCCGGAGATAGTGCCGGATTTGCACGAAGCTCTGCTTGCCACACTTGACCTGCGGGGCGCCAACCTCTCAGCCGTCGATCTTGGAGGTGCAAACCTTGCAAAAGCGAAGCTTGTAGGTGCAAATCTTGCAGACGCGGATCTCCGTGGTGCTGATCTCCGTGGTGCTGACCTCAGCAGAAGTAACCTCACCGGAGTCAATTTCAGCAAAAGCACCATCGATATCTGCACCATCTATCGTGACATTGAGGGGTGTGATATTGGCGCAAATGGTCTCTACTCATCCCTCACCGACTCGGCAGCCTTGTTCAGAATCGACCCGCCAGGCAACTCCATGCAGGGAGCCAACGCCGATGCCGTCATCGAAAGCCTCCGTCATGCCCGCAAGCTTCACACCTTCTCTCTCCTGCTCGCGGGCATCGCCATGCTTTTTATCGTCATCAAACCGAAAACCATTACGCTGCCCTATCTTTCCGGCTCGTTCAAGTTCGACGATATCAGCTATGCCTTTCTGGCCATGATTCTCTCCACCTTTTTGTTAAGCCAGGTATCCTCTTTTATCGACTCCGCACTGCAAGGGGCGCACTATCTTAACGACCGCAGGTCCGCAATGCTCGTTGGTCACTTTCCCTGGCTTCTTTCAAAGTATGAAAGTGATGCGGCCAATCGCCGGCAATCGAAAATCATGCGTTTTTTTCTGGTTTTTCATCCCGCCATCTACCTCTATTTTTTTTTGAAATGGGATTTGTTCTTCAGCGGCGACTGGGAAGGCATCATGCAGCACTATAAGGAGATGCCGGTCATTTTTGCCGAGTATCTGCTGCCGGTCTTTTATGTTGTCCTTATCATGCTCTGCCGCCACATTTTTCAGCTTTCTGAAGGGTTTCAGAAGCCGATCCTGTTTGATACCGCAACCGAGCGCGGACGGCACACGGAGATGGAACGGCTTGCTGAAGCCGTCGAAAAGCAGGCATCACGAACAGCCGAACTTGTTGAACTTATGCGCAAAAGGGAGGCGTGAGAATGGATCGCATCGGGCAAAAGCTTCTGGAAAATGAACGCCATTGGTTGAACCGTGCACTTCTTGCGCTCAGTAACTGCAATCAGGCGCTGCTTCATGCGAGTAATGAGATGGAGCTCCTGCGTGAAATCTGCCGTATTGTTGTTGAAATCGGCGGTTATAAGATGGCCTGGGTCGGTTATGCGGAATATGACGAGGAAAAGAGTGTACGCCCGGTTGCCCAGGCAGGTTTTGAGGAGGGTTATCTGGAAACGGTTAAGCTCTCCTGGGCAGATGTTGAGCTTGGACAGGGCCCAACAGGAACGGCAATCCGCACGGGACGGCCATGTGTTGTTAATGATGTTCTTGGAGACCCGCATTTTTTGCCATGGCGCGAAGAGGCAAGAAAGCGTGGTTATACCTCCAATCAAAGCTTTCCGCTGAAACAGGGCGACAGGGTGTTTGGCGCTCTTGCCATTTACTCCGCCATGCCGGATGCTTTCAATGCCGAAGAGACAAAGCTCCTCACCTCACTGGCAGAAAATCTCGCTTATGGAGTCTCCATGTTGCAAAACCGTCAGGCACGTGAAGTGGCGGAGGAGGAGCTTCGTCAAAGTGAGGCACGCTACAAAAGCCTCTTTCAGAACAAGCATACCGTGATGCTGATCATCGATCCGAAAAATGGTCAGATTATTGACGCCAATGAAGCGGCAGTCGTCTACTATGGATGGGATCTTGCTGAACTCCGCCGGATGAAAATCAGCCAGATTAACCTGTTGACGGAGCAAGAGGTCGCAAGGGAAATGGAACTGGCCCGCAGTGAAAAGAGAAATTATTTTCTTTTTCGTCATCGCCGGGCTGACGGCTCAATCTGTGATGTGGAAGTGTTCAGTGGCCCGATTACCATGCTGAATCGCTCACTCCTTTATTCGATCATTAACGATATTACTGAGCGCTGCAAGATCGAAGAGGAGAGGAAGAAACTTGAAATTCAGCTTCAGCAGTCACAGAAAATGGAGATGGTGGGAAGGCTGGCCGGTGGGGTAGCCCACGACTTTAACAATATGCTGACAGTTATTCTCGGCCACTCCGAAATGGCCCTTGAACTTTTTGACCCATCTGATGAAGTCTATGCCGATCTTGAGGCTATTCGTCAGGCGGCGATCCGTTCGTCCGATCTGATCCGGCAACTCCTTGCCTTTGCCCGGAAGCAGATTGTCAGTCCAAAAATTCTTGAATTGAACACCGCAGTCGAAGAGTTGCTTCCCATGTTGCGGCGCCTCATCGGTGAACATATCACGCTGGTATGGATTCCTGACGGCAAAAACTCCCTTATAAACATTGATCCATCGCAGATCGACCAGATTCTTGTCAACCTCCTGGTCAACGCCCGTGATGCCATAAAGGCGAACGGCAGGATTACGCTTGAAAGCGGCACCTATACGTGTTCTGATATCGCCGGTGAAGCCAGCAACGTCGATGGTCGCCCGGTTGACTGTGTGACGCTTTCTGTTCGTGATGATGGATGCGGTATTGATCAAAACAATCTTAAACATATTTTTGAGCCATTTTTCACCACAAAAGAGCCGGGAAAAGGGACCGGGCTTGGATTGTCAATGGTCTACGGGATTGTCAAACAGAACAACGGCACTATCGAATGCCAGAGCGAACCGGGAAAGGGAACAACCATCATAATTCATCTCCCTCTCTACAACGTCGAGTTGAAGGAGGATCAGAAAGCACCGACGGAGCAATTGACTCATAAAGGCCACCAGACCATTCTGCTTGTTGAAGATGAGCTGCCCATTCTCAAGCTCTGTAAGCTCATGCTTGAACGCAACGGCTACAAGGTGCTTGCGGCTGTTACATCTTCGGAAGCCCTCTCTATGGCGGAAAACTATAATGGTATGATTGACCTGCTGCTGACGGATGTGATCATGCCTGAAATGAATGGATCAGAACTTTCAAAAAAAATCCACACATTTCGACCAGAGCTTAAAACGCTCTTTATGTCGGGCTATACTGCTGACGTTATTGCCAATAACACTCTCCTTAACAGCGGGATTAACTTTATCCAGAAGCCCTTCAACATCAACTCGCTTTCGACAGCCGTGTATAACATCTTTCATGCGTAAAAAAAGCACCCTGCGGTTTCAGGTGCAGGGTGCTTTTGAAAAGCAGCGATAAAAAAGCTGATTTACTTTTTCGGAGCGATAGCCGCAGAGACATTCTGCAACGTCTGATTCAGCGCATTGGTTGCATTGCCAGCCAGTTCAATGACTGACTTGCCCAGAGGCTCAATGGCCTGAGAAGTACTTTTCAGTCCACTGGTCATCAGTTCGACTGACTGCTGAAGAAGTGTGCCGCCGGTATTGAGCAAATTGCTGAAGGCGGCTGCGAGATCATTGGTTGTTTCGTTTGCCATGATGTTTACTATTGAGAGGTTATTGGAAAAATAATCGCCAAACCCTTATTCCGTTACTGAAACGGCTCTTTACATTAATTTAGAGTATTTTTACAAATTATACCAAGACAATTCTTCTGATCATCGTCTCCGTGGCCTTTCCGAAAAAAGCGTGGCGCCAGTGTTGATGCTGAAAAAATGTCTTCTTGTTACCCTGTAGCAATTGTTAGATTCGGTGAGATTTTTTTTCTGACACGCTTTTCCCATAACATTAAAAGAGTCAACAACCATCATGAAACTCAACGCACAACCCCGTGTCACCCGGCTTGGGATGAGCTTCTTGCTCATTGCATTGTCTCTGTTTACGCTTCCCGCACTCTCTTCTGCCGCAAAGATTGGCGACAACTATGGAGGAGGAATTGTTTTTTTTGTCGACAAGAGTGGTCAACACGGCCTGATTGCCGCCAAGACAGACATCTTGGGCCGCTCTTCCGGCAGTGCTTCTGATGGGCGTTTTATTTGGCCCGACGCCCAGGCAAAATGCAGTGACCTGGTCAGCAACGGCTACAGCGACTGGTTTTTGCCAAACAAGGAGCAGTTGAAACAGTTGTATCTCCAGAAAAGCATTGTCGGCGGCTTTACCGGCACCGGCTATTGGAGTTCAACAGTGAGCATGGCTGACCGTGCATGGGTGCAGCTCTTCTCCAACGGCATCCAACTCAGCTTCAACACGATCCACTACTTCGTTCGCGTCCGTGCTGTCCGTGCTTTTTAGCCAGGTGTGACTATTGCAAGCGTCCCAGGTTAACGAAAAAAATTGATGAGCTGCTCTGACTAACTTCGACAGATGGTGTTTTTTGCTCCACCATCTTCATGATCTTGCTGATCGTCCGGTTTTTCTTCAGGATAAAATTTTTCTCAAAGTATTTTAACTGCTTGAAATTGCCCGGTAATTATATTTCTCCGTTAGATTTTAGTAAATCCTGGTCGAAAGACTATTCAGCAGAAGATAATGATATGCAGGCGAAAGAGCGCTGGGAACAGGTTTATATGAGCAAGTCAACTGATTCGATGAGTTGGTTTCAAGAGCACGCATTGTGCTCATTGCAATTGATTCGCAAAAACGGCGTTGAACTATCGGCCACGATCTGAAGTAGGAGAAGCTCTATTTTACGGGAATCGCATAAAAAATATTATCAAAAGATTTTTTGTTTCATGCTAAAACATCAAAATCCTGCCTTTCGGTATCGTGGTTGTTCCAACCGTACTGCTGATCTTGCTCCCCACATCGCAAGTATTTTGGCGGCAGCTTATTGTGTTGTGCCAGGTCGAGTCGAGAATGTCGGTGTATAACCTAACCTTACGCTTTTAATGAGTGAGAGCCAACCCGCCAATCCCGGCGAGGAGCGCATTACCGGTATTGTTGAAAAGGTGAGCTTTTTCAGCGAGTCTTCGGGGTTCAGTGTTTTGCGCCTCGGCAGAAACGGGGAGCGTGATGCGGTGACGGTGGTAGGCTATGTTGCTGCGGTTAACCTTGGGCAGCATGTTGAGGCGGTCGGTTGCTGGCATAACGACAAGACCTGGGGGTTGCAGTTCAAGGCAACCCATATTCTGGTTGTCCCTCCCGATACGCTTGAGGGAATTACGAAATATCTCTGCTCTGGCATGGTCAAGGGAATCGGGCTTCGCTTGGCAAAAGTGCTGGTGCGGGCTTATGGAATGGAGGTATTCACGGTTATTGAGGATCATCCAGAACAATTGCTTGAGATTCAGGGTATTGGCAAAAAAAAGTTGAAGCAGATTGTTGCTGGTTGGGCGGAGCAGAGGGCGGTTAAAAAAATCATGCTCTTTCTGCACTCTCATGGGGTAAGCACGTCGCGCATCGCCCGGATTTTTCGTCTCTATGGTGATGATGCTGTGGCGATGGTGAGTGCCAACCCCTATCGCCTGATTGTCGACATACCGGGAATTGGCTTCCGGATTGCTGATCAGATTGCCCGCAATATTGGCATGGCGCCCGACTCTCTGTTGCGTGTCGGGGCGGGTATTGGCTGTGCGCTTCAGGAACTCTCGTTTGAGGGGCATTGCCGGGTTCCTGAGCCGATGCTGCTTGCTGCCTGCAGGAGGCTTCTCAATATTTCGGAGCCTGTGCTTGAAGAGGCTCTTGCGCAGGAACTCTCCATTGGCACCGTCGTTGCTGTTGACGATGAGGGCGCAAAGAGTTATTACCTTGTTGCTCTTTTTCGGGCGGAGAGGGGAGTTGCCAAAAGTATTGGGCGCATTATGCCGGGTGCGCTTCCCTGGGGAGTTCTTGATTTGGCAACGGTTATTCCTGCGGCGGAGGATGTGTCGGCCATTAAGCTGTCGGAGTCGCAGCGGAGTGCCGTGGCGCTTGCGCTTTTAAGCAAGTTCACGGTTATTACCGGCGGGCCTGGCGTGGGTAAAACCACCATTATCAACACAATTCTTGACATTCTTGAGACGGAGGAGCTGAAGGTGCTCCTTTGCGCTCCAACCGGGAGGGCGGCTAAACGGCTCTCTGAGGCGACCGGTATGGAGGCGAAAACCATCCACCGCCTGCTTGAATATGATCCTCATGCCCGCGATTTCAGGCGAGGCAGCTCTTATCCTCTTGAGGCTGATCTGGTTATTGTTGATGAGGCCTCCATGATTGATGTGGTGCTGATGAACCGTTTGCTGGCGGCGATCTCCAACCGTTCAGCCCTCATTGTTGCCGGTGATGTTGATCAGCTTCCCCCGGTTGGCCCGGGATTTGTGCTGGCCGACATGATCCACTCCGGAGCGCTGCCGGTGGTGCGTTTGACGGAGATTTTCCGGCAGGCCCAATCTTCCATGATTATTGTCAATGCTCATCGTATCAATTGCGGGGAGTTGCCCCTTCCCTCTCCCCGGTCAGGAACGGCTGATGAGGGCGCAGTGGAGCTTTCCGACTTTTATGTTGTGCCCTCCGGGAGTACGGAGGATATTTTGCGAAGGCTGTTGCTGGTGGTTGCTGAACGCATTCCGACCCGATTCGGAATGGAGCCGCTTCGTGATATTCAGGTGCTGACACCGATGAACAAGGGGGTGCTTGGTACCAAAGCGTTGAACACGCTTCTTCAGCAGAGTCTGAATCCTCATGCTGCAAGAAAAATTGTCCGTTTTGAGACCACCTACGCGGAGGGCGACAAGGTGATTCAAATGGTCAACAATTACGACAAGGAGGTTTTTAACGGTGATATCGGTCGCATTACACAAGTTGACGAGGATGAGAACATGCTGCGGGTTGAGTATGATGGCCGGGAGGTGCTCTATGAGTCTGGCGAACTTGATGAAATTGCTCTTGCTTATGCCATCACCATTCACAAGAGTCAGGGGTCGGAGTACCCGGCGGTGGTGATTCCTCTCTCCATGCAGCACTTTACGCTGCTTGAACGAAACCTCATCTACACGGCCGTGACACGGGCCAAAAAACTGGTGATGATTATCGGTGACCCGCAGGCACTCGCTATGGCCATTGGCAACAAGCGCTCTTCGCAGCGCTTGACCGGCCTTGCGGCAAGGATTTCAGACGAAATGGAAGAGAAGCTCCGGCAATGATCGCCGCTTTTTTATTATATTACAGGCCATTCGTTCCCGCTGAGTGTAAGCCAGCCGGTATTTCCGAAATCATTAGCGCTGTTTTATGAAGATCGTGAAGACATTGAATCTTGTACGTCTCTGTATGTTCCAGATGGGTTTCGGCCTTATGCTCGGCTTCATTCAGGATATTCTGAACCGGGTCATGATCAAGGAGTTACTGCTGCCGGCAACTATCGCGTTAGGGCTTATCAGCCTTAAGGAGCTTCTGGCCATTTTTGGCGTCAAGGTGTGGATCGGCAACATGTCGGACCGCTTCAGCATTTTTGGTTACCACAGGACACCCTACATCCTTCTCGGGCTGTTGAGCTGCGTTGTTGCTTTCGTGCTTTCACCAACGGCGGCCTATGAAGTGAAGGTAGGCGGTACAGCCTTTTCCGAGATGCTCCCTGCTTTGCTGACCGATGTCGGTTTGTGGAAGCTCGCCTTTATTTTTCTACTGTTCGGTTTTGGTCTGCAGGTCGCGACCACAGCCTATTACGCACTGATTGCCGATGTTGTGCCTGAAGAGCATATTGGCAAGATAACCGGAGCGAGCTGGACCCTCATGGTTCTAACGGCGATCATTTCGAACTGGAACATGGGCAATTATCTGACGGTTTTTACTCCTGAACGGCTGACGCAGGTGGCTGAAATCGGCGGTCTCATCACACTTTGTTTCGGGCTTGTGGCCGTTCTCGGTGTAGAAAACCGCAACGCGGACGCAGCCAAGGGCAAGGGAAAGCACAGTATCAGCTTTTCACAGTCGGTACGACTGCTTTCCTCGTCTCCGAGGACACTGCAGTTCGCTTTCTATATTTTTATCTCCATTTTTGCGCTCTTTGCCAACGAAGTCGTTATGGATCCTTTTGGTGCGGAAGTTTTCGGGATGAAGGTTTCAGAAACTACCAAGCTGTTTAAGCCGATGATGGGCGGCACCCAGCTCATTTTCATGCTCGCTACAGGTTTTCTGCTTTCACGGATCGGGTTCAAGCGGGGTGCCTATTTCGGCAATACGTTCAGTGCAATCGGATTCGCCATCATTATTGCCGCAGGTTTCATGCACGACCAGTCAGTGCTTCGCGTTGGTCTTGTTGTGACCGGTATGGGACTGGGTGCGGCAAGTGTTTCCAACATCTCGATGATGATGAATATGACAGCGGGTCGCAGCGGTATCTATATCGGCTTATGGGGCACCGCCCAGAGTCTTGCCATTTTTATCGGTCATTCCGGAGCTGGCGTGATCCGTGATGTAATCTATACCCTCTCCGGCAACCACATGATGGCTTATGCCGTCATATTTGTTATTGAGATTCTTGCCTTTACGGCATCGAGCCTTTTGCTGCCCCATATTTCCAAGGAGGCTTTCGAGGCCGAGAGCGAAGCGAAAATGGCGGAATTCGCCGTTACAGCGAAGGCTGGCTGACGGTAAAAAATGGAATCACCAACTATGAAATACGTTTTTGGGCCACTCTCATCCAAACGGCTTGGCCAGTCACTCGGAGTTGATTTGCTTCCGCCGAAAAGCTGCACATGGAACTGTGTTTACTGTCAGTTGGGAAAGACAAAAAAGTTTGCTACCGACATGCAGGAGTTCTTCCCTCGTGAGGGTATTCTTGCTGAAATCCGCGAGGCTCTTGCGATCAACAAGGGTATCGACTGGATAACCTTTGTCGGCTCCGGCGAAACCATGCTCTACAAGGGGATTGGCTGGCTGATAGCGGAGGTGAAAAAGCTGACAAGTATACCTGTTGCAGTAATCACCAACGGTTCGCTGCTTTATCTGCCGGAAGTGCGAGAAGAGCTGCTTCAGGCCGACGCGGTGCTTCCGTCGCTTAATGCCGGATCGGAAGCCTTGCATACGCAAATCGACCGTCCTGCCCAAGGGCTCACCTTCAGCCAGCATATTGAGGGGCTTGTGGCATTTCGCCGTGAGTACAAAGGGCGGCTTTGGATTGAGGTGATGCTGCTTGGCGGTATCAACGATTCCGATGAAGCGTTGCGCGATCTTGCCGCTGTGCTCAAAGAAATCAATCCCGATATGGTGCACCTTGTGCTTCCCACAAGGCCCGCGCCCGAGCAGGAGGTGCATCTGCCCTCTGAAGAGCGCATTGAGCGGGCTATTGCAATTCTTTCAGAGGTCACTACGGTTGTGCATCCGCTTAAAGGCAATATGGATCTTCGCAGCGCTTCTGACCTGCTAAAGGCGGTTACGGCCATTGTTTCACGTCATCCAGTCCAGCAGCGCGAATTGCAGAAAGCCGTTGCGGAGTGTTTTCCCGGTGAGAGCAATAAAGTGGATGCTTTCATGCAGCAGATGCTTGCCACGGGCTGCTTCAAACTGGTCGATCATGAAGGTGAGCCCTACTGGGTGACGGTGCAAGGCGAGCCGACGATACCGGAACAGGGTCGTCTCAGCAGTGAGCCTCCCCTGCAGGAAAGGTGAGTGAAAAAGTTGTTCCCCTGTTGGTTTCGCTGGTAACGCTTACCTTGATGTGTTGCAGATCGGCAAGTTTTTTGACGATGGAGAGTCCAAGGCCAAACCCCCCAGTGCCTGAGTTTCTCGATTCATCAACTCGGTAAAAGCGCTCAAAAATTGCATGCAGTTTTTCCGCCGGAATTCCGATTCCCTGATCGCTGATGCTGCAAATAATCGCATTGGCGTTGCGTTGTATGGCGACGGTTATTGATGAACCGGTTGGAGAGTATTTGATGGCATTGGAGAGAATGTTTTCGACGATCATCTCAAGCATGCCTGGGTCTGCGGCAATTTTGGCGTGCTCTTTTTGATCAATGGTGATTGCAATATCTTTGGTGCATGCAGATGTTTGCATCCGTTCAACAACACCTTCAAGATGTTGTGACAGCTCTACCGTTTCAATATGTGGCTGCATCTTGTTGCTCTCATGACGTGCAATCATGAGTAACTGGTCTATCAGGCGTGCCATGCGGTTTAACTCCTTCAGGCAGAACTGGATTCTCGTTTCATAGTGCTCTCTTTCGCGCGGTTTGCGAACCAGTACTTCAAGAGTCCCTTTGACGATGGCCAGTGGTGTTTTCAGTTCGTGCGAAGCGTTTGCGGTAAAGTGTTTTTCACGCTGAAAAGCATCCTGCATCCTGTCGAGCAGCGCATTGAAGGTTGCTGAAAGGCGATACAATTCGTCATGATGATAGGGTAGAGGGATTCGCTGATCAAGATGTGCCTGTGTCATTTTTTCAGCGGTGGCAATAACCTTTTCAATCGGGCGTATGCTCTTGCCGGCAATCAGGCGCGTCAGCATAAAGAGCGTCAGAATGATGACTGGAAATGAAAAGAAAAATATATCACTTAGGTCGCGCAGGACGATCATGGCGTTTTTCAGGGGAACGGCAACAATAAGGTACCCCTGGGTTTTTCCTCTGTTATCGATAAGAGGTACCTGTGCCTGTCGGACCATTGAACCCCCGAAATTGCTGTTGAAGTAGGCACTTCCGGCCTGGGTCGGATTAAATGCAAGGACGCACCAGGAAAGACTGGATGATTTATTGATGACCTGTCCGGTACTGTCAACCAACTGGATAAATTCAGTATCAACATTTATCTTTTTTTTCTTTATTGGATCATGGTCATTGTCATTGTCACCGTCACCGGCATCAATGTCACGTTTCTGAAAACTCTCAAATCCTTTAAAATCGTTGGTTGATATATTTGCATCCGAAAGGATTTCTGAAACCTCTTTTTTTATCTCTTCATCGAATTGCCTGTAGACAATGCGCTCAACGGTAAAGTAGATGGTTGCAAAGACAAGAGCGATTAAAAACGCTGTCGTGACGGTGTAGTAGAACGCAATGCGGTTTCGCAAACTCATGACTGACCATCCCTTAAAGAAGGAATGGCTCTGTTTGACAGAATTTTTGGCTTTCATAATCATGAGATGCCTGGTTCACGGACGATGTATCCCACTCCACGGATGGTTTGAATGATATTTCCACATCCTGCGGCCTCGAGTTTTCTGCGCAGAAAGGTAATGTAGACGTCAATGACCGAGGTGTCGGAATCAAAATGGATATCCCAGACATGCTCGATGATCCGGCTTCTGGTACAGACCCGGTCTTTATTGCGTACAAGGTATTCAAGCAGGGCAAATTCCTTGGGGGTGAGGGTGATTTCATTTGAAGCGCAGAATACCTGGTGGGTTACCGGATTGATGGTGAGGCTTCCTGCGCTTAATGAATCGTCATTGCTCGTTTTATTTCGGAGTTGCACGCGTATGCGAGCAAGCAACTCTTCAAACTCAAAGGGTTTTTTGATGTAATCATTGGCTCCTGCATCAAGACCGAACACAACATCTTCGAGGGTATCTTTGGCTGTCAGAAAGAGTATTGGAACTGTGCTGCCAGCTTTGCGCACCTGCCTGCAGACCTCAATACCACTCAGGGCAGGAATCATCCAATCAACGATGAGCAGGTCATACTCGTTGATCAGAGCCATATCAAGTCCGCTTTTGCCGTCGTAAGCAACGTCGACGGCAAAATACTCTTCTTCAAGTCCATCGCGGAGGAATCCGGCGATTCCCGGCTCATCTTCAATAATAAGGAGTCTCATGTGCTGAATTTATTTGCAGTATTAATCGTTGTCACCATCTTTTGTTTCGGAACCGTTGCTTTGAGCCAACACTGCACCGAGAACCGCTTTTTCACTTTTCTGGTTGTTGCCGGCAATTTCCTGAATGGTTAATGAAGCATTCTTGACCATGATACCGTTTTTTTCGAGCTGTTCAATGAGGAGTTTCGGCGTGGTTTTTGTAACCAGCGCGACGGTTTCAAGCGATGATGATTCAAGAAGCTGTGTCGCAATTTTTCCGGTCTGCTTTTCTCCACCCTCTTTTCCATCGTTATCTTCACCAAAAATTGGTAGAAGAGAGGCTACGGTAACGATGAGTGCAGCGCCAATGATTCCCAGCGCGGGCTTTTTTGAGAAATATGCTGTGAACTGTTTCCAGTTTGAGCTGAGGTGAAGAAGAACTCCGGCAACGAGAAGCCAGCTCAGCCATTTGTGAACGGGCTCTATGATGCCAATTTCCAAATCAAAAAAAATCAGAAGACCGGTGATTGCAGAAATGGTAAATGCTCCGACTGCAAGAGGAGTTGCCCAGGATTTAAGCGTTTGTACCATAGAGTCGTTAATGGTTTTGTAAGTCGTTGTAAGGTCAAGTTTTTATTGTAACATGACCATAATGTAGCTTGCTCTTTCTTAAAGGAGTCTGAGAAGAAGCTTAATTTTTGCTTAAAATCAGGCGTGGCCTCTGTTGTTTTCTCTGCGTATGCCGGAAGGTTATGAAAAACTGCTTTTGAAATGAGTCGATATATGCGCAATTTCGTTATATGGCGCGGGGCTGTTGATCGACATCACTCTCTTGACACTCTACCTATGCATTTTGATCATGATACTCTCCGGATCCGGGAAGGGGAGCGGGTTAATCTCGACAAACGTCCGACGCTTGTTGAACCGGTGTACCGTTCAAAAAAAGAGTATAAAGAGTTGCTTGCCGATCATGTTGCAGTGTTGAGCAAACTGCAGCAGGTACATTATGCCGATAACCGCTATGCATTGTTGCTGATTTTTCAGGCGATGGATGCGGCCGGTAAAGATGGTGTCATCCGTCATGTGATGTCGGGAGTTAACCCTCAGGGGTGTCAGGTTTTCAGTTTCAAGCATCCGTCAGCACAGGAACTGGATCATGATTTTCTCTGGAGAAGCAACTGTTCTCTCCCGACACGGGGTCATATTGGCATCTTCAACCGTTCTTATTATGAGGAGGTGCTTATTGTTCGTGTGCATCCGGAAATACTCGCAGTGCAGGGGATTCCGGATGAGCTGATCAATGGCGGAAAAGTTTGGGAACACCGATACCAGTCGATTGTTGATATGGAAAATCATCTCCATCGCAACGGGACGAGGATTGTCAAGTTTTTTCTTCACCTGTCGAAAGAGGAGCAGCGAAAACGGTTTCTTGACCGAATAGACGCTCCGGCAAAAAACTGGAAATTCAGCGTAGCTGATATTGAAGAGCGGAAGTACTGGGCGCAATATATGCGTGCCTACGAGGCCTGTCTTTGTGCAACAAGCAGCAAACATGCGCCCTGGTATGTTGTTCCGGCTGACGACAAACAGAACGCCCGGCTGATTGTGTCACAAATCATTTTTCATACCCTCAGCTCTCTCGATTTGTCATATCCGCAAGCCTCTGTGCAGCGCCATAAGGAGCTTGCTGATATCCGCAAGCGGTTGATGGAAGAGAATGGCTGACAGGGGGGGCCGGTCATATCCGGACGGGTATTCCCCTTGCTCGCAGGTACTCCTTTGCCTCAAGGATTGAGTGCTGCCGGAAGTGAAAGATTGATGCAGCAAGCGCTGCGTCGGCGTGACCTTCGGTAAATCCATCATAAAGGTGCTCAAGATTCCCCGCTCCTCCGGATGCAATGACAGGAATATGCACTGATGTGGAGACCCGACTGAGAATATCGTTATCGTACCCCTCTTTGGTGCCGTCACGATCCATGCTGGTCAGAAGAATTTCACCGGCGCCAAGTTCCTGGACTTTATGAGCCCATTCGAGTGCTTCATAGCAGGTTGGATTTTTCCCTGAATGCGTGTAGACGAGGTAGTCACTCCCTTTTTTCTTGATATCGATGGCAACCACAACGGCTTGCGAGCCATATTTTTCAGCAATTCTCGAAATCAGGAAGGGGTCGTTGACCGCTGCGGTATTGACTGAAACCTTGTCGGCACCGTGCAGAAAGACCTCCCGGGCCCTTTCAACCGAACTGATCCCGCCGCCGACCGTGAGAGGAATGAAGACCTCACCGGAGACTTTCAGTACCTCTTCAAGTGTTGTTTTGCGTGACTCAAGTGATGCTGAAATATCAAGGAAAACAAGCTCATCTGCAAGTTCATTGTTGTAGAAGCGTGCCTGCTCAAGGATTGAGCCCGCATCTCTCAAACCTTCAAAGTTTATTCCTTTTACCACCCTGCCATCGCGAACATCGAGACAGGGTATGATTCGCTTGGCTAACATTGGTGTAGAGAGCTGAAAATTCGTTGTTGAAAATCGTGACACAAGAAATCAATAAAGTTCGAACTCTGCAACAATATTTTCAATCTGTCACAAAATCTGCATCCTTTTTATGGGCGCAGAAAATGGCTGCAAGGCGATGCTCAGTCTGGTGATGCTGTTGGTTGTATGCAAGAACGACTTCTACACCCATCACCTGGGCAATAGATGATGCAGAAATGTATAAGAATAATGTTTGTTGAGTACTGTGCGAAGTGACTATATTTGCGGGGAGACGTCATTGCCGATGGAGCTGGTACGGAAATAATTATTCGAGAGGTTGATGTTTAAGCTGTTTTAATAAAATATGTTAAGTTGTTTTGGCTTTATTGTCAACCAGCATTCGATAAAATGGTAATCAAATCAAACCCACAAGTAATTTATTGCGGCGGTCCTGGTGATATTGCAGGAACCATGCGCAGTTGGCTCTCTGGTAAGCATGATGCGACGGAAGTATCTGAGACGTATTCGGGTCAGTTTTTTGACCAAATCAGCGCTCGATGCCTTTCAGCATTAGTAATTTCAACGCATGCGCGTAAAGAATTATTTGCTGAAGGCGCTATTATGGTTGAGCATCGGCCAAATAAAGCCACAGGCAAGTCAGGTCTCGTTTATAAACTGGCCTATATGTCGCATTGGCTTGGTGTTATTGGTACTATACTGCGTCATCGTCCGCAGGTCATTTTGATTGCAGATTTTGAGCATTGGTGGTTATTGACAATTCCGGCCATATTTGGTATTAAAGTAATTACTGATTTGCAGTGCACTTTTTGGCCGCGTGGTTACCGATCTACTTCATTGTATGAACGTCTTCTGCAGGGTCTGAATGGCTGGTTTTGGAAAAAAATTCCAATTGCCACTATTTGTATATCACCGGAGTGTGAGCGGCAAGTGCATGAGATGGTTGGTGGTCAGGTCAGTGGCGCTCTTTTGCAGGCGCGCAGTTCTTATCAGCGCGTTCATTTTGCAGGGATCCCCCCCCCTGTATGGGAAGTTGACTCTTTCAGGCTAATGTCTGCAGGACGCGCAGAGCGCAACAAGGGTGTTTTTGATCTGCTTGATGTGATGGCGGCTTTGCACGCCGATGGTCAGAGTAAAATATCTCTTGAGATTTGCGGTGGCGGAACAGCGCTGAGTGAACTCAAGGCTGAGTGTGCTCGACGTGGCCTGGATGGCTGTATCCGGATACTTGGCCAGTTGAAGAGTTCAGAGATGCATGCGGCCTATGAGCGCTGCCATACGGTTGTTGTACCCACGACAGCTTACTTTCCGGAGGGTTTGAATCGTGTGATAGTTGAAGGTGTTTTATCCGGGCGCCCGGTAGTTGCAACCGCAGTGTGTCCTGCAATTGATGTTTTGCCACGTTCGGTAATTGCGGTCGAATGTGGTGACAAGCAGGCAATGGTTTCAGCACTTAAGCGTATGGCGAACGATAAAAATTACTATGAATCAATGCGCGCAAACTGTGCGGCTGAGAGTGAGCAGTTTTATGATCGCGAGCTGAGTTGGGGTGCAGCTCTTGGGCGTGCACTTGATTTGGTTTTCAAGTAATGTACACGGTGTCGTTTTTTTTATTGAAACTTCGCTTTAGGTATAATTAATTTTTTTTCAGCAACGGCAAACTCAGAAAATGGCAACCAAATTAAACCCACAAGTAATTTATTGCGGTGGCCCTGGTGATATTGCAGGCACGATGTGCAGTTGGTCATCTGGTAAGTACGATGCGTCAGAGGTTTCTGAAACGTATTCGGGCCAGTTTTTTGACCAAATCAGCGCTCAAGGTCTTTCAGCATTAGTGATTTCTACGAATGCGTGTAAAAAATTATTGAATAAAGGCCTTATAACGGTTGAGCATCGGCCACAACATACCGCAGGTAAGTCAGGTTTTGGTTATAAACTGGCCTATATGTTGCATTGGCTTGGTGTTATTGGTACGATACTGCGTCATCGTCCGCGTGTGATTCTCATCGCAGATTGTGAGCATTGGTGGTTATTGACAATTCCGGCGATGTTTGGCGTTAAAGTTATTACTGATTTGCATTGTACTTTTTGGCCGCGTGGTTATCGATCGGCTTCATTGTATGAACGTATGTTGCAGGGCTTGAATGGTTGGTTTTGGAGGCAAATCCCAATTGCTACTATTTGCATTTCACCGGAGTGCGAACGGCAGGTGCATGAGATTGCCTGTGGTCAGGTCAGTGGCTCTCTGTTGCAGGCACGCAGCTCTTATCAACGTGCTCATTTTGAAGGGATTACACTTCCCGCATGGAACGCCGATTCATTCGTGTTAATGTTTGCAGGACGCGTAGAGCGCAACAAGGGAGTATTTGATTTGCTTGATGTGATGGCGGGTTTGCATGCCGATGGTCAAAGCAACATATCTCTTGAGATTTGTGGTGGTGGAACAGCGCTGAGTGAACTCAAGGCAGAGTGTGCTCAACGTGGACTGGATGGCTGTATCCGGATACTCGGCCAGTTGAACAGTTCAGAGATGCGTGCGGCCTATGAGCGCTGCCACACGGTTGTTGTACCCACGACAGCATATTTTTGTGAGGGTTTGAATCGTGTGGTGGTTGAAGGTGTTTTATCCGGGCGTCCGGTAGTTGCAACTACTGTTTGTAATACAATTGATGTATTGCCTCGCTCGGTAATCGTTGTCGAATGTGGTGACAAGCCTGCAATACTTGCTGCCATAAAGCGTCTTGCCAGCGATCAAAATTATTATAAGTCAATCCGGGAAAACTGTGCTACCGAAGCCGAACAGTTTTATGATTGCCAGCAGAGTTGGGGTGCCGCGCTCAGTCGTGCACTTGATTTGGTTTTCAAGTAATTCTACAATAGCGAGAGAGCTTTTGATGAGCCTCTCTTGCGTTTATGTGTCAGTCGCTCCCTTTCACCACAACTGCTTGTAGCTTTGCGCGATCGTCGGCAGATAATTCCTGGTGACTTGGCTTTATGCTTTACAGGGGCCAGTGTATCTGTTTTCTGCTTTGTTCTTATACTGCGGAATTATTTATTATGGAGCGCTTATAAGATGTATTAGTGGCTCATATATTGGCTGTAAGTTGGAGAATTGTGAGTAAGCTTCAGCGCAAAACAATACGACAAAAGTATTAAATATATTTGACTTGGTGTCATATTTTACTATCAGTTTTTGTATTTGGTTTTGTGCTGATTTTATATTGGTAAAGATATAAACTATGGAATACCCTAAAATTAAACCCGCCAATATGTCACTTGGATAGTGCGCTCCCAAGGAAACCCGGCTGAGTCCAACAGTTAATGCTGTCCAGGTGAAGCAAAGTAATCCAATTTTTTTATTTTGAATATAGATGATTGAGCAAATGGCAAAATAGAGTGTTGCCGTGTCGCTTGGCAGTGAATAAATTCTTTTGCCAAAAGCTCTTGTTGGCCATTCTACTAATTTTGGAAGATTTAATGCATGGTCAAATATCGGACGTATGTGAATATTTAAATGAGTTTGACAGTACACTGATATTGCAACGCTTATAATAACGCCAATATAACCTGAAATGATTTTACTTTTGTCAAGTGAAGATGTTTGAGAAAGCGATATAAATGCAAGAGCAGCAAATACAGGTGCGCCAAGAAGAAATGCGTTGCTTACAAATATGTTTGCGATGTGATAGTAAAAGCCTTTGTCTGTTACAAGACTGTTAAGCAACCTTAGTAGTTGTAAATCAATATTCAATTAATCTGGAGAGATTAGATATTATATAATATAATCAGGTGTTGCTTGAGCAAACGTATTTTAAGATACGTCGAGAATGCGGTGGTTGTCTGATTGCTTTAAATATGCACCATTTTGCCCTTAAAGCGTTTGCAACAAAACATAGGTAGTCGGAAAACAGCAATCACACGCCCACATTTCCAGCATACGTCATTTTATAATTATCTCAAAATTTTTTTTGCCATTTTATACCCATTGAAATAAAAGGGAAAACTGTTGCAGTCCAGATTAGAATTTACTCTATCATATTCAATGAAGAGCCTATTTTGGAAAATACACCCAATATTTTATCTTTTTTCCACAGATACAAAGCCCACAAAATCACAAAAAGTTCGAGAAAACCTTCATCCCATGGGAAATAGTGAGCCAGTGTGAACGGTTTATTTATATCTGCAAATGGAGCAAAGATAAGTACATAGCCTGCAATTGTGTCGAGCAGGGTGTGAATCAGTCCATTGAACGTAAAGATAAAAGCGAAAGCCATAGTTCGTCCGCGATTAAAGTCAAGAAGCAGCGCGAAGAGCGACAAAAAAAAGAGCACCATCCAGACAAAGGGAAAGTGAGTGTAAAATTGGTGATGGTCATGTTTACTGTGATCGACAACATAATAGATAAAATCAAGGTCGGGAGCTATTGCTCCGAACATGCCCCACTGTATAAAGGTCTTGGCCGTTACCTTTCTTTTCTCAAACTTTTTAACAAAGAGTTTTGAAGTAATATAACCTGCAGGAAGATGGGCGAAGTGCATTTGCTTTAATGATAATATGTTAGTTTACCAAACCTCAAAGAACGAGATTGAGCAAGCCTGACAGTTTGATTTTATATTTCGTAGAGGAAGCCGCATTGAACTAAAATTTTATGCCGGTCAGGATTTGCGTTTCCTGTTGATTGCAGTATTACCAGCTAAAGTGAAACCGCAATTTATAAATTTTTTGCAAAAAATCCTTTAATTTTATTGCTAAATTTTTTTTGTTATTTAAAACAGGTTGCTCTATAAATTCCCAAGAAATCCAGGAAAAAAGAAACGTAATGCAACTTGCCAAACAGGCAAGATTAAAAACAGAAATTCCAGGAATCATGGCTGCGATTGATTGTTGTACTGGAAACGCATAGATATAGATACCATATGAATAATCGCCAAAATTGTTAAACTTTCTTATAAATCCGGATGGTACA
Source organism: uncultured Chlorobiaceae bacterium (assembly GCA_903871235.1). Lineage (GTDB taxonomy): Bacteria > Bacteroidota > Chlorobiia > Chlorobiales > Chlorobiaceae > Chlorobium. Next base: position 55,618 of record CAIQGA010000025.1, read on the forward strand.
TAGGATATATAGAGAAGTATGTACGGCATTGTCAGGCTGAATACGATTTTAAATATGTTTTTATCAATAAAAACGGATACAAAAACAAGTATTATGAATAAAAAAGTAATTGATTTACTAAGTTTTATATGTTTTCGTAAAACAAAATAAGCGCTCCCTGCAAAAAAAAGGTATATAAATCTTGATAGTTTTTCGTAAGAGCTGTTAAACTGAAACATTAACATGCCTGTACACGCTAAAAAAATAATCACAACTTTAAAATATTGCTCCCGTTTTTTTTGTAAAGGCTTGAGTATAATCCATATCCCGACAAGGATTACGTACATATTTAATTCCCAAGCCAAAGTCCATAGTGAGCCATTGACGGAATATGGAAAAGGATTATTTATAAAAACGCCAGGAAGGTAATAAGCTCCTCCGGTAATCATTGTAATGTTTTTATATACATAACGCAGCGTCTGATTGTCAGTCAGATAAATATCCAGTGGTATGCTGGTGAACATGCCGCCAAGGCCAAACACAGTAATTAACGTTACTATTATCAATGCGGGGTATATTCGTAGAATTCTGGAAAGTATGAATTCAACGCTGTCTTTTCGTAACATTAAGCTGCCTGTAACTAAAAAGCCACTTATGATAAAAAAAATATCAACGGCTACTTCTCCAAGAGTCATGCCGGTATAACTGAAAAGTGGTTCAGGTGTGCCTGTACCCATAGCTAATGGGAAACTATGACTTATAAGTACTGAAAACGCCGCAAGGAACCTTATTAAATTGAGGTTGTTTTCTTTTCCTTTGGAAAAATCACCAAGATACATAGTTTATTTTTTTTGTGCAAAAAGAGAACTTGACTATATCTCGGTTTTGCTGAGGATTAATGTCCTTTTCGTGTTGATTCTTACCATTTATATCACGCCTTTTGCAGGCTTCTACAGTAATGATTATTCCAGAGATAAAATTACGCTGAAGAGGATGAATAAAATGAACAAGACCAATTATATTCTTATTTTGTGGAAGATTCCTGATGCGCATGCGGGGAATAAGGCTATGGTTGCCCGGCAGATGTAAATCAGAAAAAAATCCCCAAATCTTTGAAAAAGCTTTCAGTATAATCATTGTCGGTTTCGGAAAAGATTCCCGAGCGTCTTGGTGCTGAGTGCTTATAACCATATCCACGGTGCTACACGGCGCACTATACGACGCAAGCAGTTCTTGTAACGGTATGCTTTATTTTGATAATCAACATTGAGGCGACCACCAAATCCCGCGATATTGGGTTGAATACAAAATCTCGGAACGATACCGGCTGACTTATCTGCGGCGGTTAAAATTTTGAAAAAATACTGTTCAGGACTTCCGGTAAGCTCAGTTTTTAAAAGCTCGAAGCGGTCTCGTATATAGATCTCATAGCCGGTATTCGACCAGGAAAAAACGCGAAGATCCATCCATTCGTTGGCTCCAAATCGATCCCCTATTAAGGGGACATGGCGCAAATCACAATACATGTTGTAGTCTGATGGGGCTGTATCAATCAGTTGGCTCAAATTGAGTACACGAAGGCGCCCGGTAATCTTCCAGACCAAATCTTCAGAGCTTAAAAGAGCAGAGTGAGTGATTCCGTAATCAATCAGCTTAAATTCTCCATATCCCTTGCCGAACTCCGGGGGATGATCGTTTCCCTGAAACTTGATGAGCTCAACTTTTTTATGGTGTGGCACTTCATTGACGACTGCTTCCAAAGCAGAAAGATCAGAGTCAGAGTTATCAATAAAGATTATTTTTTGTAATGTATGATCAGGAATGGTCAAATAAAAACGAAGAGCCTCACAGTAATCTCCAAGTCTTAATTTTGCATCATTTCTGGCTAACTCGGGAGCATTGGAAGGCGGTGTTATCGTCGCAGTCATAAGAAGAGTGACTGGCCGTCTTGTATTGTATTTATGAGTCATCATAAGCGTATTTATCCTTTTGATTTTTGAATCTACGATCAATGAGGCGACGTTGTAATGAGCCTTGTGGTTTGTAAATAGTGCCCAAAATGAGCTATATAATTTTAACGACGCTTCTTGGCTATAGTTGATACAGATTGCGTCTGTATAAGTAAAGGCTGGCGAAGGAGCTTTGAGCACGCATTACATTGGGTGTTTAAGTAATGAAGCCAGTTCCTGTAACCGACTTAAATCATCTTGTAATAACTGTGGTTTTGATAAATTCATTATTCGGCAAAAATCATTAATTCGGTAGCGCCAGTCGTGATGCTTTACCATCTGGTAACTATTCGTGCGACGTTGCTCCTCGAAGCTATCGTTGTGCGACAACAGGGTAATTAACTCATCACAGGCAGTCTCCGCGTTTTCCGATAACTCAATTGTTGCTTTTGGCCAAAACAGCATCTCATCTGCCATACGGGATACTGGTCTACGCCCGGCGACAATGCAACCTGAAAGCAGTGATTCCAGCCATCTGCTTGTTACCATCATGGATCGTGGTCGGTCCCCTTGTGGCTCAACAAAAAGATGGAAAGCAAGGGAGATTCGTGTGCGGTGCAATAATTTAAAGAGCATGCTACGCTCAAGATGGACCGTTGGACCGGTTATATTGCCAAGAGGAGAGTGAAGGTAAAGAGCGGGTGAGTCGGCATTGTGAAATTGTTGAGAAAATTGATTATGATAACTTGCTGGTGTCCGCCCGAAGCTTATAATATCAATTTCTCTACCCCTGGATTCTCTGGGAGCCCAGGTCAGGCAGTCACTCCCCTGATACAGTTGATGAACAGGAATATTGAACCGGGACTTCGGGAAGTCAATATCTTCATGAGCGGTAACGGTTATCGCATCAAAAAGGGACGTTTCCTTGGGAAATCCCGTTTTAAAATAGGAGTCGGTTACAAATCCGTAGATTTTGGCAAACTTCTTGCGACATCCATGTATTGAATTTATTAAACCAAGATCACCAGGACCTCTTGCTACAACAATAAGGACATCACCGCCATTTGTATGTAAAGGTTCATAACTATAATGGTTTCTGCGGATTAAGCGAGCAGGCCATTTGTCAGGAATCAGCTTTGGTGATAGTATTTCCGCTTTAAAATAGCGTGAAAAAAGTTCCGCTAACTCATCAATAGCTACCCATCCAGCATGAGGAGATGAAAGCCCGGCATAAAGTACAGATGTTTTCATAATATGAGCAATTACAAAAGAGACGTAAGAATGATACCGGGATTTTCTAACTTCGACGGTCTAAAAGTATGTCGTAAATATTTTTAATGGCAGAAGCCTTCGCACTCCATGAAAAATTTCTGGCTCGTTGTATAGCTTTTATTGACATATTATGGCGTAAAACTTTATTTTGAACCAGGTTTGTTATACATCGTTTTAATTCTTTAACTACAAAATCCCTCGAAACAGGGTCAATTTTAAAACCGGTCTCTTCGGTAACATATTCTGCAATTCCTCCATTATTAATTACAATACAGGGAAGGCCGTTTGCCATGGCTTCCAATACTACCGCACCTCCAAATTCACGGACTGAGGGAAAACAGAAGACATCACTATCTCTGTAATAGCCTACTGTTGCCTGCTGTTCTATCCATCCGGTAAAATTTACTTTTTTGTCAAGATACAGCTTGCTAACCTGATTTTGCAAGGTATTAATTTCAGGCCCATCCCCAACGATAGTGAGTTTGATTTTGTCCTGTATTGACTGCTCCAATTGACTTATGGCCTCAATGAGAATATCTGCGCCTTTATAAGGTACCAGGCGCCCAACAAAGAGAAGATTAATTATTGCATTATTGCCATCATCAATTTTTCCGGCTTTTGTTTCATTTTTTATAAATGAATCATCAATTCCGTTTTCATAAAATAACTCGATCTTTTCGTCTTTAATGGTAAACAGGCTTTTAATGAGGTTCATGGTATACGTAGAACCTGAAAGGATGTAATTGGCTTTTTCGTACGTCTCTCTATAACCCGGGATAATGTACCGGCCTATAAGGCGGAGAAAGTTGAAATATGAGAACTCTTGACGTGCCACAGCTTGAAATCCTTTTGGAAAAGGTACTCCGCCATTTACCGGTCCAAGAATAAATGGTGTTTTTTTACATGCCCTGATAACTTTTACAGGGTAACGAGGCAGAATAGGGGTCAGAGCGTGGACAATGTCGTACTGGCCATTAATGATTAATTTGTTAAAAGTTGAGTATACCTTATGGTTAAACTCCGCATAAATCGGATAGGTAAGAGCATTGTATAATGGCCAAATAATTTTGCCTTTTATCTTGCTCAATTTTTCAGCGATATTGTAATACCTCGTAATGAATTTACTTTCGGAGATGTATACAATATCTCGCCCCGGGTGAGCTTTTTCCAACGCGGCTTTGTTCCTCTCATGAGTGACAAGCGTTGTGTCTACGAGCATGCTGATGTGTTTATAGAACGAGTATCCAACAAGAGGTACCGATGGCCATTCGGGATTACACTGCTCTATAATTAACAAAACCTTTAATTTCCCCATGATTTCTATTTGTTATACTTGCATATTTAATCTTGAAGTATCTTGATGCTTTAAATATGAATTTCCTGAAAATTCGTACGCAATCGTATGATCTTATTTGATTTTATATTTGTTTATAAGTTTGCGCCCAAATTCCAGTCCCGGTATTTCGATATATTTATACGTGATATTTGAACAATAGATGACTATGGCAAGGATTAAAAGTATGCCGAGATTATTGGCAAAACTATTGCCAAAATTAATCATCTTGATGCCATTGGCAAGATGTGTAACAAGTTGCAGGTGAAGTGTCTTTTCGACGACTATATATGCTGTTAATATCATAAGCAATATTGACGCATGAGTCATGTAGATAGAATATGACAACTTTCCGATTGTTTTAAAGATGTTCGTAGTCAAAAGCTTTGAAAGAAGTCCTTTTTCGTATGCAAAAACATAGATTGATGATGAGAACAGGAAAATCATGATTAGCCCTTTGTTATTAATATCCGATGCAATGACAAATAGTAAAGCTATAAAAAGCACAAATTCAATTACAGAATATATAACTGGTTTTAATTGTATGATTTTATATGTTTTATTGTAAAGAAAATATGTAGTCGCGCCTGCAAAAAATCCTGATAAACCTCTTGGTACACTGCTTGAAAGAATATGATCCGCAGTTAAGTAATTGTTGATAAAGAGGATGGTTGCTGCCGAAGCAATTCCGAGCCATAAGAGATATCTGAAATTACCCTTGACTATAAGCGTGCTGTAAAAAATAAAGTACATATAAAACTCTATTGAGATGCTCCATGAAGGGAAATTAAAGCTTAGTGCATTTGTATATGTTGTCCATGACTGCAGCAAGAGCAGGTTTGCTATTATTTGTGAGGGATCAGTTTCTCCAGTGAACGGCATTCTGTTAAAGTTGATCCCATATTTTAATGCAGCCATTTTCACTGTTTCAATAATGATTACAACTGATAACATCGCTATATGTAAAGGGAAAATTCTGAATGTTCTGGATATGCTAAAACGTCCGAATGACAGTTTTTTGTTAAATGCATAGCCGTGGGTTATAACAAACCCGCTCAGTACAAAGAAAAAATCAACAAATAAATTACTGTTTCTGAAAAATGGGATTTCCGTGAAACTGTTTAAATAATGCATGTGAAAAACAACAACGCATAGCGCAAATAATCCGCGAAAACTATCAAGGACCGTAAATCTTTTTTTTTTCGTTTCTTGAGAGGTATTCATTTTTATTATTTCCATTATTGTTTATGCGCAGTAATGCATCTGCTCAAGAAATCGTTTATTTTTCCCGTGTTGTTCTGACCCATTCATTGGTTTTCTTTTTCAACATCATCCCCGCATAAATAGGTATTTTCCAAAGCACATAGAGCGGTGCTGTTGCCAGATAGAGCCAGGTGGAAAGTGGTGCTCTGCGTTGAATTTGTCCTGATGCCAGATAGATCAGGAGTATTGCCCAGAACGAGGCTGCGAGAAATTGCCAAACTGCATCAAGGACTATGGAGCCCGCTGTTGCAAGAGTAAAGAGCATAACGAGAATTGAGAGGGGAGGTATGGCAAGTTCTGCAAGTGCGTAGAGGTACCGAAAGTCACGTGACGCTTTAAAAAGTCTGAACAGGGGAAGGGACATCTTTTTTACGAGCATAAAGCGCCCACCTTCCCAGCGATTTCTCTGGCTTGAGGCGTTTTTGCCAGAGGTTACCATTTCACTTCGAATAACCGCATCCGGGTTGTAGTGCACATTGATTCCGTCTTTGAGCAGAAGCAGTGTAAATTCTATATCCTCAACTATGGAGTGGGAGGGCCATCCGTAGTGCTCCATAAGTTCTGTACGAAACCCCATGCCGTTGCCCCTCAAAATAGCGCTTCCTGACATGCGGAATGAGCCAGCCATCCTGAGATGGTTGAAGACGTTGAAAGCGGCATCAATAAGTGCCGTCCGCCATCCTGCCTGGGGGTTACTAACGCCGTTAAAAGCTTGAACAGCCGCTATTTCAGGGTTGCTGAGCGAAGCGCTGATCTCGCGCAGATAGTTTCTGTCGGGGCAGACATCTGCATCTATGATGGTAATGGCATTGGTTGCCCGGTAGTTTTCCTTGCAATTTTTGAGAAACCAGTCGAGTGCCTCTCCTTTTCCACGTTTAAACTTGTCAAAGCGCTCAAAAACCTGTACGCCTGCTTCTCGTGCATTCTGAGCTGTAGAGTCAGTGCAGTTATCTGCTATCACAAAAATTTCAAACCTGTTGGCGGGATAATCACTCGCCAGAATATTTTCAAGAGTTCGTTTTATGCCCTCTTCTTCATTATGGGCGGGAATCAGTACCCCTATATTGAGAAATTGGTTACTGATCGGTTCCTTTTTTTTAAAGAGATATGAGGCTATCGTGCTCATAAGCAGATATCCTGCAGGCAGGGCCAGCAGGATGAGCAGGCTTTTAATGAGAAATTCAACGATCATCATGATTGTGTTGCTGCCTGGTTAAGTAAATCAACCATCAGGAGGTTGTTTTCGTGCTGGTTGTAGTTTGCTCTTACTTTTTTTCGTCCGGCTTTACCAAATTGCTGTCGCAACTCTGGATGATTGAGCAGGGTAAGTATTTGGCTTGCGAGGTCTTCGGCATCTCCTGGCGTTGCAAGCAGGCCGTCCTGACCGTGCTGGATAAGTTCCGGTATACCGGTAATTCTGGTGGATATGACAGGGATCTCTTTAGCCATTGCTTCCATCAGCACGACCGGAACTCCCTCAGCAAAACTCGCAAGCACAAAGAGATCAGCTCTGTCATACTGTTGACGCACCTTATCCTGACCAAGTACTCCGGTAAAGGTGACCACCTCCCTGAGGTCGTTTCTGGCGACAAACTTTTCAAGTGAGGAGCGGTCCGGTCCCTCACCGATTATGATGAGATGAAACTGTACGCCATCTCTTTTAAGCAGCGAACAGGCTTTAAGGAGGATGTGCTGCCCTTTGGCGGGTACCAGTCTTCCGACACAGATGATGACGGGTACCTTGTTGCCAGGGTCAGGCCTCACGTCGTAGAGGTCCGGATCTACACCGCAACGAACAATGTGTTGACGGTTCCAACTTTCTGAATCACTGATACGCATGATTTGGCTTCTGCAATAGTGGCTTATACAGCGGATAAAACATGCTTTTTGTACCTTTTCGGCCAGCAAGGCTGAATCGACGGCATAAAAAATATCAGGCCCATGGACGGAGATGCTGTAGCTCACGCCACCATAGCTTTTCATCAGTATGGCTACTATCGCAGTGGGATTTCCGAAGTGCTCATGAATATGGGTAATCCCGTGCCGGTGCATCCACTCTAAAAGAATTCCTGCCTCAACAAAATATGCAAGCGCTTTTACCGGACTTTTTGGTCCCTTGAAGAGGAGTTTTGAGGCCTCAAAAGCCATCCGCAGGTAACCGGCAGGGTTTTTGATGAGAGAGTGGAGATGGGCTTTTGCCATCAACGGTAGAGGTGTGGCGAGTACCATCAGGGTTTGAGCGGCCTCATTCTGCTCTGCCGCAGTCATGAACTGAAGGTTCGATGGTTTACGGATAGACGCAGTATGAATGGTCATGCCTGCCTTTCTCAACGACTCTATCTCCCTGTATATAAACGTATGCGAGATTGCCGGGTACTCACTACAGAGATACGCTATGGTTTTTTTGATCATATTTCGGAGATAGAGAGTCCGGTTGAAAGAGTGTTCCGTTTGTTCTTTAATGGATTATTTGTGATGAGACCAGCATAAAAACGAATTAACCCAAAGAGTTGAGGGATTACAACAAGAGAGCAGTGCCAGGCATAGGTTTTGGCCTCTTTTTTATTCAATTTGTTTTCACGCATAAATTTTTTGACCTTAAAGAGGCGGGGATTGAGGAGTATGGCGGTTCCGGGAGCCGATGTCAGGAGCGCAAGCGCAATGCTTGCTGACGAATGATAAATCAAGAGTATCAGCAGGGCAGAAATCAGGCAGATAAAAAACATCCCCCCTTTAATGACTATTTTCTGAAATTCATACTTCCAGAAATCACTGCCAGCCTCCGCCTCGCGTTTTCGAACGGCGGCAAATCCATACCCCGAACGGAATGCCCTGGCCAAATATTGACGAACTGTTTTCATGGCCAGATCATGCTGTGTCATCAGAGCATCGAGTCGGATAATTTTCCAGCCTGCCCGTATAATACGCCGGCTTAGTTCAGGATCCTCTCCACCGACCAGGAGCTCATCATAGCCATCCGTTTTTTCCAGTACCTTACGTCGCAAAAGCACGTCACCGCCAAAACAACTGGACTCCCCGACGGGTCCGTTCCACTCAATGTTTCCAATCCAGTTATAGATGGAATGTTCGGGATGCATCTCTTTGCGAAATCCCATCACAGCACCGATTTGCTCTTCATCCATTGCCTTAACTGCAAGTTTAAACCAGTCAGGGTTTAGAATTGTGTCAGAATCAAGAAAATGCACGAACTCTGAAGAGCCTTGTTTCCATCCATTGTTCCTGCCGATACCAGGTGTTGGATACTCTGGATTAATGGCTATGACCGTAACGGACTCATAACCCTTCGCAATTTGTCTACTGTTGTCGGTTGAACCACCGTCGACATAGTAGAGATACATTCTTTCTTTTGGGTAATCAGAAGCAAGGACAGAATCAATGCACCTGCCAAGTGTTTTGCTGCAGTTAACTCCAATAAGAATGCAATCGATATCAGGAAATTGTGACATTCATAACTGTTCTTAGAATTTGCTTGAGCAATAACCATCAACCTCTTCATATTTACATTCAAATTGAATGCCAAAGGCAAAAATAGTTATAAATTGTTTATTGATAACATTTTGAGTGTTTTCAGTTTGTAGCGGCTCTTTTTGTGCATAGCATATAGAGAGGTTTTTTGATGGGAGGGCTCTCTAATTGATAGAGTCAGTGAGCTTGAGGGTTATAACGACATCTCCCCGTTTGTTGATAAATCCACAGATGTTTTTATTACCTTCGGTAAACACTACTTTTGCAAAACCTTCTGAAAATCCTTGTGCTGCGCTGAATCGGGGCTTGATGACCATTGATGCGTCTCTCTTGATATAACCATAGAGATTACCAACCTTAACTAATGCCAAACCTTCTGAAAAAGGAAAAGCCTCCACAAATTGAGGTACAATAACCATAGCGCCTTTTTTGTCAATAAACCCATATTGTTGGCCAATTTTGACTGAGGCCATTCCTTCTGAAAAAACGCTGGCCATAGCAAAGGTCAGGTTAAAGACATTTTTGCCTTGCTTGTCGATAAAAATAGAGTGGTTTCCGGTTTTTGCTGTCGCAAATCCCTCTGAAAAAATACCGATAGCATCAAAAACGGGGTTGATAACCAATCTACCGCGCCTGTCAATTGCCCCCCATTTGCCGGTAAGCGTATCTCCAAATCTGACAGCAGCAAGGCCATCAGCGAATCTGTTGACCGCATCAAACTGAAAACCTATAACCATTTTCCCTTGGGTATCAATAAACCCAAACTTGCCTGTACGATCATCACCTGTTCTCACGGCTGCAAGTCCTTCAGAAAAGTCCTGCGCTTCATCAAATTGTGGCAGAGCAATCAATATCCCTTTTCGGTCAATAAATCCAAACTTACCGGCACTAAATTCACCGATATTCACTCTTGTCATGTTTTTCTTAAAACCAGGTGTGGCGCCAAACTGTTGATTGATTAGAATTCTGCTATGGTTGTCGACATAAAAATGATTTTCTCGAGTGTCGCCTATAACTATAGCAGCCCGACCGTTGGAAAAGTCATGAGCGTCTGAAAATTGCGGCACAAAGGTCATTTTCCCTTCTTTGTCAATAAATCCATAACGACCGCTGATTTTAACTACGGCGACTCCTTCAGAAAAGTCGTGCGCCTCATCGAATTGCGGAGTGATGACAATCTTGCCTTGATTATCTATAAAACCATAATGGTTGCCTGTCTGTACCGCAGCAAGGCTGTCCGAAAAGAGATGAGCAGTCGTAAACTGTAAATTGAGACTGTCACTTATCACGGGTTCTGCGGAGGCAATAACAGAGCATACAATAAGCAAGAAAAAAAATAAAGTTATGAGGACGTTCAAGATTTTAATTTGGCGACTATATTGAGGTTTCATTACCGTAATGCATCTTAATTCGTATGATTGCTGCCGTAATAACTCCTATGATAATTCCGATATTGTTATAAAATGCGTCCAGATTCAGATTTTCGAATCCATCACCAGTAATCATTCCGTGCAGGATTTCAAAAAGAAAGCTTATTGGTGCTATGGCAATGGTGGCCATAAACGCAATGATTCGCTTCCGGAACAGGAGTATGGGGATAAAGGAAAGGATGGTATAGATTGATATATGAAAAAGTATATCGAATACATTTCCGGCTGAACTTGCAGTGGTTTTTGAAAAGCTGGCAGCCACAAGGCCAATAAAGACTATAAACCAGATTGTTATGAGTTTTGTTGAAAGTTGCATTTTCAGGAAAGATTAATGGTTGTTAAGGAATAAATATTGAATTTCGAGAAAGCGGAGCTCCTATAAAACGTGTTCCTTGGGTAATTATATTCTTTGTCATATCTGAAATAATGTTTTCTGCAGGAACTAAAAAATAATCGGGATCTTTTATAAATAAACCAATCAAGCCTCCAACGACCACCATATAAATAGGATTAAACATCGCATTAAGCAGGTTGTCTATCTGCGTAATAGATGAAAATACAGCCATAGCAGCCGGGGCTGCATAGGCTTCAGTTTTCCATACTTCAGGTTTTAAACGAAAAAGAAAATAAAATACAGGCAACTGAATCATTACCAAAAATACTGATAACCCGTAGATGCCATTCATTCCGTAGACAATAATCCATCCTCCATCAGTCACGGCAATATCTTTTCCTTTGCTGTCAAAAACCCTTGAACGATTAAACCCTCCCCAACCAACAAAAGAACCTTGAAATGCTTTATTGAGGAGCAAGGTTTCATTGTCGAATCTGAATTGTAGTGATGATGCTCGCGAGGGGCTGAATTTTTCAGCAATATAGTCAGTGAAATTTCGGCCATCCCATGAATAGCCGACTCTCGCAACAATGTAGAGATAGGGACAGAGGAGTAATATTGCAAGAAGAATAAAATTCTTGTATCTGCTTGAAAGATAGAGCACGCCAAGGGCAATGAGTAAATATGCAACAGCCCCGGCCGACTGCATCATAATTGTTGTAAAAATTAGTATCAGCAACAGATAGAGTGATGGTACAAATAATATTTTTTTAGGGAGTGCTTTGCAGTAATAGAGCCAACTTCCAAGTAATGATGCAAGCATCATCCACATTGAAGTCATAAGGCCATGGTCCATGTAGACTGACGGTCTGTATCCACCGTTGTCGCGTAAACTCTGAGCAAAGCTTGTCTGGGAAAAACCGTAGGTCAGACGATGCATCTGGGGGCTTATGATCATTTCAATCCAACAGAACGGCACATAAATGAGACCACCAATAAAAATGGCTAGTGCCAGAGTTTTTAAGGCATCAGTATCAGTAAAATAGATTCTGCCGATATAGTAGGGCAGACCAAATTTTATAGAAGTGTATAATATTGTTGATAGACCGTCATAAACCCCTAAACCATTGAAAACCGATGATAAAAATGAGGCAGTGCACCATAGCACAATCAGGATATCGGCATTATGAAACTTGAAGTTTAAAAGTCGGTCTTGATCAAAAATATAAGCTCCAACAAAAATGCCGAGACCAAGAACAGTTGATTTTGTATTTTTAAGCAAAAAGATGTCGTAATTGGCACACGGCAAAAACATCCACCCAGCCACATAGCCTATGATGGGTACCAGACGCGCATCAAGCTTTTTGTAAAGAAAGATAATAAAAGGGGTCCAACCAAAAAAAGCAAGTGGTACAAATATGTTTCCCGGTGCACTCATTGGCGTTTATTATGAACTGTTGCAGGTATACCAACGGCTGTAGAGGCCTCGGGGACATCATTCAGGACAACAGCGTTAGCTCCAATGCGAGCGTGAGCTCCAATGCGAATATTACCGATTATTTTAGCGCCCGCTCCGATATCAACATGACCCTCAATAACAGGGAGTCCGCGCATTAGTCCATTTCCGATTGTAACTTGTTGAAAAATAAGGCAGTTTGGGCCGATTTCAGCATCAGGATGTATAACGATACCGTTTGGATGCGGAATCATAAGACCACCACCTATTTTTGAATTCAGCGGGATATCAGCCCCGCTTACAGCACTCCAGAATCGGTGTTGTACAACAAGAAAAGGGGATACCATTTTTGAAATAAAGTTATTTTTTACCTGTTGGCGTTGGTAATTACGAATAGTTAACAGAAGATATTTTCCAGGTTCATAACATCCGTCTGTGATTTTTTCACGGGACCAGTCCGGTTCAGTTGCTGAAATCATATTCTCTACAATTAGTTTTCGTGTTGCCGAATGTTCTTGGCCGAACTGATAATTTTATCAATCTTGACAAGAATTTGTGATTTCGTGATGTAGTCAATACCTTTTTTTGGTATAATTTTTTTTATATAATCTGGTGGATTATCGAAAAGTTCCTCTATGGAAAGCGTCTGCTTGATTCCACCAAAGTTTAGAATAGGAGCGATTCCAGGAACACCAAGACGAATAAGCAATTCTGCAGAAAGTCTCAAGTTTTTATATTTAGAACTATCTCCAAGACAAACCAGAGCAACAATGTCACTATAAATTGCAAGATGTTCCGTAAGGTGACTCTTTAATAATGAAGCACTGTCAATACAGATAAAGTCATACTCTTTTTTGACTTCATCAAGCAGATTTTTTATTAACTGACGAGGTACAGGATCAGACGTTATATTGCCTGCATACATCATATCAATATTATCACCTGGAGTGGAGATGATGTAATCCTTCCATGACCCACCATTATAGAGATAATCGCACAGGCCTGGTAAATTAAGCAGAAATTCAGAGTCATTTTCAACCTCGGGAACCTCAATATCACCATCTATCATGAGGACTTTTGGAGCAATTCTGGAAAGAGCTTTGGCGCAACTGAATGCAATAGCTGATGATCCTACACCTTTTTCAATTCCAGTAAAGAGAATTGTTCTTGTATTATCCCGGTCTTTTTCTCGACAGAATTTGATGGCAAGACTACCTATCTGATGAGCCTTAAAATCATCAGGAGCAATACTCAGATGTTGCTCACCATCTATTTGTTTCTCAATATCTGAAATTGTCTGTGTTGGAGGGTAGCCAAGAGCGCGCTCAACGTCCAACGGCCGACGGATAGTGTCATCAAGAAATTCATAGAGAAAAAACGCACCGCCGACAATGGCGAATGAGCCTAAAAAAAACATTGTCAAGAGGTTTTTGGTATTTGATTTAAGGGGGGCGTTGGGTGTTCTTGCCAGAGATTCTATGGAGATACGTAACGGTGCCTTGTTCTCAATCTCTATCTCAGTTATTCGAGTATCGAGCATATCGAGCATACCGCGCTTATGTTTTACAAACTCAGAGAGACTTTCGCCTTTGTGAATTCCCATTGAGACGCGTTTTGACTCTTTCAGGTTTTTATCCAGCTCCTGCTGAATTTGCAACTCAGTATTTTTTGTTTTTTCAAAATCAGATTTTGCATGTACCAATTGTGTCTTTATGTCAAGATTTCTTTTGCCATAGAGTACCGATTTTGCTGTAGTTCGAACCTCATTGTGCAACTTGGATGCGTATTTTTTCATGGCATCCATGCGCTGCTCAACATAGATACGGTCTGGATTTTTTGGTGTTAATCCATCGGTTGTACTTCTCATTTCCTGAAGTTGCTGATATGTCCAGGAATCGGTTGAATAGAGTGATTGATTATTCATCACCAGCTCATCAATAAGAGGGTCTAATGAAAGAGATGATATTTCGCTGCTCTCAGCCTTTGTTTTTTCATAATTTGTTTCAGCTTTTATTCTTTCAAACAGGGCATTGTCGTACATGCCTAAAAGTGCCTGGCTGTTTTTGGCGGCAATGTTAAATTCTTCGGAATATGCAGCGGTCGAAATATCTTTGGTAAGACTGTCGAGATTTCGCTCATACATAGACATTTGATCTTCAATGGACTTTTTCTGACCGTAAAGATATTTCAGCTTATCGGAATCGGTGGTATTGTTTTTTGTTCGACTGTCGTTGATATAGACATTCATAAGCTTGTTCACTATTTCTGCAAGTCCGTATGCCTTGCTTCCTGAAATCGTTATCTCCAGGAGATGTGTTCCGGGAGATGGTTGTACTGTGATGATGCGATCAAGAATATCTGCGCAAATATCTGGCGATTTGATGCCAGGAAATATTGCGGCCCGTTCGCTGGAACTGAGTTGCTCAACGGTAAGTTTTAGAACATCAAATGATTTTATCGTGTGTGCCTGAGTGTTTGCATAATCGTTATAATAGTTGACTATTGATGACTCATCAGATGTGGCAATTAATTTAGATATAACCGGGTCCAGCTTTAGAAATGCGTGAACTTCATAGTATGGTTTTTTTATTAAAAAGATTAATGGTGTTAACATTGCAAACAGAAAGGAGCCTAAAAAAAGAATAAACAGGCCATATCGCTTTAAAAAACCGATGCTATCAAATGATTTTGAAGGCTTTCCGTAAGGGAGGACTTCTCTTACGGCATTCTCTTTGAGCATAGGTGGATACTATTTTTTTATAAAGAGCGATGGAGAGCCGTGTGACTCAATTGTTCCATTCTGGAGATTGTAAACAGTATCACATTTTTCGATTGTACTGAGTCTGTGGGCAACGATGATGATTGTTTTTGATCCTTGCAGTGCATTTACAGCTTCCATGACCTCTTTTTCAGTCGCGATATCCAGAGCACTTGTTGCTTCGTCAAGCACGAGTATTGAGGGATTGTGATAGAGGGCGCGGGCGATGCCGATCCTTTGACGTTGGCCGCCTGAGAGGCGAACGCCCCTTTCACCAACGATGGTATTGAGCCCTTCAGGGAGTTTATCCACGAATTCTGCAAGATATGCGGCTGAAATTGCTTTTTTTACAGCTTCGTCATCAATAGTTTCTTCTGCCAGACCAAAGGCGATGTTTTTGCGAAGAGATTCATCAGTCAGATATATTGATTGTGATACATAACCGATCTGCTTCTGCCATCCACGTATGTTCTCGTGAATATCGACACCATCTGCGGCTATGGAGCCTGCATCAGGAGTCAACAGGCCTAAAAGAATATCGACAAGCGTGCTTTTGCCAGATCCACTTTTTCCGATAAAGCCCACAGAGGTACCCTGCTTGATGGCAAGAGAGATATTGTCGAGGGCAGGTGACGGAGCCGCAGGGTAGGTATAGGTAATATTTTGAAGTACGAGTTGGTTGTGGAATGATTTTGATGATGTTTCAGGTTTATTGTCCTCTTCCACCGGCAGTTCCAGTTCCTTTTGCAGGATATCAATGACCGGTGAGCAGTATTTTAGTGCCTGTGATGAAGCGAGAATTCTGTTAATGGATGGTATTAAGCGGAATGCCGCTACGGCAAAAAGGCCCATTTTAGGGATAATGTCTCCAATTACACCTCCCTGAGTTAACGTTGTGATGACAAGCAGTGCAAAAGCCGCAATTGTCAGAACCTCCATTAAGAGGCGGGGTAACTGCTGCACGGTTCCGTTTAATTGTACAACGCTTGCACGTGCATTGGTATGCACTTTATATCGATTTAAAAATTCAGAATCCCGCCCCAGCAATTTAACATCTTTGGCACCGCCAAGGCCTTGCTGCAGGTGAAGGAGCCTCATTCCATCATGCTGCTGACGAATTTCACCCCACTGGGTCATCCTTTTTTTTGTCAGTTTCATAAATCCAAAACCTGTCAAGCTAAATATGCTGATGATGATCATGCTGCCGACAGGTTCAATCAACATCACCATGACGCATAAAGCTACAATAACGAGAGACTCCGTAATGAGTTGTAATGTTGGCGTTAGAACGTTTGTGGTAAAAACCCCAACTTCAGTAGTCACATTTCGGATTAAGAGAGCGGAGTTGCGCTGCAGGTGGAATACGTATGGCTGACGCAGGTAGATGGTGAAGAGGCTGAGTGAGAGCCTTGCTTCTACATTAGAGATAAAACGATTTTGGGCCCAGGCCAGCAAGCCTAAATAGACCGCCTTGAAGAGATAAACAGCAAACAGCAGCAGGACGCCACCGATCAAGAGTGTATTTGAATCCGGGTTTCCTAAAAATTGGAGCAGCGGACGAATGGCTGGATATTTTTCGGCAATATTATGCTGTGAAAAAATAGCAAGCGTCGGTATCACTAACCCGATACCAAGGGTTTCAAGACAAACACCGACAAGCATTAAAAAAAGCAGTATCGTAACGTTGACCCGCTCTTTCGGTTGCAGGAACAGCTTGGCTTTTTTAAGAAACGATAGGGGAAAGAGAGTCATTTTTTTAAGCAATTATTTATCTATCTACCTATAGTATTAATTATTGTTGAATTTCCTTTATTAATTAAACCTTTGATTAGATTCACATCTCCCAGGCCCATACTCATTATTTGCAACGAAGGCATAACTTTTTCGAGGGTATAGTTGAATTTTGCCATACCTGTTGCGCTGATATAAACAATATCATTAGGCAACAGCGTAAAGTTCTGACTGAAGTCTCCATGGGCGACAAGTTTATTGAGATTAACGGTAATAACGTCTCCCTTTACATCTTGTTGCCTGACGATAAAAACTTTTTCGGGGTTTGCATTTTTGCTCATCCCTCCCGACAGCATGATTGCTTTCAGAACGTTCATACCATCTTTCAACTGCACTGCGCCGGGATTATTTACCTCTCCCATGACATAGACAATTTCGTCATTCAGTTCAGGAAGAAAAATTACATCATTGTTTCGGATCTGCGCATTCAGGCTCATATTACCGTTTTTAAGGAGATCCTGAAGATCAATCCATATAACACTGTTATTGCCTCTGATGATCGAGCATCTTGTCATTTTACCCTGATCAGGAAGTCCGCCAGCAAGAGCAAGGCCTTCAAGCAGTGTTCCATTGCCAGGGAAGTCGATGACGCCAGGCTTGGCAATCCGACCAAGCACAAAAGCTTTATTGTTATGAAACTCTTTGATTTGTACCGTTACTTCAGGCTCGGTGTAAAGTATCTCAAGTTTTGCCGTCAACAATTTTCGCACCTCTTCCGGTGTGCAGTTGATGACATTGATGTTGCCTACCCTGGGCATAGCGATAAAGCCGTCAGGAGAGACCAGGATATTCTCCTGCGAAAGCTCAGGCCTCCGCCAAACCTTGATGGTAACAACATCACCCGGACCCAGACGATATTGATAGGCTTCTTTGGGGCGTACAGCTTCCAGTTGCTCTTTGGTGGCAAATTTCTGGTTTTTTTGCGGGAGTTCAATACTGAATTCTCTCTCAGCAGGAGCAGGTACCCGGGTTGGTTTTGGTGAAATACCACTGCAGGCGCTGATCATCACTGAAAACATAAAGCAGCATAGTACGGTAATTATATTTTGTTGTAACCCCATGGAATCATTAAAAAAAATTATCGAGCATATCCGCTAAAATATAATAAAAAATACGCTGATTGTTTGTTCCATTTAAATTATTATGCTGTCTATGGTTATACTTACTCTTGTTTTTGTTATGCCAGTCATGGGGCAAGCAATAGGCATATTCTCTTTCTTGTTGATAGTCAGGTGGTGACAACAAGGGATGGTAGCTTTTTCTGGGGAATAATTTTTGCGGGGATGCCTACGGCAAGGCAGTTATCGGGCACTGAAGTGATTACCACGGCATTGGCGCCGATATCGACGTTGTTGCCGATAGTGATATTGCCGAGGATTTTTGCGCCGGTGCCGATATTGACATTGTTGCCGATTGAGGGGGCAAATTTTTGGTCGATATTTTTCAGGCCTATTGTCACCCCGTTTCGGATAATGCAGTTATCGCCAAAACTGGCATAACCGCTAACGATGATATCGCCGAAATGCTCAATACGGAAATTTGCTCCAACCGGAACCTCACAGGGAAGTTCTATACCTGTAAGCACCTGTACGATTTTATAAAAAAATTTGTAAAGGAGAGAAAAGGGGCGCCGGATAAATCCGTTTTTTAGGGTGTAACGCCAGCGCCCGAACCTGTAGACGATCATTACCCAAAAGCCTTGTGAGCTCCAGACTCCATTATAGGTTGTTAAATCAGCTCGAATGTTCGCAAAAAGAGTCATAAAGTAAAAAGTGATTACCAGGGTGTTGGAGGTGAAATGGTGCCCATGCGGGTATCATAAAGCGACTGGAGAATCAGCCTGCTTATTGCCATGGCTGCAACTCGTTTTTTTGCAGCATCTTTTGAAGGCAGAAGATTTTTTATGTATCGGGCAACATACCAGAGAAGTTCGACGCCTGTGGCCAGTAACATGGGGATAAGGCCCTTGTTTTTGCGATAATAGAGGCACTCGCTGCGCATTCTGAAAGAGAGTACCTGTGCCGCTCCCACATCAATCGTTTTGTCTTTTCTTGTTTTACTGCTGGCCCCGCCAATGTGTATGACCTCGGCATCCGGAGTAAAATAGACTTTCCATCCTGCTTTTTTGGCACGAAAACAGAGGTCGGTCTCCTCATAGTAGAGGTAGAAACGAAGGTCGAATAATCCGATTGAGTCGAGCATCTTTTTGCGTAAAATCGTATAGGTGCCTGGTACCCAGTCTACTTCTATGGGCTGGTCGTAAGCAAATCCGCCGAATTCGTGGTGGTTCAGGAGAGGAGATGTGGGAAATTTCCCGCTGATTCCCGAGAGTGTAAGCAGTTTGTAGAGTGCATTGGGAAACCGGCGGGCTGAAGGTTCGATATGGCCTTGAGGTGAGATTATTTTGCCACCGCAAAGACCGCATTTGGGAGTGCGATCCATAAACTCTATGCAGCTTTGAATTGATGATGGCCTGATGTAGGCATCGGGGTTAAGCAGGATGATATACTGGCCGGTTGCATGCTCAAACGCCTGGTTATTTGCTGCGGCAAAGCCAAGGTTTTGAGTGTTTGCAGTAAGGCGCACAGAAGGAAATTCATTCTGCACCATAATGACGGAATCGTCGGTTGAGTTGTTGTCGACAACAAAAACCTCAAGATCAATACCGGCACTATGGGAAAAAAGGGCCTGCAGGCAGTTACGGAGAATATCCTTTGTGTTGTAGCTGACGATGATTACTGATACCATGTGTATCCTGACGGAGTTTGGTTGGTTATGAATGTACCGGGTTTGCCACTTCCACCTGTTTGGTCATCAACAGATTGTTTTTGCCTTTACTTCTGGAATAGGAGACTTTATCCATAAGGTGATTGATAAGAAACAGCCCGTACCCTCTCTCTGGATAATTGGAAATAACAGGGGGCTGTGTGTGAGGGTTGAATTGCGGATTAGAGTCAATCACTGTTGCAGTAAGCTCCTGTTTATTAGTGGTAAAGGTGATTGCGACCTCTTTTTCCTTATTGGAAGGTTCGGCATACCGTACAGAATTTGTAAAAGATTCGCTGACGGAGAGTTCGAACGCATGAGCAAATTCTGCAATGTTGCTGGTAGCTTGTACTTCATGAGCAAAAATTTCAGCGACATTGCCGGCTATAATAGAAGCTACCTTGACATAGATTAAGTCGCCCTGCAGGGTAAGGGTGAGTATCTTTTTCATACAAGATCTATAAAATTGTTTTGATTGATTAAACAACTGCCGTTGCAACGTCATCATATATATCAAACAACGTCGATGCATTTGTTAATTCAAAAACCTTCTTGACCCGCTCGTTCAGATTTGCAAGTTTAAAGAGAGCTCCGGCGGCTTTTTTCTTACGGGCAATTCCTACCAGAGCGCCAAGACCGCTACTATCGAGAAAGTCCACTTGTTCAAGATTAATTACCAAAGACTGACTTTCCGGCGATTGCTCTATATGGCTTTTCAGTTGAGAAACCGATGACGCATTAAGAATGCCTTTCAGTGATATAATGGCAAAGTTATTGCTGTTTTTTTCAGTGATAGTCATACGGTGTTTTCCTGATGTATTCTATTGAAAAGAGCTTTATGTGTCATTGCTACATCTTTAAAAAGATTGCTGTGAACAGCATAGTAATGGTTGACAATATCTGAATCACTATCATTTTGTGGCCAATCTTCAGCTTCGGCATAACTGAAGACGCCGGGTCGATAGTGCGCCTTACTCTCCTGATTCACCTCAATCAGTCGGCTTCCGATAATATCAAGATGGCCACTCAGTACCTTAAAAAGCCACAGAAAGCGATCAAGTGAAAAGAAAACAGCGAGAGTACTCAGCATGCCTTTTTTTCTTAGAGTCGTCACTGGCAGAGCCACCTTGCACCGTGGTTTTGCGGAGTGATAGATTATTTGTTTTGTCGACCAGGAGCCTCTTGACTTAAGGATTGGCCTCAAAAGAAGATAGGGTAGTAACAGGATAAGAATTAACAATACGGCAATACAACTGTGCACTATTCGCAGCAGGAAAGTGGTAGAACCGTCAGTTTGGCTTATGCTGCTTAAAAGATGCGGATCTTCCATTGTCAGCGAGAGCCCGCTTTCGGGGTCAATAAGAACATTGCCAGAAGCAATTTTTTTTTCAATTTCAAGATGTTCACCAACAAAGGTGTTATCCATAACAATGCTTGATGCAACAGTGCTTTTCCGGTCGATAATCACATTGTTCCCAATTATTGCGGACGGACCTATTACTGAACCGGCAAGTATCTGGACGTTGTTGCCGATAATTACCGGTTTAACAATTTTCGCACTTTTTTGAATGATAACATTTCTGCCAATGTAACATCCAGCCTCATTGTTATACCCGGGAAGCACATAGTGCAATAATCTGTTCTGCAGCAGATCTTTGGCGAGTTGATAGTACTGCCCTGCAGAGTCAAGAACAACAGTCGATAAAGGAGGAGTCTCTTGACTGTTTTCCGAATTGAGAGGCGAGCCTGTCAAGCTGAGGGTTCTTTTGCCGAAACCGGGGAGATCGCCTGATGGAAGGGAGGCAAAATAAGAACGGTAATCAGCATTTTTATTGTAATGAAGAAAAAGGATGTTGTTGATAATCATAATCCGCTCATCCGTACAGAATCTGCTGTTTTTTTCCAGGATTTTATTGAGGCTGTCGGATGGCAGAGAGTTGGCATAACTGATAGCAATGCCCCATCTATCGCCTTTTTCGCAAAAGCTTTCAACATCATTGATTGCTTCGTCACTTATAATCCTGATAGCGGTGCTGCCAGCCAGGATAGAAAAATCAATGAAAAACTCGATAAACGGTTTATTGCACAGGGGGACAAGCAGCGGATGATGGCCGGGTAAAATATCGTGCAACCACGGATAATCGAGCTTTTTTGTAATAATTATTGTTTTCATGGTCCCAGCTTATGGCATTGCTGCTACTTCTTTGAATGAGGTTACAGCGGAGGCGGCGTCAGGGTATATAGAAAAAAGCTGTTTCGCCTTGGTAAGCTCAAAAATTAAAGAGACCTTGGGCCCAAGAGCAGCAAGCCTGAGATCGCCCTTATGCTCAAGAGCCTTGCGCAGACAGGATACTATTGCACCCAAACCGCTACTGTCGATAAAGTCCAGAGCGCTGCAGTCAAAAACAATATTGGCACTATCCTGTAACCAAAGTGAAAATGCCTTTTGAAGTTCCTTGCAGTTCGTTGCATCAATCCGAACCTGCAGTACCGCAATGCCAATTATTTTATCGGTGGATGTGTCAAGTTGAAAAATCATAGTGTTATCGTGTTTTAGTATGCACCTTTGCCTGTCAGCACGGCAGGGACAGTTTTTAGAAGCAGAAGAAGATCATTGAGAAAACTGGCGCTTTGAATATACTGCATATCAAGCATCACCTGTTCATTAAAAGGGATGTCGCTTCTGCCACTTACCTGCCAGAGGCAGGTAATGCCGGGTATGACGTGTAGTCTTTTACGCTCTTCAAGGGTGTATTTTGCCACCTCCGACGGAAGTGGTGGTCTGGGTCCGACAAGACTCATGTCTCCAATGAGGACATTGAGCAGTTGCGGCAGTTCATCGATGCTGAGTTTGCGGATTATTTTTCCAACCCTTGTGATTCTGGGATCTTTTTTAATTTTGAATATGACACCTGCCGTTGACTCGTTCATCGCTGTAAGTCCAGCTTTTAAGTGGTCGGCATTAAGAATCATCGACCTGAATTTATAAAACTTGAAATGCCTTCCATTTCGACCCACCCTTGTTTGATAATAGAGGACCGGACCGGGATTTTCAATCCAGATACAGAGCGCTGTCAGGAAAAAGAGAGGAAGAAAAAATAATCCGGCAACTATTGCCACCGTTATATCCAGCACTCTTTTCAGAAGATAGGAAAACATCACCGTGACCTCCCATGAAGTGACCTTGATGGAGCGTCTGAAGCGTACCTTTGGATTGAGCGACTCGCTTACTTTTTCTATCAGCTCTTTTCGGACTGTTGGATCAAGTTCCATAGAAAACCACCGTGTAGAGTGTCGATTAATTGCGTTATGGGGACTTTTTTGAATGAGTGCCAGAGAACGATTTTGAGAGTTCTTTCAATGCCAATGGTATAAAACGGCTATCCCTTATCAGATAACGCCTCCACATTCGTGTTGGTTCGCTTGCCAGGCGCCAGATCCATTCGCAGCCCGATCTCTGCACCCACAAAGGGGCTCGATTAATAACGCCTGCGGCGAAATCAAACGCAGCGCCAACACAGAGTATCGGCCCTACGTGAAGTCTCTCACTATGTTTCGCGGCCCATTTTTCCTGTTTAGGGGCCCCGACACCGATAAAAAGAATGTCGACATCTCGGGCGTTTATATCATTGATAATCCAATCGGTCTGTTCCGGCCTGTTCTCAAATCCAAAAGGGGGGCAGTAGATGCCCGATATTTTTAGACCAGCAAATTTGCGTTTAAGTTTCATTGCCGCCTGTTCGGCAATACCGGGATTTCCACCGAGGAAATAAATATTCAAGTCTGTTTTTGCAGCTTTTTCACAGACGGCGATCAAGAGGTCGGCACCGGTTACCCGCTCCGGAAGACTTTCGCCTTTTACTATTTTGCTCAGCCAGACAATGGGCATTCCATCAGCGTATCGAAAGAGTGCATTGTCATAGATACGCTTCATATCGCTATCATCTTGCAGCATAACGATATGGTCTACATTTGGCGTTACAACAAGGCCTTTCTTCTTTTCCCTGCCGGCGTTAAGTATTTGAGTAACCGCTGAGGAGAGTGTTGCCCGTTCAAATGAAACGCCTAAGAGTTCTGTTTGCATATTTTCTGGTTCTTTGGGCTCATGGTTGATTATTATTTTCGGAAACAACCAAAAAGCTTTCATAGCTTCCGAAAAAAATCACTCTTGACAATTGAAGCTAACGCTCCAATACCTCATTTTTAATTTTTGAGAGACAGATGATTTTGCATGGATACAATCAATGCGTTAACCACCCCGCAGAGATGTGCCTTTGTTTTTAAAAGCCCTTTTTTTATCAATTCCAGCCAGGTTTATCGCACTATTTTTTAACTATACTATTCTGAAATACAATTACAGTGCCAGAACGTGATAAAGTAGATAACGATATATAAAGAAATGTTTTGAAAGTAAATAAGGAGGGGTGGATGCATCGCTTGACTGTCACAATGCGAGAAATCCTTTTTTTTATCTCTCATGTCGAGAGAGAAAAAAAGAAAACGCCAGCCGCAGGAGCAATGCAGGGGCACGCCACGGCGTGCTATGGTACAGCAGGCACCTCACTTTTCAGCACGCTTTTTCAGCGGCACCTGTACCGTAACGGTTGTTCCCTCCAAAGGTTTGCTTTCGATTAAAAGCGTGCCATGCATCTCTTTAATGATTCCCTGACTGATCGGCAATCCGAGGCCGGTACCTTTTTCTGATGTTTTGGTTGTATAGAATGGCTGCGTAATGTAGTCAAGCTCTTCACGGTGGATGCCGATACCTGTATCCTGAACCCTAAGAACAACCGAAGAGTCCTCACGCGATGAGTTTATCTTGATTTTCATGACAAAATCCAAGCCGGTTTTTTCTTTTTTTTCTTCAAGGGCATCGATGGAGTTGCGTAACAGGTTCAGTATCATCTGTTCAAACTTGTAGATATTGCCCGATACCGGCTGGTCTGTTTCGGTAGTCGTAAAATCGAGTGCAATGTTTTTCTCGTAACAGAGCAGGGAGACAATATCCATTGCTGCCCTTATGGCGGCATTGCAGTCAAAAACGGACGAT
The DNA here is from genome assembly GCA_903871235.1 of uncultured Chlorobiaceae bacterium. Classification (GTDB taxonomy): domain Bacteria; phylum Bacteroidota; class Chlorobiia; order Chlorobiales; family Chlorobiaceae; genus Chlorobium. The sequence goes on from CAIQGA010000025.1 coordinate 80,485, forward strand.
CCTTTTTTTGATTCTTTGCCCGAAAACGAGCGGATCGTATCAACAATTGTCTCAATACGCTCAATATTATGAAGGAGTTTTTTCGATGTATTGGTTATATCGCTTTTGACCTCACCGCTGTATTTATTGGCATCAACAAGCATTTTATCAACAACCAGACCTATGGTATTGATAGGTTGATAGATCTCATGTGCAATTCCCGCAGCCATTTCACCAAGACCAGTCAAGGTTTTGTTGAAGAGATGTTCACTTTCAATGAGTTTGCGCTGTGAAATATCGCGCAGAATAATCAGATATGATTGGGCCTCTCCATTGCAATCTTCAACCAAAGAGAGACTTATTTCTGATGAACAGATGGAGTTATCTTTCTTTTTCAGGAGGAATTCATATTTTTCTACCGTTCTCTCCCTCTTTACTTTTGCAAGGGCTTCCTTCCATGCATCAACATCACGAGGGTGCAGCAGAGAGGATAAGCGGAGTCCAAGGAGTTCCTCCCGACTTCTGGCCCCATACAGGTCAAGCCCCATATTGGAAACACTGAGGATAGTCCCGTTCAGGTCAACCGTCAAAATGCTGTCGGCAAGTGCTTCGAGCCGCTTGCGTTCGGTAATATCAAAAATAATGGCATAGATAAAGGGCTTACCTCCAATCTCAATACTGTTGCTGAACACCTCCACATCACGAATAGAGGCATCCGCAATGCGGTTACGAAACACAAAATGCTGCTCCTTATTGCTCACACAACGCTCTATTTGCCGCTTGAGCTCTTCAGGTGGCACCGTGCTGATCTGGATTTGATCAAGGCGCATCCGGCAAAGCTCTTCAATCGGCCAGCCATACAAGTCGGCAGCCGCCTGGTTAGCCTCAACAATAGCCCCATTCTCGGGGTCTACAATAATTTTAGCTGCTGCGTGGCTTTCAAACAGCTTTCTAAAGTGTTCTTCATGCTCACCAAGAGTCTTTTCCAATCGCTTGCGCTCTGTGATATCAATACCTACACCGATCAAAAAAGGGTTTACGCCAAGAGTAACTTTTCGGGTTGTTACCAAAAACCAACGGTACTCAGGCCCTCCATTAAGCCGCACCCGATACTCAAAAGTTATTTCATCATCCTCATTGGATAGAGCGCTTTGCAGTGTCTTCTTTGCTCGCTCCCTGTCATCCGGATGCACAAGCTTCAGACTGTTAAAACCTATGCCATCGCCTTGCTGGTGGCCGAAAATTTCTCTCCGCACATAGTCGTTATAGCGCACAATCAACCCGTTCTGGTCAACCAGGTAAAAAATTCCGGGGATACTCTCGATCAACGAACGGTTGATTGCCGCTTCAGTCTGTAACTGCAGCTCAATGGTTTTGGCCTCGGAAATGTTCTGGACAAAAACAAGCAACTGATCCACCTTGCCCTCTTTATCAGTAATCGGGTAGATGGTATGACGGAGAGTCGCATCACCCTGCTCATCCTCCCACGAGAGAGGTTTTGCAGTGGTGATGACTTTTTTGGTGCAATTCCTGCGTAGCTCACGCAGCTCAGGCGTCAGCAGATCAAGTACGTTCGTATTCAGACACTCCTCGACACTTTTGCCAAAACTTGCGGTAAAGGCCGTGTTGGCCGCAAGAATGGAATAGTGAGTATCCATAAGAAAAACAGGATCTGCAAAATTGTCAAAGAGGGAGTGGATCGATTTGTCCCAATGCCTTTTTTTCTCCTGAAGCAAGGCATTTTCCTTCCTGGCATTGCAGAGATCTGTGATATCAGAGAGGGTAAGGCGGCACTCTTTGCACTCTTCGTCCACAAGGGCATCACAATGAAAGATACGCCGGGGAGCAGAAGCATGATGAGCTTCGCGGCTGTCGTTTTCCAGAAAGGCAATATTCGCCTCTCTATGTTGCATGGAGCAGAAGGCGTCTTCAAGGAACACATTGAACCCTTGAATCGCTTCATCAGCAACAAAGCAGCTTAACCGTTTCTTCACCAAGAAGGGAAGCATCTTTTTTGCCGCTACGTTTGCCCGGAGTACCCGGCACTCTCTTGTAAGTGTCAGGTACCCAAGAGGGGCCTCCTCGTAAAGATCGGCGTACTGCTCCAATGACTTTTCCAACGCATTTCTTGTCAGCTCCAGCTCATCGTGTTGCATTTCAAGTTCAATCTGGTGAACCGAAAGCTCATGAATAATGCGAATCATCTCTTCAGGTGACGAAGAAACATTCGGCAGAGTTATCTGCCTCCGCAGCAATTGCTCTTCAGCAAGTGAGCGCAGTATCTTCAGATCTGCGCTCACTTGCTGCTGTGCTGCTGTGCTGCTGTGCTGCTGTGCTGCTGTGCTGCTTATTTGCCATAGGAGGAGTCAAAATGGAATATGACTGTTTGATATCCCTGTTATCTCGTTGAAAATCAGGCGTAATTGCACCGTTTTAACTACAACCCGAATTATAAAGCATTTCCAACCCTTTAGCAAACGCCAGCAAGAGGGCGCCGTTACCCGTCCGCATCCTGCTGCCCGCAAGCCAGCTTTAGCCCGCTTCAGGTTGCAACAGCAGTTGTGGAGCTATTTGTAATGGCAGCGAAAACGTAAACGTTGTACCACCTTCCGCCAAGTTAGTCGCAGAAAAACTTCCCTTATGCTTGTTCACAATGATGTCATAGCTGATACTTAAACCAAGCCCGGTTCCTTTCCCCGGATCCTTGGTCGTAAAAAAGGGTTCAAAGACCCGGTTGATCACCGTTTTCGCGATTCCCGGGCCATCATCACTAACCGAACAAAAAATACTTTCATCGCTTGCCCATGTGATAATCTCAATCTTGCCAGGAGACGTTCGGTTTTGTGACTGGATTGCATGACTCGCGTTAATAATCAAGTTGAGGATCACCTGATTGATCTGTGACGGATTGCACAAAAGCGGTGGAAGCTCATCAAGCTGTAAGATAAGAGTAGCAATCTCGCTGCATTCATGTTTCGCAATGTCAAGGGCATCAAGGATTGCCTTGTTAAGATCTTGTCCGCTCAACTGCTCTTTTTCGTTCTTGAACGAGTAGTTCCTCATACTGTTGGTGATGGTCGATATGCGCCCAATCCCGTTCTGTAATCTTTCAAGAGCTTTAGGGATACTGTTGAGAAGGTCGTCAATATCACAGGCCTTCTCTTCTTCGCGGAGTTGAGCCACGGTTTCGGCAAGAGCGGGAATATGCTCTCCTTTTTCGATGATCCGGCGATGATGATCCACAAGTTGACGAAGATCGTTAAAATCCTCCAGAATAGTATGCGCATTGAGGGTAATAAAATTGAGCGGGTTGTTGATTTCATGCGCAACTCCTGCCGCAAGCTGCCCAATCATCACCATTCTTGAGGCCTCCTGAGTTCACACATGGCTTAGCCAAAAATGCCTGAAAAGTCAATAAAATCAAGGGGGTGTTTTCGTTTTCGGTCTTGTAGTGCCTAATGAATTA
>CAIQGA010000026.1 GCA_903871235.1 uncultured Chlorobiaceae bacterium
CCTGTATTAGATTGAACCATTTTTTGGTTATTGGGTTATGCCTGGTTGGGTTGATTTTGGTTTTCGGTTTTATAATGGAGGTATGTATCTTCTCAATAAGTCATGGTCAGGCAGGCAAATATGACCAGCCCAGATTGAGTTCTTTGGCTCGTTTTTGGATCAATTCGGCAAGTGGCGGAATGGACTCTGCCTTGGTAATGCGGTCGCGAATATATTCGTAGAAACTGATGTCCAATTTTTTACAGGTTGCCGCCAATGTCATGAATGTATCCCAAGCATTTTTCCCGTCTTCAGTGCGTGGGCCAAAACTTATATCCCGTTTTCTCACTCTAAAGCGTGCCCCTAACTCTGCCGGGTTGTTGTGCAATGGTAATTCCGGGTGCTTTAGTATCAACAATAGCGCTTCTTTCTTTGCCAGGGTTTTCGCGATGCGTTTATCCAATTCGTTATACCCGGTCTGAGTGGAAAAGAGCTGCCCAAATTCAGCTTCCAATTTGATGGCTGCTTCCTTAGTGGGTTGCTCACGATAATCGAGCAATCGATCGTAAAATTCCCAGAAGCGCTTGAGAAAGTCATTCAAGATTTCTCTATGAAGGGCCACAACAGGCATTAGCTTCTTATAATGTCGGCCTTCATGGATCCAACATAAGCCCATAGAATTGGCCAACCAGTTAAACTGAGGCGCGTCATCACAAATCAAAGTCTCAATGGACGGGAAACCGGTTTCCGCGTGATAAGCAGCAACTGCTGCTGCATCGACAATGGTTTTACGCTGCTGATAGGGCAAATCCGGCAAATCAGCATTCAGACGTTCAATGAAGGCAATTTCATTCAAGACGGATCCGTCTTGCCAACTTTGCAAGGTCTGGCGCGTAATTTTCGACAGAGATAAGCCTTCCAGGTAGGACATGGCTTCAGTATTCATCAGGAAGATGCGTGGGCGTCCATTACGCAACACATCCAGGATCGTCAGCCGATCTTTGTGCGGTTGTGTTCGAAAAGCGGTGTAGACTGGGTTGCATACAATGTGGCAGTTTTGGTTCTGTCCGTCTACGCGGGTGGAAGTGTCATCGATGTGCTGGTAGGGGCTGCTGCGTAAGCCTGCTTCGAAAACCGCACTGCTTTCCGCATGAAACCCTTCTTGATTTTTGATCAACATGTTGGAGATTTGCCCAGGCGAAATCTGAATACCGATATGTCCCACAAATTCCAATATTTTTGGCTCTGTTACTTGACTACCAAAGTAGAGCGTCCGTATCAGTGCCTTAAGACTTGGCCCAAATTGACCTTCGTATCCGGCTGGCAGAACCGCCAAATAGGTTTTATGTTGCGATGGTGAGTAATAGACCTCTTTGTGAAAGAGAACATTGTCTGTGTGCAACGATATATCTTGAATAACCACATCTACGTGCCCTTTGAAAACCGCATCCGCAGGCAGAACTTCTTTATTGACCGTCGCTATATCTTCGCGATCTATCACGATGCTGGCTTTCTTACTATTTTTGTGTCGTATTCTTGGATTGCGCCGCTCTTTTTCGGATGAATGGTCGGTATTGGCATCAGGCTGTGGTGCGTTGGCTTTGATGTCCGGTTTACTCTGCTCACCTTTTAGCAGGTTGATCTCGTCTCGCAATTGCTGAATCGTCATACGCGCTTGACGTAAATCCGTGGAGAGTTCCTCGATTTGATTGAGTAACATCTGCACCAAGGTGCGTGCGTTTTCTTCGTGGATACCGCTCAGATCAAGGTTTTCAAACATGCACGTAGTTTACTCAACTTTTACTTTTTTGGGAATCCCTGAATTTTTGATAAGATACCACAAATGTGTAATTCAGACGGTCTAATTTGTGTTGGCCTGCTGCTTTATTTTTGAAACAATTTCTTCGCTGACCGCTTGAGTTGTCGCATGGCCTCCCAGGTCGCGGGTCAGCACTCTGCCCTCGCCGGTAACAGCTTTGATCGCTTGCATGATCAGTTCCGCAGACGACTTCTCGCCCAGGAAATCCAGCAGCATGGCAGCGCTCCAGATGGCTGCAATCGGGTTGGCGATACCCTGCCCGGCGATA
>CAIQGA010000027.1 GCA_903871235.1 uncultured Chlorobiaceae bacterium
AGCTTTTCGAGCAGCACAGCCGCCTGGATTGAATCAAGCCGTCCGTTGATGCCGATACGGTCATTGCTGTACTTGTCGACACCGCTGCCATGCACCCGTATTGAGCGTAGAAGGGTATCGAGTTCATCGTCGTCGGTAAAAATCGCTCCCCCATCACCATAACAGCCGAGTGGCTTGGCCGGGAAAAAGGAGGTTGCTCCAACAAGACCAAAACTGCCCGCCCTGCGCCCATTGAAACTTCCTCCAAAACTCTGGGCTGCATCCTCAAGAACCCAGAGCCTGTAAGCGTCAGCAACAGCCTGCAAACGGTCATACTCTGCCGGAAGACCGAAGAGATCGACAGGAATAAGTGCCTTGGGTTTCAACCCCCGCTGCACGGCATCATCGACAGCGAAGCCAACAAGATCGGGGTCCATATTGAATGTACCGGGAGAGACATCAACAAAAACAGGAGTTGCTCCCACAAGGCTGATCACCTCGGCGGTTGCAACAAAGGTAAAGGGGGTGGTCAGCACAGCATCCCCCGGGCCAACGCCTTTGGCAAGGAGAGGCATAAGCAGTGCATCGGTGCCTGAAGAACAGGAGACGCAGTGGCGTGAACCAACATAGGAGGCCAGGCGTGATTCGAGCTCCGTTACCTCCGGCCCCATGATAAACTGACCACGATCCAAAATACCTTCAATGCGATGAAGAAGTGCTGTGCGTATCCGCTCTTTCTGCGAAAGCAGGTCAATAAACTGCATAACTGGTTTCATGATTAAAATTTGGAAGACCTTTTCGCTAAAATACGGATTCATTTCATTCTTTTACACCATTACACCAAATCTTCCTGAAATACTATTTTTTTTCATCACTTTAAAAGTATTTGCTGAACATGGTACTGACCGATTGGTTCAGAGACTCCAGAAATGCACAAGAGCTCTCCTGTTGCACCCTATCTGTTTTTTTATGTATATAAGCCCTTATGAAAACTGCCTGTGCAGCACAGTAATCTGGAAATTGACAATCAGCCAACGATGAGCTCCTTCTACTTTCTCGGTATCGGCGGTACCGCAATGGCGTCAGTTGCCGTCGCCCTCTCTCATGCAGGCCATGCCATCAGCGGCTCTGATACGCAGCTCTACCCTCCCATGAGCAGCTATCTTGACGACCATAACATCCGCTACTTCAATGGTTTTTCCGAAACAAACCTGCTGAGCGCCACACCGGATTTTGTTGTTGTCGGCAATGCGATAAGCCGGGGAAATCCGGAACTCGAATATGCCCTCAACCATCATCTTGAGCTGCTCTCCATGCCAGATCTGGTACGGCGCCACCTTATCGGCAACAACACCTCCATTGTGGTGGCAGGCACCCACGGCAAAACAACCACTACCTCGCTGGTTGCCTGGCTGCTTGAACATGGCGGCCTCAAACCGGGATTTCTGGTTGGCGGCATTCCTGAAAACTTTTCGATCGGCTGCCGCGCTTCGGGACGCAGCGGGGAGGGCTTTTTTGTCACCGAGGGTGATGAGTACGATACCTCCTTTTTCGACAAGCGGAGCAAGTTCCTCCTCTACCGCCCCGACATTGCCATCATCAACAATATTGAATTTGACCACGCCGATATTTTCGACTCCCTTGAGGATATCAAGCGCAGCTTCCGACTCTTCGTCAACCTTATTCCCGAAAATGGCACACTGCTGGTAAACGGTGACGACAAGGTTGCCCTCGACATTGCTTCACGAGCATTCTGCAAGGTTGAACGGTTTGGCATGACCACCGAGTCGGAGTGGGGCGCCCGCAACATAACAGCCGACAGCGAAGCCTCAACCTTTGAGCTGCTCTATCAGGGCGCTGTTCAGGGAACCCTCCGCGTGCCGCTCTTCGGCAACCACAACATCATGAATGCGCTTGCGGCCATCGCTGCGGCAACCCACAGCGGCCTCCCCCTTGAGGCCATAACACGCGCCATGCCCCTTTTTAAACGCCCGAAACGGCGCATGGAGATTGTCGGCACCTACTCTCGCAACATCACGCTTGTTGAGGATTTTGCCCACCATCCAACCGCCATCCGCGTAACACTCGAAGCTCTCGGAGAACTCTACGCCGGACGAAGGATTGTTACCTGTTTTGAGCCCCGCTCCAACACAACTACCCGGAACATCTTCCAGCAGGAACTGGCCGAGTGTTTCAATCCCGCCTCGATTGTCGTCATGGGAAAGGTGCACCGCCCTGAACGCTACGCGCCCGAAAAATCGCTCAATACCACACAATTAAAAAATGAGCTGGAGCAACAGGGAAAAAACGTCTTTCTTGCAGGAAAAGATAGAGCAAACTATCCCGCCGATATTGTGGAATTTCTTCAACCACTACTGACAGAAGGAGATGTCGTTGTCCTGCTCAGCAACGGAAGTTTCGGCAACCTGAAAAATCTTTTAACAGAAAGTTTTCAAAAATTTTCCTGAATAATTCCAGTTTCAAATCTTATCTTAGAGTTTGTTTTTAGCCGCAAAAAAAAGAGTTTCTGCGGCCGTTTTTCAGGCAATTAATACTAACGAAGTACAATACCGGAACGAGATTATGGCAAAAGTGAAAGTCGGCATTAATGGATTTGGCCGCATCGGGCGTCTGGTTTTTCGCCAGGCATTGAACAACCCGAATTATGAAATTGTTGCAATCAACGACTTGTGTGACCCCAAGACCCTTGCACACCTGCTCAAGTATGATTCAACTCACAAGAAATTTCAGGGTGAAGTAAGTGTTGACGGCAGCAATCTTGTTGTCAACGGCAAGGTTATCACCATCACCGCACTGCGTGACCCCGCAACACTCCCATGGAAAGAGCTTGGATGCGATCTGGTTGTTGAGTCAACCGGACTCTTCACCTCAAGAGAAGCTGCATCAAAGCACATCACCGCAGGTGCAAAAAAAGTGATCATTTCGGCTCCGGCAAAAGACAAAATTGACGCCACCATCGTGCTCGGTGTCAATGGCAACTCCATCACCGGCCAGGAAGAGATTATCTCAAACGCAAGCTGCACCACCAACTGCCTTGCGCCAATGATGAAGGTGCTCGAAGACAATTTCGGCATCGAAAAAGGGTTCATGACCACCGTTCATGCCTACACCAACGACCAGAACATCCTCGATCTTCCACACTCCGACCTTCGTCGTGCCCGTTCAGCCGCACTCTCAATCATCCCTACCAGCACCGGAGCTGCAAAGGCTATTGGCGAAGTTATTCCTGAACTGATTGGCCGCCTTGACGGTTTCGCCATGAGAGTTCCAGTACCAGATGGTTCCGTCACCGACGTTACCGCCATCCTCAAAAAACCGGCAACCAAGGCAGAGATCAACGCTGCGATGAAAATTGCTGCAGACGGCCCCATGAAGGGATTCATGGAATACTGTGAAGATCCAATTGTTTCACAGGACATCGTCGGCAACGCGCACTCTTGTGTCTTCGATTCGCTGCTCACCATGAGCTCCGGCAACCTCGTCAAGGTAGTCGGCTGGTACGACAACGAGCTTGGATACTCAACCAGAGTAACCGATCTTCTCGACATCTACTCGAAGTTTGTCTAAACAGCACGCTTCAAAACGATGATTATAAAAAAAGGCGCTCTTTACAGGGCGCTTTTTTTTGTACCTTGTTTCTTCAGTACTCTCCCGACAATTTCAGTTCTGTGCTCAACCGAAACCATCCCTTTTTCTCATGACACACACTGCCGCTGCGCCCATGAAAGCCATCATCCTTTTCGACAGCAAAACCTCTGGCGGATCAACCGAACAGCTCATCGACTCCATCGGGCAAAAACTTGCTGAAACAGGAGCTTATGTTGAAAAAGCAAAATGTAAAGCGACCGGCGATTACAGCTTCGTCAAAGAGTTTGACGTTGTCATCATGGGGGCCCCCATTTACTATCTGCTTGTAGCATCAGAACTGCTTGGCGCACTGCTCCAAAGCAACCTCAAAAGCTGCCTTCAGGGCAAAAAAATCGCCCTCTTTCTCACCTGCGGCAGTCCTGAACTGATGGCAAACCTGCTCTATCTGCCACAACTGAAACTCAACCTTATCGGCAGCACCATTATAGCCGAAAAGATTTTTGCCCCCGATCAGCTCTCTGACCAGAACGTCATCGCCAACTATGTTGACGGGCTGAACATAGCGTACCGGTCGGTGTAAGCGGGAGAGATGAAGCCCAAAAAATCGAGTAACTGCATTTTTAAACCAAAAGTGTTATAAGCGTTTAACAACAAGTCGCTCCGTAATGCCGAGTCAGAAAAACCTGATTCATTAACGTCCCGCCCTGTTTTACGTTGGCATCAATTCTTGTGAAGAGCTTACTATACCCTGAAAGGAGTTGGGTATATGTCTGTCTGGTGTTTGCTGAGTAGCCATTCCAGATCATGCCGTTATAAGCGTTGCTGCATGGTTGCTCAGACCAGTTCCGGTTCTGCTTTTTGGAACGACTGTTGTACCCTTGTTGAGAAGGCTTCCATATCGTCTGCGAATCAGTTGCAAACAGCCCCTTATATCCACAGGGAATCATGTGAATTTTCTGAGGCAGGGTTTTGTTAATGGTTGTTCACTGATTTACCTTTTCAATTGCTGAAGTCTTTGCCTCAAACCTGCACATCTTGTGAAAAAATGGAAACCTACAAACTTGTCCTGCCCGAACATCTCAACCATTACGGCTTTCTCTTCGGTGGCAACCTCTTGAAATGGATCGATGAAATCGGCTATATCACGGTCTCTCTGGATTATCCCGGCTGCAACTTTGTGACGGTTGGTATGGACAAGGTGGAGTTCAAAAAGAGCATTCGAGGCGGTTCAATCCTCTGTTTTGTTACTGAGAAAAGTAAAATCGGTCACACATCAATCGAGTATACCGTGCGCGTCTACAAGAAAAGTATTCAGACTGGTGAGCGGATTATGGCCTTCAGCACAAATATTACCTTTGTTTGCCTTGATGACAAGGGGGTAAAAAAAGAACTCTGCTGCGGCTATAAAGAGAACCGAGAGGGGAACAACTGCGTCTGAACTCTTTTTCACCTTCTGTCGCTACCTGGAGGTATTGAAAACAGAACCAGTCAGCTTAACCATAAGAGCAACACCAATCGCTGCAATGACGGTATTGGCCAGCCATATTGAGATCATGGGGTCAAGAATGCCTCGCTCAGCAATTTTTTCTCCAGAAATCATGATCATCCAGTAGAGTACAAAAAAAAGAAGGGAGATCGCGGCTCCAACGCCAAAGCCTCCCCGTCTCGCAAGAACGCCAAGAGGAGCGCCAATCAGAACAAAAACAAAACAGGCAAGTGATAGCGAATATTTTTTATGATAGGCTGCCATATAGCGGTTGTACATGTTCCGGTTTGCTTCAATGCTTTTGAGCTCTCCGTCAAGCTGAAGAAGCTGGCGATCCACATAGGCTGCGGCTGACGCTCCTCTTTTTCCTGGCGAAGTTAATGATTTGACGCGCTTTCCGGGAGTTTTGAAGCCACTTTCGGCAATCCGTCCCTCGACCTTTTCAAGCGGCCTGTTGATGAGTTTTTCTGATGCTGAAATTCTTTTTTGGAACTCATCGCCAATGGCAAGCAGCTCTTGCGCTGAAAGCTCGGTGTCGCCTGAACGCATTCGATTCTCTGCAGAGCGTGAAAAACCAAACCCTGACGACTCAAAAACAAAACGGTGCTTGCGGAAACTCATGTTGCGGTAGTTTTTATGATCCGGTTGACCTACCTGATGAATTTCACCATTGAAGAGCGTCATGACCAGATACTGATAATCTGCGGTAAAATCAATGGTACCCTTTTCAGCCGTCACCATAGTGCTGTAACCATGCCGGGTGGCATCATAGATCACAATACCCATCAGCTCTTTTGAGTCTTCATCTGATTTGCGAACAAAGATAGAGTAGCCGTCCAGAAGAGTCGAAAAGGCGTTTTCCGTCAATCCGAACGCCGGTTTCGAACGCGCAATGTCGACCATCATCGATTTTGCATAATAGTTTGCCTTGGGAAGCACAATATTATTAAACCGTTCGACACAAAATGAAAGCAGAAGACCCATAAGCAAAACAGGAATCATGAGGCGGTAAAGAGAGATACCGGTAGCCCTGAAAACGGTCATTTCAGAGGTAGTCGTCAGAGAGCCGAATGCCATGACAACGGCAACGAGCACAGCCATGGGAGCCGCAAGCCCTACCATCCATGCCGACTGCAGCGCAATAAGCTCAACAATGGCAAGAATACTGATCCCCTTGCCCATGAAGCGATCAGCAAAGGTGGCAAAAAACTGGAGGATCAGAACAAAGATAATAGTGACAAAAGCAAACAGAAAGGGCCCGATATGCGCTTTCAGAATATAACGATCAATGATTTTCATAAACAGAGCTCTCTTTGACTCCCCTTTATTAGCTGTGATGGCTCTCGATGGCAGAGTTCAATTCCTCTGGCAGTTTATCTTTACCTGAGTACAGGCCTGTCGAAAAAAAACAGATGGCTGAGAATCCCGCTATTGATACCGCAAACGCCAATATAAAACAAATTCCCGCATCACAGGCACTCGATTGCCTGCCTGCGATGAGGAGACAATGACGTTTGAACGTGTTCTTTTTTCGTGAACAGGGTTAAACAGGGTGAGAAGTCATATCTTCAATCAAAAGGAGATATGAGAAATGACAGCGAAAGGCAATGAAAGTAGCTGGATGTAAAGCAAGTTCAGGCGACAACTTCTCAAGTTCTCGGTCGCCTGCGCAATATCGTTACATCCTGCCAACCGCGCATTCCGCCCGGAATGAACTTCACGACCTCAAACACATTTCTGGTCCATTGGCTCCGGATGTAGTTTTCATGGGTAAAGCTGTTTCCGTAGTCATCGCCAGCATTTGCAGCCCGGATGATATCTTCGCTGAGCGAGCGATAAATAAACAGCTTTGACGAAAACAACTTCAGGAGTGCACGTGCATCGTCCTCAGTTACCTGAAACATTTGTTGGTGCTGTTTGGACCCACAAATAATATCGAGCGCCGGGAATCCGTGACTCGTCAGCAAGACAACACCATTGTCTACCGTAATTCTGGCCAATTCGTCCAGCCAGGCAAAAACTGATGCCTCTGGCAAATGAGTGAAAATGGACAGAGAAAAGATAAAATCAAACTCACCGTCCCGGTATTGCAGCGGAGGCAACAGATCGTTAGAGGATGTGATAACTGTCTTTAGGTTATTCTGACACCAAGACACCAACTTTTGATTTATATCCGAACCGTAAACATCAAATCGCGACATCAACTGAAGAAATCGGGCAGTTCTGCCACACCCACATCCGAAGTCCAGAATTTTTGAAGGCCTTTCCCTCTTGTTAAGGTTATGGCTGTCGAAGAGAGCTGCGCACATCTGAGCATCCTTAATCCCACTCCATAAAAAGACTGACTCGGACGGTGCAGCCACGATACTGCGCATTTCATAGGGCGGAACATTGGGTGCAATATCTCGCAGTTTGTGATCTGTCGAGACCCCCGCAGAGTGAGCCCACTCGAGAATCCCCTCGTTGCCCAGGATGTACTTTAATGTCTCGACATCAGGCCGCTGTGTACAAAGTTCGGAAATCCGGTCAAGCATCTCTTGTGAAGTAATCTCTAATAAGCTCATTTAGCTTCCTCCTTCACAATATAGACGTCCTGATAGCTCCACAAGCCTTTGGATATCTCCAGAAGAACCGGCGTACCAGTTTCTTCCAGGGTGGCCTGTCGCACAAAATCACTGGTGACATAGGTAGTTCCGTAATCTTCGAAAGAGTGCGACCTGCTCTCGCTCATATTCAAGTAATAGAAGCCAGAGCGAGGCATCTGGCTTGGGTCCGCCATGCAGGTCGTTCCATGCACACTGAAGATCAACACCCCATTCTCGGCCAACGAGTTGTAGAGTTTTTTCAGCCAAGGTCGCCAGGTTTGTTCCGGCAAATGGCTGAATAGCGATGCGACAAAAATCACATCATATTTTTTCGGAATTTCCAGTTTACCGGGATCAAATTCAGAGTAGAAGCCATCGACCCCGAACGTTGCCTTCTGGAAGTCGACAGCATCTCTGTACACATCAGATACGGTAACTCTGCGGGGGTTCAGGTATCTCAGCAAATGACGCGTAAATCGCCCATACCCGCACGCAAACTCAAGAAAACTGCCAGTGCTTTCCAGCGACCGTCCGATCGAATTCAACATTTCTCGGAGATTCTGTAACATGCCATCGCCACTGATGAAATACGACTTCAGTGGAGTATTCCGATGATCGGGGTGCGAGGTGAAAAACAGATACATCTCGTCGTCCGAATGGACATCCGGAAGCAGTTCGCTCCCCTGAGAATTGATACTGCAGATGTAGTCAATGACATCGCTGTCGAATACTGGTTGCATTGGAACGACTTTTTATGAAGAGTTAATTACTGAATAAACAGAGACAGGGTTAATCGTATCTCCGCATACCCTAATCAGCATCGGGATGTTTGATCAACCATTGAAAGAATCTTACCCATCCCTGTTCAAAACCAACCTTGAGAAACGAACCGGCGTGATTTTTTGCTCTGGCTGTGCATAGCACGCTGACAGTGACGTCAAATGGCCAACCGGGCCAGTAACAGCGATTCGCACGTTGCCCGTTCACGTTAAGATAATCTTCTTCAATTCAGACTTGACCGCATGGGTAAACAAGCGAACACTGCCCAGTACATTGCTCTCAACGTCAAAGGCCGGGTCCGCATTGAACGATTTCGGCAAGGTAGTCAGGAAGCTACCATCGCAATCCATGAGTCCATAGGAAATGTCCGCTTCGCTGAGAAAATCACATTCATAAAGCTCGAAGTTCGGATTCGCCAATTCCCATCTTCGCCCAAAGGCACGACATGCGGCCGGTCAAAACAATGAACCCGATGCCCTTGAGCATCTTTGCATCATCGACGTTCCATGTATAGTGCCTTGACCGATCAACAGGCGCCGTCCAGGCGGATATAAACTACCTGACAATGACAACCACCACGATACAGTTTGGGCGAAAATAAGCAGAATGGCGGTCAGAGCTGATCAAAACAAACGATTGGTTCAAAGCACCCTCCAGAGGTATAAAAAATAAAGACCTACAAGCCAAAACCTGTAAGTCTTTATTTAACATGGTGCACCCGGGAGGACTCGAACCTCCAACCCATTGATTAAGAGTCAATTGCTCTACCATTGAGCCACGGGTGCAGAAAAATCTATTTTGCTGGCAGCAAAGGAAGCTGAGGTGCAGAAGGCACAGCGTTTGCTGGAGCTGAAACTGGAGCCGAAGGCAATGCTGGAATATCCCGCTGTAAAATACTTTCCGGAGCGCTCTTTACTCCCCTGCCGGGAAGGGTAAATTCGGCTATAAAACAAATCACCATCACTGTTGCTGCAAGAATTGCCGTCATCTTGCTTAAAAAGTCACCAGTTCTTCTGACGCCAAGCGTCTGAACGGTACCCATACTTGCAATACCGCCAGTCAGGCCACTGCCGCTCTTGGGGCTCTGCAACAAAATGACCCCGATGAGCAGAATCGATGCAAGTATACCGACAATGACAATGAAAACGTGCATTTCCAACCGCTTTATTAAATTTGCAAATATCGTATCTTCCTTTTAAGAAGGCCTTAATTTAGCAACTTTTAAAAACTATCCAAACGGAGTTTGCTGCATAGTGCCAAAATAGTAACAAATTCATCCGATAAACCCTATACATAATGCCAGAAGAAGCAAGAAAAGCGGTACGCAGCGCAACGGCGAGCCGAGCTACAAAAGAGACCGTCATCACCGCAACAGTGACGCTTGACGGCACAGGCGCAAGTTCAGTCAATTCGGGGGTGGCTTTTCTTGATCACATGCTGACCAATTTTTGCAAACACTCCGGTTTTGATCTTGCGCTCGAGTGCCAGGGAGACCTGGAAGTGGATGATCATCACACGGTTGAAGATATTGCTCTCGTGCTCGGGAGCACCATTGCGGAGGCTCTTGGCGATAAACGGGGCATAGGGCGCTATGGCTGGGCAATCATACCGATGGATGAGGCTCTGGCTCGCTGTGCGCTTGACCTTGGCGGGAGAAGCTGGTGCGTTTTCCACGCAGAGTTCAACCGACCGGTCATTCAGGGTTTTTCAACGGAGATGGTGGAGCATTTCTTTATCTCGCTTGCCACAACATTGAAGGCCAATATCCACCTTTCAGTACTTGAGGGAGAAAATACGCACCACAAGATAGAGGCTCTCTTCAAAGCGTTTGCCTATGCCATGAAGACGGCAGTTGCCATAACCGGCACAGAAATTCCGTCAACCAAAGGGCAAATTTAGCTCTTCCCTCCGCACCAATGCAAAAGGGCCACCTCTTCAGGCAGCCCTTTTGTCATTTCAGACCGGCGTTTTTAAAGCCACTTATTTTGCGTAGGCAACCGAGCGTTTTTCGCGGATAATCGAGACTTTAATCTGTCCGGGATATTGCGCTTCGGATTCGATTTTGTGAGCGATATCGTGGGCAAGCACATCTGCCTGTGAGTCGCTGACATTATCGCCCTCAACAATGACCCTGATCTCCCTTCCTGCCTGCAATGCGTAGGTTTTCAGAACTCCAGGAAATCCTTTGGCGATCTCTTCAAGACTCTCAAGACGCTTCACATTACCATCAGCCGTAACAGCACCACGCGCACCAGGCCGCGAAAGTGAGATAGTATTGGCTGCATCAACAAGATCGGCCAGTGGAGACTCTTTGTTGACATCACCATGATGGGCGGCAATGGCATTAAGTACCACCGGAGATTCATTGAACTTTTTGATAAAATTCATGCCGGTGATTGCATGAGATTCGTCACTTTCGGGCAGTACAAGGCCGATATCGTGCAAAAGACCGGCACGCTTGGCAAGCCGTGTATCGAGTTTGAGCTCGGCAGCCATAAGACCGGCGAGCATGGCAACCTCACGACTGTGCTGCAAAAGGTTCTGACCGTAGACCGTGTGATATTTCATCTTGCCGATAAGCGAGACGATTTCGGCAGGCATATCCGAAATCTGCAACGATGAGAGCGCCTCTTCACCAGCACTGATAATGACATCGTCAATCTCTTTTTTCGCATCTTCGTAGGCTTTTTCAATCGCCACGGGGTGAATGATGCCGTCAACAAGAAGTTTCTGAAGTGTCAGCTTGGCAAGCTCGCGGCGCAGGGGGTCAAAACAGGAGAGAATGACCACCTCTGGAGTATCATCAACAATGATATCGACTCCGGTTGCATTTTCAAAAGCCTTGATATTGCGACCTTCGCGGCCAATAATACGCCCCTTGAGTTCATCGCTCTGAATGTGAACAACGGAGAGGGCATTTTCGGTAGCCTGCTCAAAAGAGATGCGCTGAATGGCGGTCAAAAGCGTTTTTTCCGCCAGGCGTCCCGCTTTTTGCTCAGCCTCTTCATGAATCTGGTGAATGGTTTCAGTCGCCTCCTTCTTGGCCTCCGCCACCATATTGTCAATCAGCATCTGGCGTGCCTCTTCAGCCTGAAGATTGCTGATACTCTCAAGGCGCTGGTTCTGCTCAACAATAACCCGCTCAAGCTCCTGCGAACGCAGGGTAACCGATTCCGTGGTCAGCTCAATCTCCTTGCGCTGATCCTGAAGTTTCCGTTCAATATCCTTTACATCCTGGCTCTGTTTTTTCAATTGAGCCTCCTTCTGCTGTGTCTGCTTCTGCAACTGGGTGTACTTGTTGTTTTTGATCACAACTTCCTGATCAAACTCCCGGCGCTTCTTTTTCCACTCCTGGTTTACTTCACTGACCTTGAGCTCTTTGTACTCATTGGCCTCTTTCTGAGCCTCCTGTACAATCTGCACCGCACGCTCTTCGGCTTCAAGTACCTTGGTCGTTCCGATCCGTTCAAGAAAATAACGTCCAACCAAAAAACCCGCTGCAAAAAAAATAACTGACGCAAAAACAATTAAAAACAGGTTTATAACTATACCCATTAAACTACCTCCATTTTCATGCACTCATACTCAAGGATGAGGCACTGTTTTAAACAAAAAAACCGCACCACGACTGAAGTGCGTAAGATTCAAGAACCCGTGTTACACGGTGGGCGTCTCCTTCAGATTTTTTGCTTCCAATGGAACAATGCTTCCACTGTTCCTGAAAAGAGCTGGCCAAGTAACTGCCAGAATATTCAGTAAGGCCTGCAATCAAAAAGAAGAGTTCGACTCCCTGTTTTTTGATGTTAGTTCTTTTACTTACAATCACCCCAACCAACTGGTGCGGATATTTCTTCTCTGTCAATGTAACGGTTTATTGCAAATTTTGCCCAATAAAAACATTCATTCGGGCCATATTCTGCTTCAACAACACTATTTCCTCTTCAAGCTCAACCTTCTTTTCAGCAAAGGAAATTGCGGCAAGGACTGCCAGTTTGACCGCTTCAAATGTCGGAGCCTGTTCAGCAAAAAGCCGCATAGCCCCATCAACATCACGGGCCGCCTTTTCGGTCAAATCCCGCCGCTCGACCCTTAAGGGATAGCTGTAACCATAAACATTGACATCAATTTTTTCCATTGTACTACTACAAGGTCTGATTGTTTCTGAGTTCCATCTCTATTTTCTGCAAAATCAGAACCAGCTTCTGTTTTACCTGCACTTTTTCCGCATAGTCAAGCGCCCCTATGGGAGTGCCTGCGGCATCTACTGCGGTTGAACCGACTGTTCCGGGCAACTTGTAATTCCTCAGAATATTCTGCAGACTTGAGAGTTCAGATCGCAACACATCATTCTCTTTCCGGCATTCATGCAACCGGGCAACAAGGAGTTCAATATTGGTCTCAAGGATGTTGAATTCACCCTTACTATTTTGCCCATCAGAATTTTGCATAGAACAAAGAGAATCAGACTTGTCGAATTACCGCACCAAGCTTACTCTCGGCATTGCTGCCGACTTTCAAAAGAATATCGCTGATTCTTTCATCCTGTAATGTCCCCTTGTAATCAGCAATTTCGAGAGAGAGTGCTACACTACGCTCTCCCCCATCCCCCTCGGGGCGCTCAAAAAGATCAAAAACAGAGACGCTCCTGACAAAAGGGTCACTTGAGCGCACAAGCTCAACAAGTGACTGAACCGAAACATCCGGCGGCAGAACAAGCGATATATCCCTCTGGACAACTGGAAATCTGGACGGCGGCTCATAGGTTACGGTTGGATTGAAACAGCTTTCGAGCACTGCTGCATCAATTTCCGCAATATAAACATCCTGCCAAATATCAAATTTACCCAAGAGGTCTGAGCAAAGCTGCTGAACAACACCGAGCCTGTTCGAGCAACTCTTTCCCTTTTCTGTCAACGTCACATCAATGCTGACACTGCCCTCATTATAAATATTCACCGCTGATTTATCAAGCAAATTCAGCTTCTCCAACAGCATCTCAACGGCGCCCACAAGATCGTAAAAATCAACCTTTTCTGTCGACTGATTCCATATTCTCGGAAAACGGCTCCCCGTCATGGCAATCACAAGAGATTCCTGCTCCCTGTAAGCACCAAGTAACGACTCCCCGGAGCGCTCACCATCATCAGCGAGCATACGAAATCCCCTTGCAACTTCAAAAAGCCGTAAATCCTTGCTCCCGTGCCTGATATTATGGCTGATCACCTTGAGAAATCCGGGTATCAGCCCTGGACGGAGCACCTCAAGCCCTTCGCTGATCGGGTTAAGCACTCCAACAAGCCCTTCGCTGAACAATCCAGCCTCCTCTCTTTTCATGAGCGGATTGGTGAGAATTTCGCGAAAATTCAAGCCAACCATCAACGAGCGGAGAAAATCGGGGAAAAACTCCGGAACGTTACGTGACTGCGGATAGATGGTCGCCATCTGGGCTGAGGGCTGAATATTGTCGTAGCCGTAAAGGCGGGCAATCTCCTCGACAAGATCAATCTCGCCTGTAACATCAACCCGGAAGGATGGGACATCAAAGGTAATAGAGTCTCCAACCGTTTCTACCGCAGAAAATCCAATCCCTTCGAGCATATCCACCATTTCAGAGGCGGCTATCGAACTGCCAAGCAGCGCATTGGCCCTCTCTGGCCGCAAAATAACCTGAAACAACTTTTCCGCTGAAGAACCATACTCCTGAGCCTCTTCAACACGTCCACCTGCGAGTTCCAGAATCAGGGCTACGGCACACTCGGCCGAGCGCCTGACATTGCGAGGGTCTATACCCCGCTCAAAACGGTACGATGAGTCGGAGGAGAGCGCTAATTTTTTTGCTGTTCTTCTTACAACCGAAGGATTAAAGTATGCTGATTCAAGCAGGATATCCGTTGTAGCTTCACTGACGGCTGAATGCAATCCACCCATGATTCCGGCAATTGCGGCAACGGCTCCATCACCATCACAAATTGCCGTCATTCCGGGGGATACCGCATAGACAACAGTATTCAAGGCAAGAAACTCGGCCTGACGGTCATTTCTGACCACGACCCGTCCACCGGCAAGCTTGCCAAGATCGAAGGCGTGAAGGGGTTGACCAAGCCCATGCAAAATATAATTGGTGATATCGACGACGTTATTCTTCGGCCTCAACCCGATGCTTTCGAGCTTTCGCTGTAGCCACGCGGGAGATTCAGCCACCTTTACACCCCGTATGACCACACCTGTATAGGAGGGGCATCCGGCAGCATCCATGACATCAACCAGTGTGCCGGTTTTTGCAAAAGGCACAGCGCTCCGGGCGGGATAGTGCAACTCTTCGCCGCCCGCAAGTTCCCTTGCAACACCAAGGTGGGAGAGGACATCGGGACGGTTTGGAGTGACGGCAATATCGAGGACAACATCGCCATCGAGGTATCGGGCGACAGGCAGGCCAAGCTTGCAGGAGGCATCAAGCTCCATGACGCCGGAATGGTCCAGAGAGAGCCCAAGCTCATCAGCGGCACAAATCATGCCGAAAGAGCGCTCACCGCGTATTTTTGAAGCTTTGATGGTAAAGGTTTGACCGTCGGAGGCCGTAAGCCTGGCTTTCTCAGTTGCAACAGGCACAACCATCCCCGCTTTAACATTCGGCGCACCGCAAACAATCTGAAGGGGCTCTTCACGACCAACATCAACCCGGCAAATCGTCAACCGCTCAGCATTTGGATGCACCAGAACCTCAACAATTCGCCCGACAACAACAAGATCGTCAGGGAGAGCGCGCTCTTGAACCTCCTCCACTTCAAAACCGAGAAAGGTGAGTTTTTCAACAAGCGACAGCGTATCGGAAGAAAAAGAGGGGAGAAAATCTTTGAGCCAACTGACAGATAGTTTCATAAGGAGAAGGGAATCTGCTTGGATGAATAAAAAAAAAGCCCTGCACAGGAAATGAACAGAGCTTTGAAGTGTGACCCCAACGGGATTCGAACCCGTGCTACCACCTTGAAAGGGTGATGACCTAACCACTAGTCGATGGGGCCTTACGATGGGTGAATGAGGGGGCTCGAACCCCCGACCTCCAGGGCCACAACCTGGCGCTCTAACCAACTGAGCTACAATCACCGTCTAAAAAAACATACGGACTTTTACCTTGTGCGCCCGACTGGACTCGAACCAGTAACCCTCAGCTTAGAAGGCTGATGCTCTATCCATTGAGCTACGGGCACAGCTCCAATCGTCAGAACCTTTACCTGGTCGGGGTGCCGAGACTCGAACTCGGGGCCTCCTGCTCCCAAAGCAGGCACGCTACCAACTGCGCCACACCCCGTTCTTTAACGGAAGGCCCAATATAGCACAAGAACATTGATAACAAAAAAATATTTCAAGGATTTTTAAATATTATTCATAAAAAAATCGGCAACAATCTGCTTCAACTCTTCATGACGAAGCATCTCAAAAGCTTCGGAGGGCGTCACAAGTTTTCGCTGACGGTCGTGCATCTCATCCCACTCATCAAGCATGGTCTCGATGAAAAGCGGATAGACCTGAACCGAAAAGAGCTTCCCGAACTTGCTGTACCGGTAGTTCCCCGCCGCTTTGTGATGAACAACCCCAATCAGGCCAGCCTCCTCATAAGCCTCCTTCGCGGCTGATTCCGCTGGAGAGAGCCCTTTTTCAACATATCCCTTGGGAATGATCCACCGATCCGATTTTCGGGAGGTAATAAGCACCAGCCGATCGTCGAGAACCGGAATTACCCCGGACTGCCTGAAAACCTCCTTAAACCTCCCTGCCATAGCACACTTGTTATATTGTTCCTGGTACTTCTTCTGCTATCCGCAACCGCAGACTGCGCGCCACAAGGGCAAAATAATCATTGCCAAACCCTAAAATACAACTGATTTCTCTATTTAACAGCTCCTTACCGATAATTGGTGTATTTAATTTTATAATGCTTTTTTGTAACATAGAGGACGCTGAATTGGGTGTCTGATTTTACAACCAAAACCATTGAGAAAAGATGAAAGCAATTATTCCTGTTGCCGGTGTCGGCACCCGCTTACGCCCACACACCTTCTCTCATCCCAAGGTGTTGCTCAACGTGGCCGGAAAACCCATTATCGGCCATATCATGGACAAGCTTATCGACGCCGGAATTGACGAGGCCATCGTCATTGTCGGCTATCTGGGGAACATGATTGAAGAGTGGCTGGTAAAGCATTACAACATCAAATTCACCTTTGTTACCCAGACCGAGATTCTCGGACTTGCCCATGCTGTCTGGATGTGCAAGCCCTACGTTATCGACGATGAACCGTTGTTCATCATTCTCGGCGACACCATTTTTGATGTTGATCTTCAGCCAGTGCTGAAAAGCGGCCACTCCACCCTTGGCGTCAAAGAGGTTGAAGACCCAAGGCGGTTCGGTGTTGCCGTAACCGATGGAAACGAGATTCTCAAGCTGGTGGAAAAGCCCGACACTCCCATCAGCAACCTTGCCATTGTCGGCCTCTATTTTCTGCAGCAGGCCAGCTCGCTCTTTGCAAGTCTCGACTACCTCATCGCCAACAAAATCAAAACAAAGGGCGAATACCAGCTCACCGATGCCCTGCAGTTCATGATTGAAGGGGGCGAAAAATTCACGACATTCCCTGTTAACGGCTGGTATGACTGCGGCAAGCCCGAAACACTGCTCTCTACCAATGAGATTCTTCTCAAAAACAACGTATCCATAAAAGTCTATCCCGGCTGCATCATCAACGATCCGGTCTTTATCGCCGATAGCGCTATTGTTGAAAATGCCATCATCGGCCCCTATACCACCATAGGCGAGCAGGCTGTTATTACCAACACCATTATCAGAAACTCCATTATCGGCAATGAGGCGCGGGTCGGCAATATCATGCTCGATAATTCAATCGTCGGGAACAATGCCTTCATTACCGGAAGCTCCCAGGAGATCAATATTGGTGATTACTCTGAAATACGGGTAAGGTAAGCAAGAGATTTTTTGCATAGAAGAGAACGAATGGTTACATTTTGACTTTATTTTTCATCGGCATCCCCATTACCTATGGACACGGTGTCGCAAGCTCCCTGAATGTTTTTTTTCTGGGAGCTTGCCGGAAGTTTTTCCGTGTCCCGGGTCATCTCTTTGTGACATCATCTCACGAAAAAAAAACTTCCCATTGTTTGGCTTTTTTTGTTCTTGCTTTCACTTTTTTTTGTTGTTGCTCTCATTCGTTTAACCAAAACCTTATCAGAACATGTCACAAACAAGGTATTTCTTTACCTCAGAATCCGTTTCAGAAGGACACCCGGACAAGGTTGCCGATCAGATTTCCGATGCCGTACTTGATGATTTTCTTCGCCAGGACTCGAGCTCACGCGTTGCCTGTGAAACGTTTGTTACAACCGGCCAGGTAATTGTCGGTGGCGAAGTCACGACCAAAGGAATTGTTGATATCCAGAAAATAGCTCGCAAGGTTGTCAGCGAAATTGGCTACACCAAGGGCGAATACATGTTTGAAGCCAACTCATGCGGCGTGCTTTCAGCGCTTCACAGCCAGTCACCTGATATCAACCGTGGTGTTGACCGTAAAGAAGAGATTGCTGACGAGTTTGACCGTGTAGGAGCCGGCGATCAGGGAATGATGTTCGGTTATGCATGCACAGAAACCCCCGAGCTGATGCCAGCCGCAATCCAGTTTGCCCAGCAGTTGGTCAAGAAACTTGCTGAAATCCGCAAAGAAGGCAAAATCATGACCTACCTCCGTCCTGATGCAAAAAGCCAGGTGACCCTTGAATATGAAAATGAGAAAGTCGTCCGTGTTGACGCTGTTGTTGTTTCAACCCAGCATGATCCAGAACCGGAAGATGTGAGCGAAGCTGCATGGCAGGAAGTTATCAAGCATGACATTATTGAGCATGTCGTCAAAGTTGTCATTCCCGCCAATCTGATTGACGAAAATACCAAGTTTCACATCAACCCAACCGGACGCTTTGTTATCGGTGGACCACACGGCGATACCGGCCTGACCGGACGCAAGATCATTGTTGATACTTACGGCGGTGCAGCTCCCCACGGCGGTGGTGCATTCAGCGGCAAAGACCCTTCCAAGGTTGACCGCAGTGCAGCATACGCAGCACGTCACGTTGCAAAGAACATTGTCGCAGCAGGCTTGGCCGACAAATGCACCGTGCAGGTCTCGTACGCCATCGGTGTTGCACGTCCGGTGTCGATCTATATCAACACGCACGACACGGCAAAACATGGCCTCAACGATGCCCAGATCCAGGAAAAAGCTGAAGTGATCTTCGATCTTCGTCCAGCAGCCATCATCAAACGCTTCAGCCTCGACAAACCACAGGGATGGAGCTACCAGCAGACCGCAGCATACGGCCATTTCGGTCGTGATATCTTCCCTTGGGAAAAAACTGAAGAGGTTGCAGAGCTGAAAAAAGCCCTCAATCTTGCCTGAGAAAATCGCAACACACATAAAAATTAGATGACACTATGACAACAGTCTCAGAGGTGCTTGATTATAAAGTAGCGGATCTCTCCCTTGCAGAATGGGGACGCAAGGAAATTGAGGTCGCTGAAAAAGAGATGCCGGGCCTTATGGCTACCAGGCGCAAATATGCAGGAAAATTCCCGCTTAAAGGCGCCCGTATTTCAGGTTCACTGCACATGACCATTCAGACGGCCGTGCTGATCGAAACCCTTGTGGAGCTCGGAGCAGAGGTTCGCTGGGCAAGCTGCAACATCTTTTCAACGCAGGATCATGCCGCTGCAGCCATCGCAGTAACCGGTGTCCCGGTCTTTGCATGGAAGGGCGAAACTCTCGAAGAGTACTGGTGGTGTACCCGCCAGATCCTTGAGTTTGAAGGCGGAAAAGGGCCAAACCTCATCGTCGATGATGGCGGTGATGCAACCCTGATGATTATTCTCGGTTACAAGATCGAGAACAATCCTGAACTGCTCGAAAAAACTCCGGGAAATCTGGAAGAAAAGGCACTCTACCAGCAGTTCAGGGAGGTCTTTGAAGAGGACAACCAGCGCTGGCACAAGGTTGCCGCAGAGATGAAGGGTGTTTCGGAAGAGACCACCACCGGTGTTCACCGCCTCTACCAGATGATGGAAAAAGGCGAACTGCTCTTCCCTGCCATCAACGTCAACGACTCGGTCACCAAGTCCAAATTCGACAACCTCTATGGATGCCGTGAATCACTGGCTGACGGCATCAAGCGGGCAACCGACGTGATGGTTGCCGGTAAAGTGGTTGTAGTGCTCGGTTATGGCGATGTAGGCAAGGGGTCAGCCCGCTCAATGCGTGCTTACGGTGCCAGGGTAATTGTAACAGAAATTGACCCGATCTGTGCGCTGCAGGCCGCAATGGAAGGTTACGAAGTCTCTACCATGGATGAAGCAGTCAAAGAGGGAAACATTTTTGTAACCACAACCGGCAACAAGGATGTCATCACCCTTGAGCACATGAAGCAGATGAAGGACGAAGCCATCGTCTGCAACATCGGCCACTTCGACAACGAAATCCAGGTTGAGCAGCTCTACGCCTGCGCAGGAGCAAAAAGGCTCAACATCAAGCCACAGGTCGACAAGTATACCTTTGAGAACGGCAACTGCATCTATCTGCTTGCAGAAGGACGCCTTGTCAATCTCGGTTGCGCAACCGGCCACCCTTCGTTCGTGATGAGCAACTCCTTCACCAACCAGACGCTCGCCCAGATTGAACTCTGGACAAAAGAGTATGAGGTCGGCGTCTACCGTCTGCCGAAAGAGCTTGATGAAGAGGTTGCAAGACTGCACCTTGAACAGCTCGGTGTAAGACTTACCCGTCTTTCAGACGAGCAGGCAGCCTACATCGGTGTTCCACTCGATGGGCCCTACAAACCAGAGCATTACCGCTATTGAATTTTGTTGTGGCTTGAAAAATGACTGACAACAAAAAAGGCAACCTCTGTAAAAGGTTGCCTTTTTTGTTTGCTGGGGCGGCAGGATTCGAACCTGCGGATGTCGGCTCCAAAGGCCGATGCCTTACCACTTGGCGACGCCCCAATCATACGGCCCGCAATGTACGTATATTAACATAAAATCACAAGAGGTTACCTTAATCTTGTTGCAAGAAAAGGGAAGGCACAAGGCTGGCCCCTACGGGCAGGGGCGAAGATGAGGTTTGAACATTTATCTGTATATTTTTCGGCATCGAAAACGGAATTCTATTTGACAATGACAAAAATCAAAATCTGTGGCATAACGCAGTTGGAGGATGCCCTTGAAGCTTGCCGGGCCGGGGCTGATGCGCTTGGCTTCAATTTCAGCAGCGCGAGTCGGCGAAACATAACTCCTGAGCGGACGAGAGAAATTATTGAAAAACTGCCGCCGTTTGTTCTGTCGACAGGCATCTTTGTTGATCACTCCCCCGAAGAGATCAATGCAATTTGCCGCTTTTGCAGACTCCAGACTGCGCAACTGCACAGCGAGCACTACACTCCGGAGCATGCACAATCAATCACCGAAGCCAGAGTAATCAAGGTCTTTCGACCTGAAGAAAATTTTGCGGTGGAGGAGGTTTTGGCGTTTGCCAAAAAAAGCGGCATCAATGCGTTTCTTTTTGATGCGTACCGGGCCGATATGGCGGGCGGAACAGGAGAGAGCATCACACTCTCTCTTGCCGCACGTATCTTTCGTGAGCTTGGCGACTCCTGTTATGCCATACTGGCTGGAGGGCTAACGGCCACCAATGTGGGCGAAGCCATCCGACACATCCAGCCCTACGGCGTCGATACCGCAAGCGGAGTCGAAAGCGAAGCCGGTATCAAGGACGGCTTAAAAATGAGATCATTCACCAAGGCAGTACGCGAAGCGATCTCTTGACTTCAATGGCCTGCAACGGCTGCAAGATGGCCCATAATAAGCTCCGAGGCCGTATCAGGCAATTCAACCGTTATCAGATGCCCGCATTTGGGTATTTCAACATAGCGCCCCTTGCCGGTCAGCTCAACCAGTTTTTTGGTATTCTTGCAGGTCATGATCGCATCTCCCGCCCCCGCCACAAAAAGAAGAGAGGCATCAACCGCCCTGACCATGTCAGGCACTGAGCCGGTTACCTCATAAGAGGTTATCTGGAGAGTTGTCT
Organism: uncultured Chlorobiaceae bacterium; assembly: GCA_903871235.1. GTDB lineage: Bacteria > Bacteroidota > Chlorobiia > Chlorobiales > Chlorobiaceae > Chlorobium. The sequence goes on from CAIQGA010000027.1 coordinate 21,579, forward strand.
GTTCAATGGCATCCGGTGCACAAAGCCCGAGACTCCTGAACGCTATAAGAATATCATGATGCGGCACCGGATTCTTGGCCAGCACAAGCCGGGCATAAACGTATGCAGGAAACCACCAGGTCAGTTTCCGTAACATATTATTGAAAACGAAGGGAATGATACTCGATGAAACGGCCTTGATAACGGCATTGTTCGGAAGCATGCCGAAATTGAAAAAGGTCATCGACCGAATAAGGCCGGGATTGGAACGGGCATAATCGAGCGCAACGAACGGCCCGAAAGAAAACGCAGCGATATGAAACCCTTTAAGCCCAAGCTTGCTGACCAACTCACGCAGGTCATGCGCAAAAAAATCGATGTGGTAGTGGTTCTTGGGATCGTTATCTGACCATCCATGCCCACGCATGTCGTAGGAGATAGTCCGTACCCCTTTATTGTTGAGATAGTTGACCACATGATGCCACCACATCCACCAGCAGTCCCAGCCATGAATAAGCACAACCGTCTCTTTGGCATCTCTGGGGCCGGAATCGTGATAATGATGAACAATACCGTTCAGCTCTATAAAGCAACTCTTCTCCATTAACGAAAGCTCGTAGGTTGCGCGTTTAGCCGCAGCCACGTCCTGCGATGCCTGCAGAGTGAGTTGCTCCTGCCGGTAAGTGGTAAATTTGCTTGTCGGGAGTGACGCTTGTTGTGCCATAAGATGAAGCTGCTTATGATGAGTGAAGATATGACACAATATAATCTATAAATGAAGAAAAAATGAGCCGTCAGGGGTGAATTCCGACAAAACGGCCATGTCCGGCCTGAAAAAAGTACCGCCAAAAGCTTCGCTCCGTTATCATGCAGCAAGAAAATTAAGCGATAACAAAAGGGTATTGAACGCTCTGAGGCTTCTCGAAAGAGGTAGTTTATACGACTGGAGAAGTGAGAAAAATCTTTTCGCATTCACGCCTGATAATTTCCTGCTGTTCAAGAATCAGTTCCGGATCAACTGTAAAGTGGTTCAGGAGCTGTGAAAAAATCTGGATGGAGGTTTCAAATTTTTCGGTAACCACCACATCGGCGCCAGCCTGGTAAAGCTCCGCGACATCATCAAGCGTTCTTGCCCTGACGATAATGAACGCTTTTTTATTGATTTCACGAATCACCGCAATACTTTTTCGGATTGCCGTAGCGTCTGAAATACCAAGAACCAGCGCACGGGCATGATCCATTCCTGCACGAATCAATGCTTTTTTTTCTGTACAGTCACCATAATAAATCGGCTCCCCCCTTCTTCTCATAACCTTGACTGTTTCCCGATCAATCTCAAGCACGCAATAGGAAATATTGGTAGCACGAAGCACTGCCGCCACATTCTGGCCATTGATGCCAAAGCCGATAATTCCAGCATGAATCTCTCCAGCACAGATAATGGTACTGTCAGGCGGTCGCACGGCAGAGGAGGATGAGTCCCTTGAGACAAGAGGAATAAAGCCAAGTGCAGGCACTACCTGGTCGGCAATTTTCGGCGCAATGGCTATCATGGCCGGAGTGACAATCATGGTGACTACGATGATGACAAGCATGGCCTGAAAAACCTCATGATTGATGACACTGTTCTTCAAGCCGCTCTCTGCAAGCACAAAAGAGAACTCCCCGATCTGTGCAAGCGCCATACCGGCCATCATGCTGACGCGGAGAGAGTTGCCAAGCGCAAGAGAGACCCCTGCAACCAGCAGCCCTTTCACCAGCAGTACGACAAGGGCGATGGAGACAAAAAGAGGCAGGTTGATCATCTTGACATCAAGCATAAGCCCGACGGATATAAAAAAGATACTGCTGAACGCCTCACGAAAGGGATCAATGGTCACGCTTATCTGATGACTTTCGTCAGTACTGGCAATTACCATACCCGCAGCAAATGAGCCAAGGGCAAGCGACAAGCCAACAAGTGAAGTCAGATAAGCCGCGCCGAAACAGATCACCAGTGCCCCGATGACCAGAACCTCCCTGGCGTGAAGAGAGGAAATAAGACGAACCATTTTCGGCATAAGCAGCCTGAAACCGAAAAAAATGACCGTAGCAAAGAGCGCAATGAGACCAATTTTTTTACCTGCCATTGCAAAGGAAAGCGCAGCATCAGGATTTAAAAAATTGATGCCTATCATCAGGGGAACAATCGCGATATCCTGAAAAATCAAAATCCCTAAAGCAAATCGGCCATGCTGCAACGTCAGCTCATCGCGGTCAGCCAGAATTTTCAGGCATATTGCCGTACTGCTGACCGAAAAGGTAAATCCAAGAAAGAGGGCCGCCGAAAGGGTAATGGCGTGCCCTATGGCAAGCATAAACCCGTAGGAAAGAAAGGTGATAGCAAGGCCGGTCAGAAGAAGCTGGACGACACCGCCAACCAGCACAATGTTTTTCAGCTTTTTGAGGTCATCGAGCGAAAACTCAAGGCCAATCGTAAACAACAGGAGGACAACGCCCAGCTCGGCAAGCGTAGAAATCATTTTTTGATCATAGACCGCGCCAATACCTGACGGGCCAAAAAGGATGCCCGTAAAAATCAGCCCGATAACAGGCGGAATCTTCAAGCGCTGGAAAACAAGAATAATAACGACGGCCAATGCTCCTATCAGCACCAGTTGGCCGAGAAAATCAAATTCATGCATAGAGAGAGTACCTCAACAGGAGAAAAGCGGCTTTCAAAAGATATATTCCCTTATTGTATCTTTATCTATGCAAAAATCAAAGCAGGATACAGTGTCCGCCCGGCTTTTTTTAAAAACGGGAATTTTTTCAAAAAACAGGCAACCCTCTTCACCCTTATGCCCGTACAAGCCGTCTACATCACAGCAGCACTTCTTTTGCTCGCAACACTACCCCTGCCTCTACCCGCCGATTTCTTCGAGCTGGTGAAAATCGTGGCCGCAGGCACCTTTGCCTGGGGAGCTTACCAAAATTTTCAGCGTAAACTTTTCCTGCTCCCTCTCGCATACACCATGCTGGCCATACTCTACAACCCGGTCATGGAAATTAGCCTTGCAAAAGAGATCACAATAGCGCTTAACCTTCTGGCAGCAACACTTTTGCTCTCAACAAAACAGCATATCGCAGAGTAAGCTGCGATATGCTGTTGTCTGTTCTTCAAACCAGAGAGAAAAACCGGAAGAATGCCCCGCTACTACACCTGTACGTACCGCGAAGCCTTTGCACCGCATATTGGGCAATTTTCAGGCGGGTTGCCAAGCTCAATGTGCCCGCAGAACGGACAGAGCCATACCTCGGCTTCCTCAATATCCTGACCATTACGCACCGCTTCAAGCGCTTTTTTATAAAGTTCTGCATGAACTCGTTCAGCCCTAAGCGCAAAAGAAAACATCCGTTTTGCAGGATGCTCATCCAGTTCAGCCTGTTTAACCATCGGCGGATACATTTCAGTATGCTCAAAGGTTTCTCCCCCTATTGCGGCCTCAAGATTTTCAGCCGTTGAGCCAACTCCACCGAGCGCCTCAAAATGGCCCGCTGCATGAATACGCTCAGCCTGAGCTGTTGTGCGAAACAACTTTGCAATATTACAAAACCCCTTGCCCTCCGCCTCATTGGCAAAGGAAAGGTACTTCTGGTTAGCCTGACTCTCACCGGCAAATGCCTCTTTCAGATTCTCTTTTGTTGTAGTCATCACGGTTATCTCTTTTTTTTGTTATTCATAAAATTTGCAGCCTCCTATGCCTCTTTCCAGTAATCATATATTCTGGTGACAAATCCGGGCATCAAAAGTGTCATGTTATCCAGATCTTCCTCCGTCAAATCGTCGAAATCTTCAGTTATTTTTGCAAGAAGAAACATCGGTGTCACAAACTGCGCACGCTCTTCATCTTCCAGAAAAGGTTTCCATGAAGCATGTGCCAGTTCCATCCCCACAGTAAATCCAAGTGCCCAATTTTCAACGGCGAGTCTTTTCTCCTCCTCATCAGCATAGCCGTATTGCTCAAACAGCGGAAAAAATTCATCGGGATCTTCTTCAAATTGCTGCGCAATAGTCTCAAAATGGCGAACAAGAAGATTGTGAATCATTTTTTTTTCCGCTACCGAAGAAAAAGAGGGTTCCTCATTGTTCTCCTGATCCCATATACAGGAAATCCATCTCTCAGTCGGAATTACCTCCGGACCAACAACCAACGCGGTCATATAACCATCAACCATCTCAATAGAAAAAAGGCAATCCTCCGGAGTTGAGTCGGAGACAAGAAAACTCTCCAGTATATCGAGCTCTTCATTGGAAAGCGGCTGCTGTTGCGGTTCGGATGGGTTCATGAGAATGAATTATTTACAATGGACAATTTATAATGGATAATGTGTTGACCGACACCTCGACAAGTTCATCGCCTCACGCTCGCAATGGCGCTTTGAGAGCAGCAGAACGGCTTTTCTTTACTCAAAAACGCTCAGCATTGATAAAATAATACAAAAAGATTATATAGAAACCCAAGCCTGCCAAGGGCTACTTGTTCATTTTTTTTCAAAAATACTGTCATGTTCAAACCAAAATTATTTTCAATCCTGCCAGAGCTTACCCCGGACAGGATCATGAAGGATGTTATTGCCGGCATCATGGTCGGCATTGTTGCCCTGCCGCTGGCGATAGCTTTTGCCATAGCCTCCGGAGTATCGCCTGAAAAGGGGCTTATTACCGCCGTTGTCGGAGGGTTCCTTGTCTCTTTTCTTGGAGGAAGCCGGGTTCAGATTGGTGGTCCGACAGGAGCCTTTATTGTAATCCTCTACGGAATTGTCCAGCAGTACGGCATTAACGGCCTCGTCGTGGCAACCATCATGTCGGGCATTATCCTCATGATCATGGGCTTTGCCCAGTTCGGCTCGCTCATCAAGTTTATCCCCTATCCGGTCATTGTCGGCTTTACCAGCGGTATTGCTGTCATTATTTTTTCCAGCCAGATCAAGGATTTTCTTGGTCTCGACATCGCCGTCGTGCCTGCCGACTTTATCGGTAAATGGGCATCCTACGCCAAAAGTCTGCCGACATTCAGCCCTCAAAGCTTCATGATCGGCATCCTTGCCCTCCTGATTATCCTCTTCTGGCCAAAAGTGTCGCGAAAAATTCCCGGTTCACTCATCGCCATTATTGCCACAACCGTACTTGTACAATACTTGCACCTTGATGTAGCAACCATTGCATCCCGTTTTGGAGAGATCCCCTCCATGATTCCAGCCCCGACTTTCCCGACGGTTGATTTTGCGACAATACAGCATCTCATCATGCCGGCAACCACCATCGCCCTGCTTGGAGCAATCGAAGCGCTGCTCTCGGCGGTGGTCGCTGACGGCATGATCGGCAGTCGGCACAAATCGAATATGGAGCTGATTGCCCAGGGAGCTGCAAATATCATCACTCCCCTCTTCGGAGGCATTCCTGTTACCGGAGCAATCGCAAGAACGGCGACCAATGTCAAAAACGGCGGCAGAACCCCTATCGCAGGGATAGTTCACGCCTTGACGCTGCTGCTCATCATGCTGCTTTTCGGCAAATGGGCCAAGCTCATTCCGATGCCTGCACTGGCAGCAATTCTCATTGTTGTTGCCTGGAACATGAGCGAAATCCACGTCTTCCGGCAACTTCTCAAAAGCCCGCGTAGCGATGTCATTGTATTGCTGACCACCTTCGGCCTGACCGTTGTGTTTGATCTTACCCTCGCCATTGAAATTGGGATGCTCCTCGCCGTTATCCTCTTCATGCAGCGTATGGCTCAGCTCTCCAATGTCGGCGTCATTACAAAGGAGCTGAAAGACCGCGACGAAGAGGATGACCCGAATACGATTGTGACACGCAAAGTGCCTGATGGTGTCGAGGTCTTTGAAATCGGCGGCCCCTTCTTCTTTGGTGCGGCCAGCAAGTTCAGGGAGGCAATGCACATCGTTGAACAGGCACCAAAAATCCGGATCATCAGAATGCGAAGTGTCCTCTCCATCGATGCCACAGGGCTGAACATGATGAGGGATCTGCTCAAAGACTGCAAAAAAACAGAGACCCGGCTTATCCTCTCAGGCGTTCATGCCCAGCCCCTCTTTGCCCTGCAGCAATACGGATTGTACGACGAATTGGGTGAAGAGAACATTTTCGGCAACATTGACGACGCTCTCGACCACGCAAGAGAGATTCTCGGTCTGCCAAAAATGGGCCGGCAGCAAAACTTTGTGCCGACAGTACAGCGAGAAAAAAACTGAATTTCGCCACTACAGGGTAACCGATTACAGATTATGAGGTTACCCATAACTGGAGCCGATAAACGCTCTGGAGAGAAACAAAGCCTGTCACCAAAAACAGATAGATCTGTAAGTCGTGAAAATTACGGACTGATTTTTTTTAATTATGAAAATGTATACATTTCATATACAAATCTTCGTAGTTGCCAATAATTATCAGGTAAAAAGCGATCCCCCCAACAATGCAGAACAACAACGGTGGCAACGGCTTAAATGGCGACCACAACCATGACAGCGCAGTCAAAAAAGCTGTGAAGTTGTGTCCTGCCAATTACAAAAAGTACCATGATCCGCTCTTCGCAAGGAGGAGGTGCTATTGTGACCTCTTTTCAAGTATGTTGACCGGCGCAGCCTACTGCCGGATAATTTACGAAGATGGCATAGCGGTTGATTTCGTTCACGAAGCGGTGAATCCTGCCTTCCTGGAACAGACGGGATTGAAAAATATTGATGGACAAAGAGCCTCCGAAGTTCTTCCTGCTCTTCATGAATCAACTCCCGAGCTTCTGGAACGATTTGCAAGAGTTGCGGAAAGTGGCATTGCTGAACGCTTTGAAATCTACATTGAGCCCGTGAAGGCCTGGCACAATATTTCAGCCTTTAGTTCAAAAAAAGGAGAGTTTTTCGCCGTATTCGAAGATATCACTGCACGCAAAGAGTCTGAACAAAAGCTGAAATCGAGCGAGGAATATTTCAGGAAACTCTTTGAGAGCCATGCCGCAATTCAACTTGTCATCGAGCTGGATACGGGCAATATTATTGATGCCAATCCTGCGGCGGCAAAATTTTACGGCTGGCCGGTTGAGGAACTTCGCCGTATGAATATCGAGCAGCTCAGTATACTTTCGCCTAAAATGGTAAAAAAGAATCTGGAAAAAATCCGTTCTTCGGAGCAAAACCATTTTTTATTCTCTCACCGCCGCAAAGACGGCTCAATTTGTGATGTGGAGGTTTTCAGCAATATGATAGAGAGCGCAGGAGCGCCCCTTCTCTATGCTATTATTCACGATATCACCGAGCGCAAACGGCAGGAAGCGATCACCACATTTCGACTTCGTCTCTTCAAGATGGCGAAGAACCACTCGGTTGAAGAGTTGCTCCGGGCAACACTCGACGAAGCCGAACGACTGACAGAGAGCTCAATTGGATTCTGCCACCTGCTCATGGATGATAAAACTCAGCCCTCGCTGGAGATATGGTCAACCAAATCCATCGGGAAAAGCGGCTGGATGAAACGCTATAAGGGTGATCAATCGTTCCTGAACAAATCAGGTCTATGGGCCGATGCACTGCTGGAACACAAAGCGGTAATACACAACGATTTCAAGGCATTTATGGAGCAGCAGGGCATAAGCTATGAGCAAACTGGCTTCACGCGAACACTGGTTGTGCCGGTCATGAAAGGCAAGAGGGTAACAGCACTCATGGGAGTGGGCAACAAGCTGTTTCTCTATAACGAAGATGATATCCGATGGGTGAGCGCGCTTGCCTATATTGCCCGTGATGTCATCAATGGCAAGCTCGCCAGATTACGGGAAAAAAAGACACTCGAAGCGCTTATCCAGTCGCAGAAAATGGCTATTATGGGCCAGCTTACCGGGGGAGTAGCCCACGATTTCAGCAACATGCTCTGTGTCATTCTTGGCTATACGGAAATGGCCCTTCAGGAGGTTGTGCCTGAACTGCCACTCCATGCTGACCTTGAGGCCATCCACAATGCGGCAACGCGCTCAGCCGATCTGAGTCAGAAACTGCTTTCATTTGCCCGAAACAAGAGTGAGACACCAAAAATCCTTCCACTCAACAGCATGGTGGAGGGGATGGTTTCCCTGCTGCAAAAACTGATCGGCAAACATATCCCCCTCACCTGGCTCCCCGAGAGCGAAAATGCAATGGTAAGGATCGACCCTGTTCATCTCGACCAGATTCTTGCAAACCTCTGTGTCAATGCACGCGACGCAATAGAGAAAAACGGTCATATCACCATCGAAACAAGCCGCCGGCATTTCAATCAAACTGAATGCTCCACAGGCCATAACATAATGAAGCCCGGAGAGTACGTGATACTTTCCGTCACTGATAACGGCATCGGTATTGCAAAAAAAGATCTTTCTCATATTTTCGAGCCCTTCTTCACCACAAAAGCGGCTGGAAAGGGCACCGGCCTCGGGCTCTCAATCATCCACAGCCTTGTCACACAAAACAACGGGTATATCGAATGCGAAAGCGACCGGAAAAAAGGAACCAGCTTCAAAGTCTATCTGCCGAGGTATAAAAGCATTGATGAATCGACTGAGAGCGCGCCACCGTTGGAGCTGACGGCCAGCCAGTCCACGGCGACAATTCTCCTTGTTGAAGATGAACCTGATATCCTGCGCCTCTGCAGGGAGATGTTTGAAGAAGAGGGCTATACGGTAATTGCAGCCGCAACGCCCAATGAGGCCATCCAGCTTGCCGCAGAGCACAAGGAGAAAATCAACCTGCTCCTGAGCGATGTGGTGTTGCCAGAGATGACTGGATGCGATCTCTATAAAAAGCTGCTGCCAAACATCTCTAATCTCAAGGCGCTCTTTATGTCCGGTTATAGCCCTGACGTCATTGCCAGTCACGGTCTCCTTGATGAAAAAATCGGTTTTATCCAAAAACCCTTTCGCTTCAAATCACTCTCCCTTGCTGTGCGTGAAACCCTTGCCTCTGAGCCCCGTCGGCGTAAAAAATATACCGTTCACTGATGAAAAATGATAACCACTGGCCACGGCTTTGCACCGGGAAGCTCAGTGGCAGCAAGCCTCTCTTTCGACAAAAAAGCACAAAGCGAATACTTTGCAACTATCAATAAAAATAATAATTAGCTTTATTCAGCAATAAAAAATAAATTAACTGCATAATGGTGCCAACGTAAATAAACACACCATGCAGAGCAACAAAGACCGCAAAAATTCCATCAGGAATGGGGGTAGCTGTGATCGCTCCGTTGTAAAACCGGAGAAGACTCGCATTGCCAATCGCGAGAGTGACGATAAGTTGCTCTTTTCTGGCCAGAAGGGATTTTCTGCTCTGTTTGAGGGTATGCTGAACGCCTGTGCCTACTGCCGGATACTTTACGAAAATGGTGTTGCGGTTGATTTCATGCACGAAGCGGTCAACCCCGCTTTTTCGAAACTCACTGGATTGAAAAATCTTGCCGGACTGAAATCCTCCGAGGTTCTTCCCACTCTTCATACAACAACTCCCGAACTTCTTGAACGATTTGCCAGGGTTGCAGAGAGCGGTATTGCTGACCGCTTTGAAATCTACATCGATCCCCTTGATGTTTGGCATGACATTTCAGCCTTCAGTTCAATACAAGGAGAGCTCTTCGCCGTATTTGAAGATATCACCGCACGCAAGCAGGCGGAACAAAAACTCCAAAAGAGCGAAGAACAATTCAGGAGGATGTTTGAAAAGCATAATGCCATACAGCTTCTCATTGATCCGGAGAGTGGCAATATTGTTGATGCCAATTTTGCAGCAGCACAATTTTACGGCTGGTCAACAGAGGAACTCCGCCAGATGCAGATAGAGCACATCAATATCCTGCCACCTGAAGAGGTTAAAAAGAGAATGGAGAGATGCAAATCGGCCAAACAAGAGCATTTTGAATTTCGCCACCGCAGGAAGGATGGCTCTGTGCGCGATGTTGAGGTATTCAGCAGCAATATAGAAATTGCTGGTGCGGCCATTCTCTTTTCCATTATTCACGATATCACTGAGCGCAAACGACTGGAAACGATCACAGCGTTCCGCTCTCGCCTCTTCAAGATGGCGAAGAGCCATTCTGTAGCTGAACTGATCCGGGCAACACTCGACGAAGCCGAGCAATTAACGGAGAGTTCGATTGGATTCTGCCACCTGTTCATGGATGATTTTGCTGTACCAACGCTGGATATATGGTCAACCAACTTCAGCAAACAAAACCGTTGGAGAAAGCCGCACAAAAGAGCTCACCCGCACCTGAACACATCAGCGCTATGGGCCGATGTGTTGCAGAAACGAAAAGCAGTGATTCACAACAATTACAAAGCACTCATGCAGCAGGGCAGCATACCCGATGAGCATCCCGGCCTCACCCGTACACTGGTTGTTCCGATCATGAAAGGCAAGAGTGTAATGGCTGTTATGGGAGTGGGCAACAAGTATTTCCCCTATGATGAAGATGATATTCGATGGGTAAGCGAGCTTGCCGACATTGTTCGTGAGGTCATCAATAGCAAGCTCATCAAAATAAGGGAAAAAAAGACACTTGACGCGCTGATCCAGTCGCAGAAAATGGAGATTATTGGCCAGCTTACCGGAGGTGTAGCCCATGACTTCAGCAACATGCTCTGTGTCATTCTTGGCTATACTGAAATGGCCCTCCAGGATGTTGTGCCTGAACTGCCGCTCCATGCCGACCTTGAGGCTATCCACAATGCCGCAACCCACTCTGCTGATTTGAGCCAGCAACTGCTTGCCTTTGACCGAAATAAGAGCGTGACACCGAAAATTCTTGCACTGAACAGTATGGTGGAGGGGACGGTTACCCTGCTGCAAAAGCTGATCGGCAAACATATCACCCTCACCTGGATCCCCGAGAGCGAACAAAGAATGGTAAAAATAAGCCCGGTTCATCTCGACCAGATTCTTGCAAACCTCTGCATCAATGCACGCGATGCAATAGAAAAAAATGGTCGTATCACCATCGAAACCAGCCTGATTCATCTCAATCAAGCTGATTGCACCGCAGAACATCCATGCAAGAAACCCGGAGACTACGTGACACTCTCCGTCACTGATAACGGCAGCGGTATTGCAAAAAAAGATCTTCCTCATATTTTTGAGCCCTTCTTTACCACAAAAGCAGTTGAAAAAGGCACCGGTCTCGGGCTTTCGATTATAAACAGCATTGTCACACAAAACAACGGGTATATCCATTGCGAGAGCAAACTGCGAAAAGGAAGCTGTTTTAAAGTCTATCTCCCCTGTTATGAAGGCGTTGATGAATCTACAGAGAGCACGCCACAACCAGAGGTCGCCATCAGCCGTTTAAAGGCTACAATTCTGCTTGTTGAAGATGAGCCCGATATCCTGCTCCTCTGCAGAGAGATGTTTGAGGAAGAGGGCTACACGGTACTTGCAGCCGCGACGCCCAACGAGGCCATTGAGCTTACCGCAGAGCATAAGGATGAAATCGGTCTCCTTCTGAGCGATGTAGTGTTGCCGGAGATGAACGGATGCGATCTCTACAAAAAGCTGCTGCCGACCATCCCGGATCTCAAGGCGCTCTTTATGTCAGGCTACACTCCTGACGTCATAGCCAGTCACGGTCTCAAGGATGAAAAGGTCGGTTTCATCCAGAAGCCCTTCCGCTTCAAATCGCTCTCTCTTGCCGTACATGAAACCCTTGCCTCTGCATCTCGCCACGCGTAAAAAAAGTTACAGGTAAGGGGGAGGCAACACCCTCACGACAACAAAAAAGCCAGCCATTCAAACGCACGTGAACGAAATAATCCGCTCACAGAGAGATGGTTTCAGCGGGCTCACCCTTCACATAAAGAAAACCTGGCCATTGCAACAACGCAATAGTCTCGCCTTACTTTGTTATATAAAATAATACGAAAACCTTATTTTTTTACCAAAAATCAGATATTTTCCTTATTATAAAAGGATTTTGAGAATTTCGAACAAAAAAAGAGCTGAAATTTTGACAACAACTCTCTTTTATAAACAGGAACATTAAACCATGAAACACTCGTTACGTCCCCTTGGAACCGTTGCACAGCTTCTTGAAGAACTTGGCCATGAAGTAAGCTATGCCTATGATGATCTCGTTTTTGTCAACGACAACGACTTTCTGCTTCAATTCGAAAACAACGGGCCGGTAGTGAACCTCTTTTTCAACCAGAGCTGCCTGAAAACAGATGCCGATAACGTTGAACAGAGTATCATACCCGCAGCCGACAGAAAAGGGCTTTCGATTGTAAAAAAAGGGCGCTACAACCTGACCGGACAAGCCGATGAAACACTGAGAATAGAGTTTTTCGACAACTGAGGCAGTTTCTTCATCCGACACCGGGGAACTCCCGAAAAGAGTTCCCCGAAAACAGCACTCTATAATTATCGCCCGTTACGAGGTTTTTCTGACCACCCTCTCGACACACTCTTTGCCGGAGGTTTCGGTCCCGGGTGTCCGGAGTTCCCTCTCCCCTGCTGTTTTGGCGCCTTCACCGGATTGTGATCCATCAACGGGAATGAGTGATCGTCGATAACCGGGATTTTTTTAGCGATCAGTTTTTCAATATCGCGCAGGTACTCCTTCTCCTCGGCATCACAAAACGAAAGTGCCGTTCCCTTTGCGCCAGCCCTGCCCGTTCGCCCAATCCGGTGAACGTAGGTTTCGGCAATATTGGGCATTTCAAAATTGATCACATACTCCAAATCGTCCACGTCAATACCCCGTGCGGCAATATCGGTCGCCACCAGAACACGCGTCGTCTGTGCCTTGAAATTGAGCAACGCCCGCTGACGCGCATTTTGTGCCTTGTTGCCATGAATCGCCTCTGCCTTGATACTGTGCCTCTCGAGTACTTTCACAACCTTGTCGGCCCCATGCTTTGTGCGCGTAAAAACCAGCGCCGTCTTGATCTTCTTATCCTCTAAAATATTGACCAGCAAGCTGTTTTTATTTCCTTTGTCAACAAAATAGATCGACTGATTGATAATCTCTACCGTTGACGACACCGGCGTAACCGAAACCTTCGAAGGATTATGCAGAATGGTAGCAGCAAGCTTGACAATTTCACCAGGCATGGTGGCAGAAAAGAAGAGTGACTGCTTCTGTTTCGGAAGCACAGACAATAATTTTCTGATATCATGAATAAAACCCATGTCGAGCATGCGGTCGGCTTCATCAAGTACCAGTATTTCGACGTGGCGTAAACTCAGAAATCCCTGGTTCAGGAGATCAAGCAGCCGCCCCGGTGTGGCAATAACGATGTCAACACCACGAATCAATGCGGAGGTTTGCGGGTTCTGGTTGACACCACCAAAAATCACCGTATTGGTCAGCCCGGTATGCCGTCCGTAAGCGTTAAAACTCTCGCCGATCTGAATAGCCAGTTCGCGCGTCGGGGTGACAATCAGGCTTCTGATTTTGCGTTTCTTGTCATACACCTTGTTTTCACTCAGGAGTTGCAGAATAGGAATGGCAAACGCAGCCGTCTTGCCGGTTCCCGTCTGCGCACAACCGAGCAGATCGGTGCCCTGTAAAATAATCGGTATCGCTTCTGCCTGAATGGGAGTTGGTGTGCTATAACCCTCTTCCTGCAATGCTTGTAAAATTGGCTCAATGATGTTGAGTGACTGAAATTCCATAGGGTATATAATTGTTGAACTGTTCGTTATGAGATAAAACGACTATGCGTGAAATGCGCGGCACGTCAAGCACGCTCGCCCTGGAACACCACAGCTTACACTCTCCCTGTTGCAAAAAGGGTGAGGGCCGGGTATATCTGCAAAATGCGGGGATGTTATGAGTTGTTAGCCGTAAAAAGCGCTTTGTCGGGCGGAATGAATCGCTAACTGTACCACAAAATCAGATCAGGGCAATATAACGATTCCATTTAGATTATAGCATTTACCTATACAACTGGTACAAAAAGATTCACGACTGAACGAAAACCCATGTTCATACTTGCAGGATCTGTGCGGACAGCTTTTCTTTCATACCCTTTTCACCTATTTTCCGTTACAAAAAAACTTTTAGAAGCTTTTTGAACCATGACAATGAGCTTTCTGTACAATACCGACTGGTGGATAAGCGCCGCGACCGCTCTGGCCGCAACCTCAATTCCCGCTTTTTTGAAACCAGTGAGGGTCGTTCACCTGCTGCTGGCTACGGCACTATGGATGGCAGCAATTCTACGGATAGTCCTGATAGAGGGAGCCCTTGCAGCCGTTACAGGAGGCGGAGTGTCGCTGCTCTGGGGCTTACTGCTGATGCTCCTCTCACTCCTCTTTTCCGGGCTGCGGCAAATGGCAAACCAACGCTACAGTTGAGCAGAGACCCACTGCGGCACATACTTCCAGGCACTTTTCATCTCCTTGTTGTTCCTTCGCCAGAGAGGATCATGCTGCTGAACCAGACCCCAAAAAGAAGCTGAATGGTTCAGATGCACCGTGTGGCACAGTTCATGCAGCATGATATGGCTGAGCAGGTGTTCCGGTAAAAAAAGTAGTTTGGTATTCAATGTAATTGTGTGGCGAGAGGTGCAGCTCCCCCACCGCGAATGCTGCAGGCGAACCTTACCCTCAGCATAGTCGAACTGATGGGCTGCGGCCATCCGCTCAAGAGAGGGAAGAAGAGTCACCTTTGCCCGATGCTTCAGCCAGGAGTGCAGCAACCGTTGGCAAAGCACCCTGTCGGCCACATCACCTGAAACAAGCAGGCTGTTTTGATGTTGCTCCTTAATCTTACCCTCCCCAATAGCCGTCTGCATATACTCCACCTCCCACGACTGGGCAAAATGGGGAAAAGCTATCATGCGGGGCAGCCCCTCTTCACTGACAGCAAGAGCTTCCTGCCGCTGGGCCTCCAGCTCCGCTTCCACCTTTCGTATCCATACCTCATGACGAAGCAGAAGCGACGGAACCTGCTTTTTATCAAATCCTGCCGGAACAACCACCACAAGCCCGTCATGCGGCGTCATTTTCAAGCGAGGGCGAATGGCCCTTGCACTGACCTTAACGGTAACCTTCATCCAAGCGCGTTTTTCAAATCTGCAATCAGGTCATCCCGATCCTCGATACCGACCGAAAGCCGGATAATCGTATCGGTAATCCCTGCCGCCTCGCGGTGCTCATGATCCATCGATGCGTGGCTCATGGTTGCCGGATGCTCAATCAGCGACTCAACACCGCCAAGGCTTTCAGCAAGGGCAAAGAGCTTTGTCCCCTTCAGCACCCGATTGACATCCTCAATGGTACCATCAAGCTCAAAAGAGACCATACCACCGAAACTCAGTTGCTGCTTTTTTGCCAGCTCATGCTGCGGATGGGCCGGAAGGCCGGGATAAAAAACCCGCTTAACCTTATTGTGCTTCTCCAGAAACTCCGCCACAGCCTGCGCATTACGCTCATGTTCCCTCATGCGCACCACCAGTGTCTTGATACCACGAAGCACCAGCCAGCAATCAAACGGCTGGGCACAGGTACCGAGCGCATTAACGATAAACTTCAGACGGGCATCAAGATCCTCACTGTTGGAGAGCACCGCCCCGCCAACCACATCGGAGTGACCGTTCAAATACTTGGTGGTCGAATGCACCACAATGTCGGCTCCCAGCTCAAAGGGCTTCTGCCCATAAGGCGAAAGAAAGGTGTTATCGACAATGGTCAACAGCCCCCTCTCTTTGGCAAGAGCAGCCACCTCCGCAATATCAACAAGATTCAAGAGCGGATTGGAGGGAGTCTCGACCCATACCGCTTTCGTCTTTTCATTCACATAGGGTAGAAGATTTGCCGCCTCCTGAAGATTGACAAAATGCACCTTGATATTAAAATGCTCCTCAACCGTCTTCATCAACCGCGAGGTGCCGCCATAGCAGTCATCGGTACAGATAATCTCATCGCCGGACTTAAAAATATTGAGAGTCGAAGTAATCGCCGCCATACCGGTCGTTACCGCAACAGCAAAAGAGCACCCTTCAAGAACGCAGAGGTTATCTTCGAGCGCCTTGCGTGTCGGGTTGCCACTCCGGGTGTAATCAAATCCCTTGTGTTTGCCGATATCCTCAAATACAAAGGTCGAACTCTGGTAAATCGGAGTCATGATTGCGCCGTAAGCCTTGTCAGGGCCCACACCGGCATGAATGGTATCTGTCTGGAAACTCATGAATAGCTCGTTTGGTAAATTAATGATAGATAAAATAAAAAAACCCCTTCCCCGATGAGCATGGAAGAGGTAAAAAAAATGAAACTCCGTTTTCGGCAGGGCACGGGCCGAAAGGCGCCATACCTGTTTTGAAAAAAGAAACATGTTCGCTCTTTTTCACTCATCATTCTTCTGCTTCATCCTGGCCGGAAAAACCGGATGCAAGAGAGCGCAAAAGTAGAATGTGGCACCGTGTTCTGCTATTTCGATGCAGAATCGGTTGTCAAGGCTTCACCGGGTCTATTCCCTCAGCCTTTCTTGATGACCAGCACAATGGAATTAAAAAACTTGGTAACGATTGTTAATGTACGATTTCAGAGGCAATAATGCAAACAGCACAAGACTCATGCCAGGTAATTACTTGATATCTTCATCTATTAGTCCTATGTTATGAAAAAAAGCCCATGTCATTGTATTCTGAATTTGCTCTTTACTACGAGACTATCTTCCCCTTCCGTGAGGAGGTCTACCGCTTTCTGAGTGAACATGCCGCTCCTGCGGGGTGCACGGTGCTCGATGCTGGATGCGGGCCAGGTCACTATTGCCGCCGCTTTCAGCAGGAGGGCTTTCGCCCGACAGGCATTGATCTTGACCCGGAGATGATTGCAGCGGCTTTAGCAATCTCCCCAGCGTTAGCATTTCATGCAATGGACATTGCTGATCTGGCCACCCTGAAGCAATCGTTCCGCCTGATCTATTCCATCGGTAATGTGGTAGCCCATCTTTCGCCTGACCGCTTTTCCGCCTTTCTCAGCCAGGTTTATGCTGCTCTTGAACCCGGAGGATGCTGGATTTTTCAAACCGTCAACTGGGATTATCTGCTCCAGTTCGCCCAATACCGCTTTCCGGTCAAAACCGTTGGCGATGCTTCACTCTCCTTTCACCGTCGCTATCTCGATATTTCGCTCGAACAGGCCGTTTTTGAAGTGGAGCTGATGGCTGACAACCGGATGATTTTCAATGAGCAGGCAACACTCTATCCCCTCACTGCTGACGGCTACCTTCGACGCCATGAAGCTGCAAGCTTCTCACTGAAGGGCACATACGGCGGATTCGATAAAACACCCTTCAGCCGGGAGCAAAACTCCGGCCTTGTGATGGTGTTTACGAAACGTTGAGGTGCTCTGCACCCCATTTGCTCAGATATTTCAGAAAATCTCCTGACCACAGAGATGAGTTACCCTGCCGTCTCACCCAAGCTTCCGATATTTCAAAATCATGTAGGTCGGATAGGTCAAGCCTGAAATAACCTGATCGCTTGCCGGAAAATCCGTGTGTTCTTCAAACAGCTCAAGTGACGCTGATCGCAACACCGATGGCGCCAGATAGTCCATCATGGTGTGCCCATTTTCAATCAGTTTTATCGACTTGTTAAAAATGTAGGAGGTAACCTTTCGCTTGGCGTAGTAGTCGGAAGCACCATCGTTGACATAACTTTCAAGCAGATTACGAAACGGGTGTTTGGCCAGAATGGCAATGAGGCCACCCGGTTTGGCTACACGAATCATCTCCAGAATTGATTGCGCCACCTCTTCGGTATGCTGGATTGCATAGAAGCTGGTCACAATATCGAACATGTCTGCTCCGTAGGGAATACTCTCCATAGAGGCATGAACAAAGACTCCACACGCTCTCTGTTGAGCCATTGCAATCTCCTTCTCCGAAACATCCAGACCATAGACAACCGCCCCCCGTGAAGCGTAGTAGGCCCCGTCATGACCTGACCCGCATCCAACATCAAGCAGAAGCTTCCCTTTCAACTGAGGCAATTCGGAATAAAAATGGTTCCTTGTCTTCTGCTCCAGATCCTCTGTACCCGACGCATATTCTTTTGCAAATTGATCGTACTCTTCCATGTGTGTATGTGTACTCTCTGCTGATTTCCATGAAGTGATTAAAAGAGGGCTCAAACAGCCCTGCTTGCCATAGCCTCCGTGATTTTACGCAAAAATAAGTGACTTTTCAAAGAATATTAACCTCGTGTATCATTTCTGTCTGATTTTTGCAGCGTAAAATATTTGGCAACGTTCCCGCTTTATTATTGCTCGAACCTCGTTCGATTTGCCTTGACGATGACATAAAACGCTCCGACTATTTGCGCTTATACGCTGCTATAACCTGTTTTAAATATTTCACATAATTTGCGGCACCACCATCCTGATATCCTGTTGTCGCGACAAGTTGGCCACTCGGCGACAAAATGAGAACCGTTGGATAGCCCTCTATGGCATACTGCACCGACAACTGCTGGTTCTTAGCTTTCTGATCATCGCTCTGATACTTGGACTGCGGAAAATCCACCAAGACACAGATCAAATTCTTTTGGGCGTATTGCTTGAACTCCGGCTTACTGAACACTTCAGCCTCAAGTTTTTGGCACCAGCCGCACCAGTCAGAGCCACTAAAATCGACCAGCATGTACTTGCCTGACTTTTTAGCTGTTTTTGACGCCTGTGCAAAATCAGTTTCCCACCCTGCGGCATCAGCTCTCACGCCAAAGGCCAACAACAACATCATCATGGCAAGCAATCCTGCAAAAAAACTTTTTTTCATAGCATTTCTTCTCTTTTGGGGTTAAAAATTACAATAAATTATAAGCGCGAACACGGGCTCCTTGGAGGCGGAAGTGCCGCAAGGTGTGGAGGAATGCAAAAGCCAGTGCATACGTCAGAAATGAACAAGAGTTGCACACCATAAAGTTCAACGTCTTGCAATCATACTCTTTTATGTGTTTTTGTACTCTCCTCCTTTTTTCAATCGTATGTACGGCACAGCAACAATAATCAATGAAAGCATATCTTAAACTCTTCCGGATTTTGGGCGAGCAGGCGAGCATTCGACTCGCTGGGAACCTCACCCTGCTCATAGTTTCGGTAGGTATTTGCGCCCAACCCAAGAACTTCTGCCATTCTCGCAGCCGAAAGGCCCGGTAATACATATGGCACTTCTTCTTGCTTGATCTTGGGCAACGATTTTGGCTCCCTGATCTTCCCCGCTTTCACCAGCCTCCGTTTCTCCGCATCAATCTCCTTCAGCAGTTCACTTGCAGGCTGGTCACTGGGGTCTTGCGGCACCAGCTTACCCTGCATGGCAAGGGTTAAAATCAGCTCCCGCAGTTTTTTGATGCCATCTGGTGCAACAAAGGCAATATCGAAATGCTGTTCGAGCAGTGCCCTGCTCCTGAAATGTTCATTCATGACTTTCCTTCACCACAATCTTCACCACAGTTTCTCCCACAGTTTCTCCCACAGTTTTCACCACAGTCGTATGCAAATTGAACTCTTCGAGCAATTCCCGCTTCAGGGTGGTTTTGACGCCTTCGCCAAAAAGAAATCCATCAGGCAGCACAACGGCGGCACGACCTGTATTGTGGCGAAGCCGGTGCATGATCATCGCCATGAAAAGATCGGCGGTTTCGCGGGTCTGATACTTTTTGGGGAAGTTGTTCTCAATACCGTCCTCTTCCATACCCCCGAAAGGCGGATTGGTGACAATAATATCGACACGCTCTTTCGGGCCGTAGTCTTTGAGCGGGCGGCTGAGGGTGTTGACAAAGGCAACGTATCAAATAATCAAAAGCCTTTTGCTCACCTGGTGTTACGATTTTTTTTGTTCCCACAATTCTTGCCGCCTCATCACACACAATCAATACCAATCACCTTTGCGCGTGACCGAACTGTAGTATACGAACTGTGCAGAAGGTTTCTGGCGGGTCGGAAAATCGGCGTTATTTAAAAATATCCTTGAAATATCGCCGCTACTCCGCTACATTGTAGCTACACCGACAAAACGAAAAAGTTAAAAAAAGGAAAAGAGATGATTGCAAACACTGTTGTGAGAGCACGAATCGACGAAAAAACCAAAACTGAAGCCGCCGCCGTGCTGGCCGCCATAGGGCTCACCCTGTCCGATGCTGTGCGGCTTATGCTGATGCGGGTTGCCGCTGAAAAAGCATTGCCATTTGAACTGCTCATCCCGAATGCCAAGACAATAGAGGCGATGGAAGAACTCCGTCAGGGAGGGCTAAAGTCGTATAACTCTATCGAAGATTTAATACAAGAGCTGAATGAGGAAGATTAAAGGATCGAGCCATTTTAAACGCGACTACCGCAGGGAGAAATCAGGCGTACACGGAAAAAAACTTGATACGCTTGTCGGAAAGTTGGTTGGTTGCCGCGATTGCCATATCAAGCCTGACCTTATCTTGATCTACCGCAAAACAGACGATGACATTCTTGAACTGGTGCGGCTTGGATCACACAGCGAACTCGGTTTATAACATAACAGCTCCGTCGAAGTCCAATTTTCTGCTGCAATGTTGTTCTGCTATGCCGAACTGGAGCTCGGCGTTCCCGGGTAAGGTTTTCTCATGCACAACAAAATGACGGGGAAACAAAAAAGCCCGTACCAACATTGTCGATACGGGCCTCTTGTGAAGAGATTGATGTCAGTATTAGTTCAGGGTGTTCCGGGCTTTTTTTTCAGTCTTTGGTTATTATTATTTACCTTTGTTTGTTGAGTGATTGTGGTCCAGAAGAAGTTAATGAGGGGAAGTAAATCAGCAAAAAGCATCGCTTTAGATGAAACAGACTGTATATGTTGAAAAAAGGCTGCCATTACTCGGCTTATCGAATCTGCCGGGTATGCATGTCCGCAATTATGTTCACCTGAAGAGTTGGGAGGAATGCAGGATGATTAATGATCCAATTGTTGAAGAGGTTCGTCGTTATCGAAAAGAGCATGCCGCACGGTATGGTAACGATCTTAATCGAATTGTAGAGGCATTGAAAAAAAGAGAGCGTGAGTCACATCGTATTCGATTAAATCCAGGGCCTAAACTGTTGATTAAAAACAAGAGTAAGTATTCCTGCGAAAGTGTGCCACCTGTTCCGTGATAAAGTGTTGTCAAGATAGACCCGTCCTTTTTTTGCTTCGACCGTTTTTCTGCTGAGGAAGCAGCCATTTTTGCTTTTTCTGCGCACGTCGCTTGCCGAAGCACTGGGAAAAAAAGTTCACGTCTCTATTCTGTAGTAAAAACGCCGCCGAGCAAGCACCCCGCTGCATGAAAAGCAGTCTACCCGGCTTCGCTCGCCGCCGGCTGCCGCCCCTCCGCAGCGGCAAAAAACTTGCTGGTAGCCTGACAACATTTCGCCCCCCGCGCCATCATCTACAAAAACACCTACAAACAGTCGCTCCCCTACACAGAGGAACAAATTATATTGCACCAAAAGAGAGAAATATTTCGAGCAACGTGCTCCCTTTTTAAAAGCAAAGGTTATATTAACACTAAAATAACAACAGGATTACATCCCTTCCCACCATCTCATTCTCAAAGCACTGCTTCAGGGAAAAAAGATCATGTTGAGGAACGGCTGAAAAAATGCCCGACAGCTTTGGGCAAAAAATTATGGACCATCCAGAATGAAATCAGCGGTTTTTCAGAAGCAAACGAGCGATTAGTCATTGCATCATAGCGTTTCAATCTGAGCAAAGAAATTGAATACATATCCCTCACAGTGGCAGGATATCAACGGAAAGGGTAACAAAGAATGCTTGGTTTAACTTTACGTGAAGAATTTCGTGGCAGGCGCCTCAAGGGCACCGCCATTGAGCTTTCGAACGACTCCAACACCGGAGCTACTCAAATAGCGGCAAAGCAATTCCTCGAAATCACCTATCCGACGCATGACCTGCTTAAAGGCATCGAAGCCATAGGCCCCGATCAAGGCCGTCCCGTGGTGGTGATCGGTGAGAGAGGTCTCGGTAAATCGCATCTCTTGGCCGCCCTTTATCACGCCGTTTGCGACAAGGCCTCAACCAGCGCATGGCTCAATGCATGGGCTACAACACTGGGTGATCCGGGTATTAGCAATATTGCCCTCCGCGACGGAATGCTCGTTATCGGCGAAAGTCTGCACCGCCAGCGCTACAAATTCCTCTGGGACCTCCTCTTGGAACGGCACCCTCACGGCACCTTCATCAAAGGAAAATGGGAGGGGATGGGAGCGGCCAAAACAGATATCCCATCCGACGAACTCATCATCGAATTATTACAGCATACCCCCGTCATGCTGTTGCTCGACGAATTCCAGACCTGGTTCGACGGACTTACCAATACCAAGCAATACCCCTGGAAAAACTGGGCCTTCAACTTCATCCAGATACTTTCCGAAATTGCCAAAGAGCGCCCTGACCTGCTTGTGCTCGTCATATCGGTAAGAAACGGAGGAAGCGACGCCTATCAGCAGGTGCATCGGGTGAACCCTATTGCCATAGATTTCAAAGCCGGAGGCAACCCCGAACGAATCCAGCAGGATCGCCGCCGGATGTTGCTGCATCGGCTGTTCGACAACCGGCTGCAGATCTCAGCAGACTCAATAGCTTTTCTGCTTGCCTCACATGTCTCTGAATATTTCCGTCTTCTCGATATACCCCCTGCCGAGCATGACCGGAAGCGCGAGGAGTTCTCAGAATCGTGGCCCTTCGCTCCGCATCTGCTTCGTTTGCTCGAAGAACAGGTACTGATTGCCACAGACGCTCAGGAAACCCGCGACATGATTCGCATTCTCGCCAACCTCTATAAAAGTCGAGGCGAAACCTCTTCAGTACTCACCGCAGCCGACTTCTCTCTTGACGATGATGCCTCAGGTATTGGCGCCTTGCTCGACTCCGTCTCCAACGAACATCATCGAACCCTGCGCGAAAAAGCCCAGCAGAACATTATTTCCGTCACCGAAGCCGTCCGCGACCACGCCCTCCGCGCTCCGCACCTTCAGGAAATAGTCGGGGCAATGTGGCTCCGCTCCATAGCTGTCGGCAACCTCGCAGGCGCAGAACCAGCAACACTACAGGTCGATATTACCCGCACGCGGCCCATGGATGACAATGCCTTCCAGGTCGAACTGGCAACCATTGTCGAAAACAGCTTCAACATCCATCAGGAAGGCGCCCGGCTGGTATTTCGTGAAGATGAAAATCCACGAGCCAAACTGATGGCCTGCGCACGAAATGATCGCCTCTTCACCGACGGTTCCGATCAGGCCCAGCTTGCCCGGCAACTACGCTATGTCATCAGTGGCAGTGAGGAGGTAGCCAAATCATTCCGTGTTATAGCTTTGCCGAAATCCTGGCAGTCAGACCCATGGTCTTCACTTGACGAATCTGAAAATCCGGAACGATGGGATGAACGCCTGCCCATTCTTGTCTTGCCGGAAGAACCCGAAAAAATCGACCGGCAGCTTGGTCACTGGCTTAAAACCCATCTCCAGAAACGACGGAACACCGTCCGATTTCTCATCCCGCGTGCAGGAACAACCAACGCCTTTCAGGACCGTGACCTGCTCATTCTTGCCAGGGCAGAAATGAAAGCACTTGAATGGAGTGCCCAAAATCCAAAGTACAAAAAACTCCACAAAGAATTTGAAACCACACTGCGTGACAACCTTAAAAAACGCTTCGACCGCTTCTCCGTCCTGCATCGCTGGAATTTTACCGATCCCGCTCAGTGTATTTTCATCGTCGAAACGCTCAGAAAGCAAGGTTCGCTGATACCCGAAAGTATTGAAGAAACCATGGTCGCCGATCTCTTCGTCCCCGAAGACTTCGAAAACCTTGTGCTTCAAGCAGCGGCAGGCAACAATTCAGTCGGCAAACTTCTCCGTGAACTTCAGGAACCGCGACCGGCAGGGCAGGACTGCATACCCTGGCTTGGCGAAACAGCCATGAAAGAGCGCATGCTTCGCCTCTGTTCACAAGGCAAAATCGCCATAAACCTCCGTGGCCTTGAATATCTCCAGACCCATCCCGGTGAAGACGACGAAACCTCATGGCGTCGCCTTCGTCCTAAACTCTCTTATACCGGTCGTCAACTTGATGAAGTATACCTCATGTTGCCATCGGCAGTGCCTTCCACATCCGGCTCAGCTCAGGCGCAATCCGCATCATCAGGAGACGGGACTCTTTTCGGGGATGAGACGCAAACCCAAAACCCGCCAAATACCCTTAACGACCCGGTGGCTGGTGGCATAGGGCAACAACCATCCACTATCTTTGGTACCGGCGCCTCATCTGGTGCAGCCAGACAGCGTATTCCATTAAGCAATCCGCCGACCTCATCGCTTAATCTTATTGGGAAGCTCGAAAGCTGGGGCATCGGCCCGGCCACACAGGTAGCCGAAGTCGCTATTAAAATCTCGGCAGCCACCGGTGCGCAGCTCAAAGAACTCCTCAAAAAACTCCCGGACGGCATGACCTTCGAACTCCAGCTTGAAAAGGAGGAGAATTGATGGCAATCAATGCCGACATCCTGCATACCCTGACTAAAGGCTCTCCAGAAGAGGCATGGCACGTTATCATGACCCATACCCTCGGAATTGCCAGCAGGTCACTTGATGCCGTTCAGTTGCCCGGTGAAATTATAAACCGTGACCGTGAAATAGGCGCATTCGACCACTTCCTTGCCACAAGCGGCTGGGAGCTGTGGCAGATTTTCAGTAATGTCGTTGAAAAAACCTCAGATCGGCTGGTGCGTTGGTGGACAGAACCCTACCATGCCAAGGCGGTGCTGATCCTCGATGGCCTCTCGCTTCGTGAATTACCCTGGCTTCTTCAGGGAGCAAAAGAACACGGTTTCACCCTGCATCAGGTTGCCGCGACCGCCTCTGAGCTACCCGGCAAGACCAACGAATTTGCACGTGCGCTTGGTTTCAATTCCCGCAGTCAGTTGCAAAACAACGGTGGGGGATTCTCTCATAAACTCCAGCCGGCCAGCACCGAATGTGTCGGAATGCCATGGAAAGACTGCCAGTCACTTATTGATAGCGCACTGAACTGGATTTTCTGGCATCAATGGCCCGACAGCAAAGTCCATGACTGCGCCGGGGCGGGCCGTGGCCTTGAAATCCTCGCCAACGATGCCCAGGAGCAACTGACCGATAAAGAGTTCTGGTGCTTTGTCGAACGCCTTGCAACCGGTCGAAGGCTTGTTATCACCTCCGATCACGGCTACGCTGCCACCGGCCATTTCTCCGACGCCGACGGTGACGTAGCGCAATTTCTCAAGCAAACCTTCGCCAGCGGGCGGAGCACTGCTGGCGTAAATGACGGCGGGCCATCTATTCCGCCAGTAGCACTCAGCATCAACAACATGCACGGCCAACACCTGCTCGCCCTTGGCCGCAGAAAATGGCGAAGTCAGGGAGGATACCCAACCCTTGCTCATGGTGGACTATCGCTGCTTGAGGTACTCTCGCCCTGGATCGAAATTTCAAAAATCTGACACCGCATATATGGACAGGATTCCAAAGCGACTCAAAAAAGAGCCCCTCATAGAGGCAATCTGGCAGGTACAGTTCGAACCCACGGGTGATATGCAAATAGGCGATTTATTGCCCGGCATGCTCTATGCAGCCTTGAGGAACGATCATCCGCAACTGCAGCTCCATCGTCTGCCCGCAGCCGATATTCCTCCTCAGGTAGCTCAAATTGACCCCAACCTTCGCCACGTGGCAAAATACCGGATGGAAGAAACAGGCTTGCCATTTCTCTTCCAGGTCGGCGACCGTACCGTAACACTCAACTGCCGAAGGCCATACGCTGGCTGGGACGCATTCAAGGCAAAAACCGTTGCCCTTATTGATATTCTCGACCAGAGCGGTCTGATTCCTGTGCCCCAGCGCCACTCCTTACGCTATATCGACCTGCTCGAAATGGAACCTGCCCCCAACCTCTCGGCACTTCAACTGAGCATTGGTCTCGGAACCCTCGACACGCAGGCACAACCCCTGCAGATTCGTCTTGAACTGCGCGCTGAAAACTGCATGCATATTGTGCAAATCGCAACACCCGCCGAAGCCGCTTTACCGGAAGGAATAAGGATCGGCAGTGTCATCGACATAGAAACCGTTCCTGTCCCGGAAGCAACATCATGGCAGGGCATTCGCGATCAACTTGATCAACTGCATACCTGTTCCAAACAGCTTTTCTTTGAGCAGATCCTCACAACCGAGGCCATTGAGCGCCTCGAACCGGAGTATTGAAATGCTGACATCAACCATAGACATCAATAGCATACCCTTCACTTGGCGTTCGGCTGTGCAGCAGATCCAGCAGAAAGCGAAAACATACACCGTTCCGGTCTCCGGTTTTCTCGACCGTACGACCTATATGGCTGGGAACGCCACAACGATGCAGCAATACCATCCTGTACGAAACAGTATAGACGCATTAGGCTGGTCGGCAGCCGATGCACTGGAAACCTACTTCCGCTTGCGAAGCTTTGCCGAAGACTGGGACTCTCCCGACATGGAGGGCTATGATGAGCTATAAACGAGGTGAGGTCATCCTTGTCCGGTTTCCCAACACCGATCTCAAGACATATAAAAAACGTCCAGCCCTCGTTGTGCAGGGAGATGGTCTGAACACCGGCCTGCCGCAAAAGATCGTCGCCATGATAAGCTCAAACCTTAAACGAACAGGTCCGACCAGAGTAATGGTCAGCAAGAACGACCCTGCGGGCCGGGCAATGGGCCTCATCTCTGATTCCGTCGTGGTAACCGATAACCTCGCAACTGTTCTTGAGAGGGAAATAGATAAAACAATAGGCTACTGTCCGAACATGACCACGGTCGAGAGTGCACTTAAAATCACCTTGGGAGTATCGTGATGGTAACAAAAAAAGAGTGGCTTGCTCAGGAAGTTGCCAAAGCTGTTGGTGCCGGCAAGGTTGTTGCCCTTGAAACCGTTGACTTCAACGACCCGAATCGTCCCAAAACCTGCCTTGAAGTCGATTTTCCGATTTTGCCGGTGAATCAGGTTGCCATTATCGAAGGCAATGCCGGTAAACCCATCTACCAGATGTCGAAATGGTGGGCACGGCGTCGGTCGAGCGTTTTCCGTTCAATGCTTATTGCCGCTGCAACAAAAGCCCCCGAAGATTTGTCTCATGCAGCAAAGCTCGTTTGGGACGACTACTACGCAAACCATCAAAAACGTGGTGCTTTCAAAAACTTGAAAGTAGCTGACATTTTTATGGGAGGAGGGACTACTCTTGTTGAGGGTTCGCGCCTTGGAATGCATACAATCAACAAACTGCTTGAAGCTGACGGTTGGCGTTTCTTTGCTGAAAAAAACCTTCCCTATAAGCAGACGATCAAGACTCTCCATACAAAACCAAAGCCGGGACGCTGAATGATGAACAAAAAACAGCTTACCGAACGCGATATCTGCACCAAATACATCACCCCTGCGCTTGAACGGTCTGGATGGGATATTGTGACCCAGGTTCGCGAAGAGTTTCCGCTGACAAAGGGGCGCATAATTGTTCGCGGCAAGCTGCACACCCGTGCTCAGCACAAGCGTGTCGATTATGTACTTTTCTACAAACCCAATATTCCCATTGCCGTTATTGAGGCCAAAGAGAACAGCCACTCTCTCGGCGATGGCATGCAGCAGGCGCTTGGTTATGCCGATATGCTTCAGGTACCCTTTGTCTTCAGCTCCAACGGTGACGGGTTCCTTTTCCATAACAAAATCGCCACTGACGGCATCACGGAACGCGAACTCTCTCTGGATGAGTTTCCCTCTGCCGAGTCACTCTGGGAAAGCTGGTCTCTGCATCGGGGCATAACCGGAAAGCAAGAGAGCTTGATTACCCAGGACTACTACAGCGACGGGAGCAACAAAAGCCCTCGTTACTATCAGTTTCTGGCCATTAACAAAACCATTGAGGCAATTGCTCAGGGCCAGAAGCGCATTTTGCTGGTCATGGCTACCGGAACCGGTAAAACCTTTACCGCTTTTCAAATTATCTGGCGTCTCTGGAAGTCGAAGGCAAAAAAGCGAATCCTCTTTCTTGCCGACCGCAACATTCTGGTTGACCAGACCATCACCAACGACTTCAAGCCCTTTGGCCCGGCCATGACCAAGATCAAAAAGCGGCAGATCAACAAGTCGTTTGAGATCTACCTCTCACTCTATCAGGCCGTCACCGGTACCGAAGAGGAGCAGAACATCTACCGGCAGTTCACCCCTGATTTTTTTGATCTGATTGTGGTCGATGAGTGCCACCGGGGCAGTGCCGCAGAGGACTCAGCCTGGCGGCAGATTCTTGAATACTTCTCCTCGGCCACACAGATCGGCATGACGGCGACGCCCAGGGAGAGCAAAGAGATTTCCAACAGCGACTACTTCGGCAAACCGATCTACACCTACTCCCTCCGAAAAGGTATTGAAGATGGTTTTCTGGCCCCGTACAAGGTGGTTCGTATTGATATTGACAAGGATCTTGAGGGCTGGCGACCTGATAAAGGGATGGTGGACAAGCTGGGCAATGCAATAGAAGACCGCATCTACAACCAGAAGGATTTCGACAAGAGCATGATTCTGGAGCAGCGCACCATCCTTGTTGCAAAAAAGATCAGCGACTTTCTCCGCCAGACCAACCGCTTCGACAAAACCATCGTCTTCTGCGAAAACATCGATCATGCCGAGCGGATGCGACAAGCACTGGTCAACGAAAACAGCGATCTGGTTGCCCAGAATTCCCGCTATGTTGTCCGCATTACCGGCGACAGCGATGAGGGCAAGGCAGAACTCGATAACTTCATTTTTCCTGAATCCCGCTATCCGGTCATTGCCACAACCTCCAAATTGATGTCGACCGGTATTGATGCCCAGACCTGCAAGCTCATCGTACTCGATCAGATCATTTTATCGATGACGGAGTTCAAGCAGAGAATCGGGCGCGGCACCAGAATCAACGAAGAGTACGACAAATACTATTTCACCATCATGGACTTCAAAAAAGCCACCGAGCTTTTTGCCGATCCGGATTTTGATGGCGATCCCGTACAGATCTACACTCCGCAGCATCCTGACGACTCACCGGTTCCGCCGGACACTGCGGAAAATGAACAATCCGAAAAGGAGTTGCTCTATCCGGAGAGTGATGATGAAGGTCGTGACTGGCAGCATGTGGGAGATGATGACGATAGTGTAGATGGCCCTCGCGTCCGCCGCTATGTGGTCGATAATGTTGCAGTGAAGGTTATTGCCGAACGGGTGCAGTATTTCGATGCCGATGGCAAACTCATTACCCAGTCGCTCCGGGAGTACACCCGAAAAGCACTGTCGAAGGAGTTTGCTTCACTTGAAGAGTTTCTCCGTCGATGGAATCATGCTGAGAAAAAGCAGGTAATTCTTGAAGAGCTGGCCCGCGAAGGAGTCTTTTTCGATGCACTCTCCGAAGAGATCAGCCGTGACCTCGACCCGTTTGACCTCATCTGTCATATCGCCTGGGACAAGCCGCCCCTGACCCGCAGGGAGAGGGCGGAGCAGGTTAAAAAGCGCAACTACTTTACCCGCTACGGCGATCAGGCGCGGCGGGTGCTCGAAGCCCTTCTCGACAAATATGCCGACGAAGGCATTGTGCAGATTGAAGCTCCGCAGATACTCTCTATTGCTCCATTCACCTTTTTCGGCACACCTGTCGAGATCATTCGTATTTTCAATGGCTTTGAGAGCTATCAGCAAGCCGTGCACGAACTCGAACAAGCGCTCTACAGCGCATAACAAAGAACTACCATGCCGATCGGAACACTGATCAAAACCATACAAGACATCATGCGCAAGGATGTCGGCGTTGATGGCGATGCCCAGCGCATCAGCCAAATCGTCTGGCTCCTCTTTCTGAAAATATTCAACGATCGTGAGGAAGAGTGGCAGCTTACCACTCCAAAGTATAAAACCCCGCTTGAGAGCCGGTTTCGCTGGCAGAACTGGGCAAAAAATCCTGAAGGCATAACCGGAGAAGAGCTGATCGACTTTGTCAACATCGACCTCTTTCCCTCACTCAAAAGGCTCGCCTACGTTGCCGGGGTCTCACCACATGGCAGGGTGATTGGCTCGGTCTTTGAGGATGCCTACAACTACATGAAATCTGGCACCCTGCTCCGGCAGGTGATCAACACCATCGAAGAGGAGGTCGATTTCAACTCTTCGAGTGATCGCCACCTCTTCAACGACATCTACGAAAAAATTCTTGCTGACTTGCAATCTGCCGGAAACGCTGGCGAATACTACACTCCTCGTGCGGTCACCCAGTTTATGGTCGAAACGCTCGACCCGCAACTCGGCGAATCAGTGCTCGATCCCGCCAACGGCACCGGAGGTTTTCTCACCAACACTATCGAACACCTCAAAGAGCAGGTAAAAAATGCTGATGACCTGAAAATTTTGCAGGAGAGCATTCACGGAGTGGAAAAGAAGCCTCTGCCGCACATGCTCGCCTTAACCAACATGATGCTGCATGGTATTGACGTGCCTACCAACATCCTGCACGGCAACACCCTCAGCCGCCCGCTCAAAGAGTACGGCCCGAAAGAGCGTGTCGATATTATCGTCACCAATCCGCCTTTCGGAGGTATGGAAGAGGACGGTATTGAGAACAACTTCCCCAAAAAGTACCAGACCCGCGAAACCGCCGATCTTTTCATGGCGATGATCATGCACCGGCTCAAGCACAACACAGGCCGAGCTGCTGTGGTGCTGCCTGATGGCTTTCTCTTTGGCGAAGGAGTCAAAACCACCTTGAAGCGCGAACTGCTCGAAGAGTTCAGCCTGCACACCATTGTCCGTCTGCCGAAAGGTGTTTTCAGCCCCTACACCAGCATTTCAACCAACATCCTCTTTTTCGAAAAGGGCGGCCCGACAAAAGAGGTCTGGTTCTTTGAACACCCCTACCCGGAGGGCTACAAAGCCTACTCCCGAACCCGACCCCTGACAATCGAAGAGTTCGACCTGGAAAAAGCATGGTGGGGCGGTGCGGAGCGCAACGGACGCAAAACCACCCCATACGCATGGAAAATCACGGCAGAGGAGATTGCCGCTCGCAACTTCAACCTCGACTGCAAAAATCCTCATGAAGTGGAGGTGAACCACCGCGACCCTGAAGAGCTGATGGAGGAGTACCAGGAAATTGTGAGAAAACTCGAAGCCGCACAAGCTGCTCTGAAACAGGAACTCATGCAGGCACTGGGAGGCAACTGAAACACATGGAATCCAATCGTATTGATACAGGAACTGTGGTGATGACTGTGGGAGAAACTGTGGGAGAAGTCGAGGAGAGTCATGAGTGATAATGAGAAGAGCAGGGCGCTGCTTGAGAAATATTTCGATACGGCCTTTGCCGCACCGGAGGGGATCAAAAAACTGCGGGAGCTGATTTTAACGCTTGCCATGCAAGGCAAACTTGTACCGCAAGACCCCAGTGACCAGCCTGCGAGTGAACTGCTGAAGGAGATTGAGGCGGAGAAACGTCGATTGGTGAAAGCTGGGAAGATCAGAGAGCAAAAACTGCTGCCAGAGATCAAGCCTGAGGAGAGGCCTTATGAATTGCCTGAATGTTGGGCTTGGGTCAGATTTGGGAGCATTGCGCAACACAATTCAGGAAAAACACTTGATAAAAGTCGTAACAAGGGCCAATATCGAGATTACATAACAACATCAAATCTTTATTGGGGTTATTTCGAGTTGGATAATGTCCGCCAGATGCCAATCAAAGATGAAGAGATAGAAAAGTGTACTGCCCGAAAAGGAGACCTGTTAATTTGTGAAGGCGGGGAAGCTGGCCGAGCGGCTGTATGGTTTTATGATAATGAAGTTTGCTTTCAGAATCATGTTCATCGCGCACGGTTCTATTGCGATATTGATCCGTACTACGGTTATCGTTTTTTTGAAAAACTGAATGCCACTGGTGAAATAAATAATTATCGGCAGGGTGTTGGAATCTCAAATATGTCAGGTAAAGTACTTGCATCAATAGCATTGCCTCTCCCACCACTCGCTGAACAGCAACGCATCGTCGCAAGAATCGACCAGCTCATGGCGCGTTGTGATGAACTGGAAAAGCTGAGAGCCGAGCGTGAAGCGAAACGCCTGACCGTTCATATTTCTGCCCTGAACCGGCTGTTTGAAGCGCAGGGGAACGACAGCTTTACCGATGCTTGGCACTTCATCAACCGTCACTTCGGAGAACTCTACTCCGTAAAACAGAACGTGACCGAACTGCGCAAAGCCATCCTCCAGCTTGGCGTCATGGGCAAGCTGGTGCCGCAAGACCCGAACGATCAACCTGCCAGCGAACTGCTGAAGGAGATCGAAGCCGAGAAACGGAGATTGGTGCAAGAAGGAAAGATCAAACTGCAAAAGCCGTTACCCGAGATCAAATCAGAAGAACAACCTTATGTACTGCCCGAAGGGTGGGAGTGGGTGAGACTTGGATCATTTTGTGAAAAGGTAAGTGATGGATTTCACCATACACCGAAGAAGATTTCGCAAGGGGTTCGATACGTATCTGCTACACACATCTATAACGGAAGAATCGATTGGAATAGTGGACTTTATGTGTCGGAGGAAGAATATTTTGAATTGTATAAAAAAACAAAACAGGGATATGGTGACATATTGATTGTTAATCGTGGTGCAGGTTGTGGTGATGCGGCAGTTGTTGACACAGATGGACGATTTTGTTTTCAGAATGCAGCGATAATTGGATTTAGTCAGAATCACGTTGATGGACAATACATCCTGTGTTTTTTGCACGCCAGCAGGAAGCATTTTCTTGAAAAATTTATTCAGGGTGGCGCCCAGCCAATGCTTTCAAATAAATTACTTGCAACCCATATTTTAGCTCTTCCCCCTCTCGCCGAACAACACCGTATCGTTGCCAAAATCGACCAACTCATGGCCCTATGTGACCAACTGGAACAGCAGATTGTTGCAACAGCAAGCAAACAGTCCGCACTTCTTAATGTCGTAATGGCAAAGATATAAGGCTTATGAGGCTCAAATCAGTTTACGTAAGCCAGAGTCTCCAAGCATCAGCATAGGTAACGACGGCATTGATTTGTCAGATTAAGCATTCACTTGTTATAATATCAGACCTTCTTGTGGAATAGCGTTGACAAAAACATTTGCTGCCGTGGTATTCACCCGACCGGACGCGCAGACCAACTGACGCCTCCCCTACAGCCAATCATCATGCAAAACAGGCGCAGAGAAAATAAAGCGAAAACAAAAAGGCCACGGAAACAGTCCAGAGCCTTGTTATCAACCGGGAAAAGCCCAATCCATTGACGCTACATCTTTAAATCAGGGTGTGATTACATGCAATTTTAATTCAACTATTCCGGATAGAACCCAAACCTCTTTTTATCTTTTCCTTTGATTTTTGGTGAGTTGATGAGTTTGTTTTTCACAGCAGTCAAATCCACCTCGCATAACTTTCCAATCACAACCCCGGGTCTGTTTTTTATTGCGAGCTCTATTTCTTTTTGCTCTCTAATCACAAATTCTGAACAGTCTACAAAAGAGTCATGATCAAGATATGTTCTTCCTGCTGCCAGAAAAGAGAGATGGAGCTCTTTGAGTTCAGGGGAGTAATTGATCTTCTCATTGATCTCTGAATTGATGTATACAGTTGCCAGGCATAGCCCATCAATATTCTTTCCTACAATGATAAATCGTTTTTCTTTTGGCGGTTTTGTATCCTTGACGTAGAGTTTAAGAACACTCCCAACTTCCAGATTTCTTCTGGCGTAATCAGCCTTAAAGACTTCCGGAAAAAATTCACCTAAACTCATTCAAATAAAGCTAAGCGGTTCTCCCGACTCTCTTTGATATACTCAATCATGTCATTCCCGGCACCGCCACACGTTGCAACATCAAGGAGATCTATTTCACTATTGGATACCGCTTTTAGCCATGCCTTATCATGGGATTTCTCTGTTAAATCTGAAAACTTGAGATGGTAATTCTCTTCGATGGATTCGTCAATACATCTCATCTCAGATTCGGACAAATAATCAAGATCAGGGCTCTTTTTTGCCTTTACGGTGTGTTTATTGACTTGTAGTTCAAAGTACGGAGTAAACTGGTCTTTTTGTGAAGTAAAAAGACCCTCGCCCCGTAACGATTTTAAAATATCGTAAGCCATTGACGGTACCGGGCCATTGGCCATGGCGATATAGGTATCATCAGTAATAGCAGAACCATACCTCGACAGATGCTTCTGATCCGCGAAATACAGAATTTTAAATACCTTATGAAAATCACAGATGCCACCTGACTTCTGGATGATATACAATAAGGTATTAACGGTAATGGCAATTTTTTCGGATGGTGAGTTCATGGTTTTAATGTATAAAATTTTTGCATTTCCACACATTTTTTTAAGGCATACCGTTTAACAACCATATTCATCTCCGATTCCTCACCAAACAATACCAATATTCTTCGTATTTCTGCGATTTTGTCAAAACTTTCTGCTCGTACTCGATAGTAAAAAAGATGTAAAATCATACGATTTATGCAACATCTGCCCTAAAATGAATGCCAACTGACGCCGCCCCCATATTCGTACTGGCCTTTTTATTACCCTTATCACCATGAAGCAATTAAAAAAGCCCATCATTGCACAGAGAAGGGTACCCTTCAACGGCCAGAGGCCGACCTTCATGCAAAACAGGCAAATATTCACTTTACCCATCTCAGACAACTTCGTTTTCAAGAGTCAAGGGAAATCCCATGACGGCAAGGTCAATGTTCGGATACTTGTTGAGCTGCAAAAAAAAACTTTTGACTGAAAGAGCTGTTCGGGTTTACGCTTTACAGTAGATACAAAAGTATCAAGAGCATGTTGAACTTGCAACAATAAAATGGACACCCTAAGAAGCCATAGCTCTTGGTTGTTGTTTATAACGTAAAAACTCAACAGGCGATTTATACCCCAAGGTTGAGTGCTTCCGTTTCCGGTTGTAAAACACTGCAATGTATTCAAACAGGCTGTGTCGGGCCTCTTCTCGTGTTCGATAGTGTTCAGAATACACCAATTCGGTTTTAAGGGTTTTGAAAAAGCTTTCCGTAACAGAGTTATCATAGCAGTTACCTTTGCCGCTCATACTCTGAATCAGGCCATGTTTCGCCAGCTTCTTCCTGAAGGATTTACTCGCATACTGGATACCTCGATCCGAATGAATAACTACTCCTGGAGCTGGTCTCCGGTGCATCAATGCCATATCCAGAGCAGGGTTCACCGTTGTTTCAGCCGTCATTCGCTTGCTGAATGAATGACCGATTATTTCACGATTGTACAGATCCATAATGACCGTCAGATAGAGCCAGCCGCTGCCAGTCCACACATACGTCAGGTCACTTGTCCAGGCGTCATTGATAAAATCAGCCTTAAACACCTGATCCAGAAGGTTATGAGCAATCGGCTCCTTATGGTTTGAGTCTGTCGTTACCTTGAATTTTTTAGCCACTTTAGACCGAATCCCCATAGATTGCATCAAGCGGGCTGTCCTTGGCCGACTGCACTGG
>CAIQGA010000028.1 GCA_903871235.1 uncultured Chlorobiaceae bacterium
ACTCGCACCGGAGCGCTGGGCCTCATCAAGATCAGCTTCAAACCGTTCCGGAGTGATGCCCGATGCCATGATATTGATGACTTTTTCTGTCTCTTTTTCAGGATCGTAGACGTTAAGAAAGGATGCCGGATCACCGAGGTTCTTGTTGGCCTGTTCATCTTTGATTTGAAGAATTTCAAGGATCCGCATATCACCTTTTATTCGTTGAACCGTTGTTTCGGTAAAGAGGTAGATGATGTAGGGCTGGTGCGACTGGCCGTACCGGTCAACACGACCATTGCGTTGCTGGAAAACCATGAGCGACCATGGCAGATCAAAATGCACCAGTCTGTAGCAAAAGTAGTGAAGGTTGAGGCCTTCTGATGCCACATCGGAACAGAGGAGTACTCGAACCGGATCATCTTTTCGGCCAAAACGATCAACAATATTCTGCTGTTCGGTATCGGTCATACCGCCATGCAAAATTTCACATTGGGCAGCGTGAAGCCCTACGGCTTTTGGCAAAGCATCTTTCAGCCAGTTGAGCGTCTCTATCCGTTCTGAAAAAATGACCAGACGGTCTGAGGGGTCTGAGGGTTTCCAGTTAAACGCTGGGCTCTTGAGGTGCTCTACCAGTCGCTGAAATTTGCTGAAGCGAGTGGCATCTATCTGCCGCAAGGTTGCAGCAAATGTTGCAAGAGCCTCAACCTCACCCTTCTCATCCGGGGTCATTTCAGACTTTGCTTGCAATAACCTGATCCGGCGTTCGGTTGAATCAAGGGCTGCAAAAGGGCTTGAAAACATCGCTTTTTGAAGGCCAACCCGCTGGAGCTCCTGCTGATTGCCTGAACGATGTTCACCTTTCTGAGTAAAAGGGATCTCAAGCAGTGCTCGATAAGCATCCTCTTCCTCCGGGCTGGCAGGCTGCTTGAGTTGTTGCGTGATGCGCTCCTGAAAGTCGGAACCGGCCTGATCGCGAATATCTTTTTTAAATCGCCGTATGACCAACCCTTTATCCCGAAAATCCAAAGCGGTGTAGTCATCCGGATCACTGATAGCGGTCGGGTCGAGCAGACTCATGAGTGAGGCAAAACTTCGTGCAGAGCCGTCGTGCGGTGTTGCCGACAACAGGATCATGGTATCTGACCGACCTGAAAGCATCCGCGCTAACCGGGCACGCCTTGAGAGGCCATCTTCGTTAGCTCGTGCGGCGACATTGTGGCACTCGTCAATGATGATGATATCCCACCATGCATTTTCAAGATAGTTCCGGTACTCCAGATTGTTTTTGAGCGTATCAATCGAGATGATTGTACGATCGTAGTAGTTGAATGGATTGTGGTTACTGGGGATAGTATTGCGAACCCGTTGCAGGCCAAGAGAGTCGAGCCGGACCAATGGTATTGAAAAACGGCTCCAGAACTCCTTTTGAAATTGGGTCAACATGCTCTTGAGCGTAATGACCAGAATGCGCTGACCTCGCCCCCGTTGAATCAGCTCCGTGGTTAAAATGCCTGCCTCAAGTGTTTTGCCCAAACCAACAGCGTCGGCCATCAGAATGCGCTGGCGAGGCTGTTTCAGCGCCTGCAATGCCGGATCGAGTTGGTAAGGCACCAGATTCATAACTCCGCGATGACCAAGGTGAATACCCCGATCATTGGGAATGCTCCGGCGCCGCAGAGCCTCAATGTAGAGGAAGGTGCTGTTAAAATGAGAGCTGGTATCCAGAGCAAGCTCCGTCTCTGCGGGGTCAAGAACAAGAATATCCTCCTCAAGCTTCGTCAAAAACTGAACCGCACGCCCACGCACCAAGTCAGAGACACCATCACAACTCAGTAAATAGCCACCATCACTGGAAGTATCAACACGACGAACAAGCCACTCCTCATCTCGTATGACAACTCTTGCGCCTGGGGCGAAAATGCTCATGAGGTTACTTCGATCGAAAAATTAAATGAAATTTGTTGCGGTCAATGCCTGACAGCTCAATTCATGTACAAAATAATGGCTGTAAAGGGGTGTACTAAATTTACAGTCACGGGCCATGCCCCTATATTTATCATTTATTCACATCAAAGAAAAGAGATACAAGCATTTACAGGAGAGATCCCCATAAATTTTATACGGAATATTCTTGGGATGATACGGAAAAAGCTATCCGGGGGGAGTCATCATTAAGCGGCATGTTCAAACCTTATGCTATACCCGCTGAATCCAATACGGCGACGAACACGTTTTCGCACACCAATAACGCGGCCTGTTAGACAAACCGTTACACTGCTGAAAAAAGAATTGTCCGGTAGGGGTATACAATAGATTCACTTTGCTGGAGTGAACCAGAGGTGCTGCAAAAGATCACCGCTTTGTTCGTTTGTTCGACATCCGACAAACTACTTCGCCAACATGGTGATGATCAACGCATAAACCATCGCGAATAGGATAGAGAGTAGATTGCCGGTAAGAAAGTACGTGTTCGATATACGGTTTTTTTGATCCTCACTCAATCGGGTGCTGATCTTCAGAGCGCCATAGGCTGTCAAGACATGCGGAAAACCCGCCAACAGCCCCACGAGAAGAGTCGTGCGTTCAAGTATTCCCTTCAAAACCGACTCCCAATTTGGGTGCCCACTCTGTTCGGAACCAAGATACTGCTTCAAAAAATGAAACGTAAGCCCCGCAACCAGCTCACCGAGCACCAGGGCTATGGCCATCCATAGGTATTTCAACATGGCCCCTCTTCAGATAACTCTAACACGACAGTTTTCAACGACACATACTCGTCAACATACAAATTCCTGCGTCGTTTCCAGACCTGACTGCGGTTTTTGCCGTGCGCCACAGCAACGGCTTCGTTGTTTTGATGCAACATCATGTCGAACAACAAACTGGCGTCTTCGCACTTCCATTCGCGAGTCAGCGCAAACATGACGTCAAGAAGTTGACTCAATTGCAAAGCCAAACGACGATCCGGAAGTTCAATACGAAAGCGAGACCGTCTCCGGCGTTTATCCGCAAGTTCCTCGCGAGCATCAGCAAGCCCAGGCCCGAGCATACCATAAGCGAGTTGAGGGTTTAACGGAGTAGTAATCTCGCCGTAGTGGATAACATATCGAAGTTGAGAGCCAAAAACGCCTTTCAACCGAGCCTCCTCCAACCAAACCAGAACACTCACAGCATCAAGCAAAGTGCTTACGACTCCCTGGAACTCGTCGCCAAGCGTGATTGTCAGAGGAGACAGTATTCCCTCAGAGAAGAGCGTATTGGCGGTGCTTACAAGATTCTCAAATTCTTCCATGAGTTCTTGGGGCTCTCTGCTTCGACTCGCGATAACATCAGCCATGAACACATAATAGTTGGGCATGTACACCTCGTATTGCTATTTCTGAAACCCGCGCATTTGTATCAATTTTACTGAACCCTATATAAACGTTTCACCTATAATGATACCAATACCAAAAAAAATACCAACGAGAGGAATGTCTAAATAATTTGAAGGATCAGAGACTAAAGCGCAATTTTTTTGAATTATAACCATATATGGCGCTAACTCCAAATCACGCAAAACCCGTTGAGCACCTGAATCCACATCTGCAAAAAGTCCAGCACTTGAACGCATTGCCGCTATTATCACACTGCACTACGTTCAAAAAAGTCTTGGATAATAGGGAAAGTCGTAAGAATCGTAGACAAACCGTTAGAAGGCTAAAAAAGGATTCTCCACTCCCGATTCGCTCCAGCTTGACAAAATCAAGGCGATTAACGCATGGCTTCAATAGACCAGCCTCCTCACGACCCACCCCTCCGGCGAGCATACCCTCTTTACGGTATCTTTATGGTAGATGCTTGGAATCATCAAAAACATTCCGCTTTATTAACAATCGTGAACCAAACGGAGAAAAAATGCACACGCTAACTGTCAATAATCGGCCCTGCAGCGGCACCTCTTGCTGTCAGAGAAAGATGACGAAATATAAGTGTAGCAGGTAACACCAGAGAGCATTTTTGCCTTTGCCGGTTCCTGACACCATGGGGGAGCCGGCTTTTTTATTACCATTTTTTGCACAATAACACTGAACAATCAAATACAAAGGAGAAGAGCATGAATCTTGACTGGATAAAAAAAATTACCATTGCCGCGTCGCTGATTGTGGCATCAGGGCTTCCGGGAGCAGTGGCCGAAGCAACAACGGTAACACTTCTGAACGTCTCCTACGATCCCACCCGGGAACTCTATCAGAGCGAAAATACCGCCTTTGCCAAGTACTGGCAAAAGCAGACCGGTCAAACGGTGCAAATCAGCCAGTCACATGGCGGATCGGGCAAGCAGGCCCGGGCTGTGATTGAGGGTCTTGATGCTGATGTGGTGACGCTCGCACTTGCCTACGATATCGACGCTATCTCCGACAGCAAGCTCCTGCCCGCAAACTGGCAAACCAGACTGGCCAATAACAGCACCCCCTACACCTCCACCATTGTTTTTGTGGTTCGGAAAGGGAATCCAAAAAAAATCAAGGGATGGGAGGATATTGTAAAACCCGGCGTTTCAGTCATCACCCCGAACCCAAAAACATCAGGCGGTGCTCGCTGGAACTATCTGGCAGCATGGGGCTACAAACAGAAGCAGAGCGGATCAGCCGTGCAGGCAAAAACATTTATCAAGGCATTGTACAAAAATGTCCCGGTGCTTGATACCGGCGCCCGTGGTTCTACACTCACCTTCGCACAGCGCGGCCTTGGCGACGTCCTTCTTGCATGGGAAAATGAGGCTCACCTGATTTTGAAGGAGTTCGGCTCCGACAAGTTTGAAATTGTCGCTCCGGCAGTCAGCATCCTTGCAGAACCGCCTGTAGCCATCGTCGATAAAAACGTGGCAAGACATGGTACCCGCAAAGTTGCCGAAGCCTATCTGAACTTCCTCTACACTCCGCAGGCACAGGAGATTATTGCACAGAACTCCTATCGCCCCCGCAATCCGGCAACGCTGAAAAAGTATGCGGCAAACTTTCCCAACATCAAGCTCTTTACCCTGAACGAAGTGTTTGGCAACTGGCGCACCGCCCAGAAAACCCACTTTAACGATGGTGGCGTTTTTGATCAAATTTATCTTCCCTGAAGAGCAACTTGCCCGGCGAAAACCGGGAGATGAGCGCTTCACTCCCGGTTTTGCTGTAGAGAGCATTAACAAAAAAACTTGATGACATTGTTTCAAAAAAAGAGACGCAACATTCTGCCGGGGTTCGGCCTCTCAATGGGCTACACGGTATTCTACCTCTCGGCCATCGTGATTGTTCCGCTGAGCATGATCTTTTTCAACACCATTCCCATGGGGTGGGAGCCCTTCATCCATGCCGTAACGGCTCCCCGTGTGCTTGCATCCTACCGGCTGAGTTTTTCTACCGCGCTTTTTGCGGCCCTTTTTGATGGGGGTGTCGGGCTCCTTACCGCATGGGTACTGGTACGCTACCGCTTCCCGGGCAGACAATTTCTTGACGCCCTTGTCGATCTCCCCTTTGCTTTACCGACCGCTGTTGCGGGTATCTGCTTCGCCACCCTTTACTCCCCTGTTGGCTGGCTTGGCGAAACCCTGACAAAGTGGAATATTGAAATTATCAACACGCCAACAGGAATTGTGGTAGCGCTGATTTTTATCGGTTTTCCCTTTGTGGTTCGCACTATTCAGCCTGTGCTCGAAGAGGTGGAACAGGAGATTGAGGAGGCGGCACAGTGCCTTGGCGCAACTCGCTGGCAGACTTTCCGCAAAATCCTGCTTCCCCATCTCTTTCCTGCCCTGCTCACCGGCTCAACCCTTGCCTTTGCGCGTGGTATCGGAGAGTATGGCTCCGTGATTTTCATTGCCGGCAACCTGCCTATGAAAACCGAGATTGCTCCGCTGATGATCATGTCGAAACTTGACCAGTTTGACTACGCCGGAGCCTCAGCCGTCGCGCTGGTGCTTCTCGTTATCTCCTTTTCCATGCTTCTGCTGCTGAACGCAGTACAGGAGTGGCAACAGAAAGAATACCGTTAACCACACATTATGCTGAAACCACAACCACCGGAAAGCACGTTGATTGTCAAAAAAAGGATCTCTGACCCCCTGCCAGTGCAAATAGTGCTGATAGGCTTGACACTCCTCTTTTTTATTGGCTTTATCTTTCTGCCGCTTGGGCTGGTCTTTGCGCAGGCATTCTCGAAAGGATGGGAGTACTACCTCGAAGCCATCCGTGAGCCCTACGCAATTGAGTCGGTAAAACTGACGCTGACAACCGTCGCCATTGTTGTGCCGCTGAACGCATTTTTTGGCGTCACCGCCGCCTGGGCCATTACCAAATTCAACTTCCGGGGAAAAGCGACGCTCAAAACCCTGCTCGATCTGCCCTTTGCGGTCTCTCCGGTTATTGCGGGCCTCATTTTTGTCTTGCTTGTCGGCAGTCGTACCCCTTTTGGCTCATGGCTCGGAGAGCAGGGGATTAAAATTATCTTTTCAACCCCGGGCATTGTTATTGCAACCCTCTTTGTCACCTTCCCCTTTGTTGCGCGGGAGCTGATTCCGCTGATGGAGGCGCAGGGACGCGATGAGGAGGAGGCCGCTCTCACCCTTGGCGCCAGGGGGTGGCAGATTTTTGGCAAAATCACCCTGCCCAACATTCGCTGGGGGCTCCTCTACGGCATGATCCTCTGTAGCGCCCGCTCCATTGGAGAGTTTGGAGCGGTTTCGGTAGTGTCAGGCCACATCCGGGGGCAGACAAACACCATCCCGCTGCATGTGGAAATTCTCTACAGCGAATACAATTTTGCCGCATCATTTGCCGTTGCCTCAATCCTTGTCTTTCTGGCCCTCCTCACGGTAGGGGTCAAAGTGACTCTGGAAAAACAATTTCAGAAAAACAGCTTTCACCATTAGGAACTGCCATGGGTATCGAACTTCAGAATATTACCAAAAAATTTTCCGACTACACGGCGCTCGACAACATCAGCCTCAACGTCGCTTCAGGGGAGCTTGTTGCACTGCTTGGGCCATCGGGCTGCGGCAAAACCACCCTCTTGCGCATCATTGCCGGTCTGGAACTACCCGATGCAGGAAAAATCATTCTGGAACAGAAAGACACCACCAACCTGCCGCCCCGAAAAAAAAATGTCGGCTTTGTGTTTCAGCACTATGCGCTCTTCCGCCGTCTGACGGTTTTTGAGAATGTTGCCTTCGGCCTCAAAGTGCTTCCGATGCGTGAGCGCCCCTCCCGCAGTGCCATTCAGGAGAGGGTGGAACACCTGCTGAAGCTGGTACAAATGGATTGGGCCATCAAACGCTACCCCTCACAACTGTCGGGTGGACAGCGACAGCGCGTTGCACTTGCAAGGGCATTGGCCGTCAATCCCAAAGTGCTGCTGCTCGACGAGCCCTTTTCGGCCCTCGATGCCAAGGTGCGGCAGGAGCTGCGTCGCTGGCTCCGGAAGCTGCATGATGAAATCCATGTCACCAGTATCTTTGTCACCCACGATCAGGAGGAGGCGCTTGAACTGGCCGACCGGATTGTGGTCATCAACAAGGGGCGGATTGAACAGCAGGGAACGCCCCAGGAGGTCTACGATCACCCCGTCAACGCCTTTGTCTACAACTTTCTTGGCAATGTCAACGTCTTCCACGGGCGCATCAAAGAGGGCAAGGTGAGCCTCGGCACTCACCATGTCGATGCTCCTGATGAACTCAAACATACCGAAGAGAGTGCCAGCCAGGCCTTTGTGCGACCTCATGAAATCGGTATCAGCAAAATCCGCAGCGCTGAAACCGACCTTACCGGAACCATCCAGGAGGTGCGCATCATGGGCGGCCAAATTGGCCTGAACCTTGCGTGCGAAGGGTTTGAGCACCCGATTGATGCCGAAATTCCAAGAGAACTCTACGTGAACCTTCAGCTTGCCAAAGGTGAAAAAGTCTTTGTCTCGCTGAACCGTGTCCGCGTCTTTGCCAGCGATTATGAGATCTGAATGAGATAAAAAAAGCCTCCCGGGTGCGCGGGAGGCGAAGTAGAGGTTTCTGCCTTTCAACCCTCATATCTGGTAGTCGATAATGATCTCCTTTGCCTTAAGAAAAGCCGCAACCAAAGTCACCGCATCGGCAACCACTCCACCATCGGCCAACTGAAGATCGGGCTGGTAGCGTGAAAAGCTGCTCTCACCCATGTTCACAACAAGAATGTCGTTGGGCTCGTTGAGCAACTTCAGGGTCTCGATATCGTAATCGTCCGCATCATCAATAGTGGTGATAAAAATAAGCCCGGCATCGGTCAAAATACGGGCCAACTCACCCATTCTCCGCAACCGCTCCCCTGCACTGTCGGCATGAGAGCCAAGATCGGCATCAAGTCCGCGATCAAGAGTGGCCACACCAAGATAGTAGGCGTTCATGCCATTTTGAAAGAGCCCCAGCTCAAGCGCTTTGGCCACAACCCGTTTGCCGCTGCCCTGGGCTCCCGTAAAGACGATAAACTTGGCCCTGTGGCGATTGGCTATCGCCCTCTGCTCGGTGCGAACCAGCCCTGCCTCCCAGTTGCTCTCCCTGTCCCGAATGTGCTGCTGCAAGAGTGTCTCACCAACTGAGAGATTTTCGACCACAACACCGCCACCGGCAATTTCAAAATTGTCGACAATCACAAACCTTCCGGTAGCCTCGCTCACTGCTGTGGTGTCGA
The DNA here is from genome assembly GCA_903871235.1 of uncultured Chlorobiaceae bacterium. GTDB lineage: Bacteria > Bacteroidota > Chlorobiia > Chlorobiales > Chlorobiaceae > Chlorobium. The sequence goes on from CAIQGA010000028.1 coordinate 8,670, forward strand.
AGGCGATCGGGCGGGAGGTTTCGAGAATGCACTCAGCAACGTCGCGGCAGTCGATCTGCTGTTTGCTTTGGCTGCTGGTCAAATCGGAGGCGTCGAGGGTGCTGCATATCTCCGCCAGCTTGACCGTTGCCCGCGCCGAACCGATCTTGAGCTTGTACGACTTGTTGCGGATCATCGGCGCCCGGCCAACCCAGAAGATATTGACCCTGAAGCGGCTGCCCACTTCCGGCCGGGATTCACCGGGTTTGACCATGAGCTCACCGGGCCGCACATAAATTTGCGTGGCAAGGGTAAAGCCTGTTGATTCCCCCGCTGATGCAACATGTTTCGGGTCCGTATTGAACGACTCAACCGACTGGATGACCGATTTTTTATTTGAAGGGAGAAAGAGTACCTCGTCACCCACCTGCACTCTTCCGGCGGCAACGGTTCCGGCAACAATGCGCCGATCGTCATTGCTGCGGGTAAACTTATAAATATCCTGAACCGGAAAACGAAAGGGCTTTTCCTGCAACTCCTTCTCGCTGACAAACTGGTCGAGCTGCTCCAGAACCGTAGCACCCTTGTACCACTCCATCCGCCCAGAATGGGAGGCGATGTTGTCGCCCTCACGGGCACTGATGGGAATAAAGCTGACCGGCGTCACGTTGATAGCTTCAAGAAATGCGGTATAATCGGCCTTCAGTTTTTCAAAAACAGCCTCACTGAACCCCACAAGATCCATTTTATTGGCCAGCACCGTCACCTGCTTGACGCCAAGCATTGCTACCATCTGACCATGCCGCTTTGAGTTCTCCTTGATACCCTCGTCGGCATCAATCACAAGAAGGGCTGACTCCGCCCTCGACGCACCAGTAATCATATTTTTCAAAAACTCGATATGACCAGGCGCATCAATGATGATGTAGTCACGCGCCGCCGTGTTGAAAAAACAGCGGGCCATATCAATGGTAATCCCCTGCGCCTGCTCATCCTTGAGGGCATCAAGCAAAAAGGCATACTCAAAGGGCTTGGAATTCCTCCGGCAACTCTCTCTGACCGCTTCAAGCTTCCCTTGGGGAAGGGAGCCTGTATCGGCCAGAAGTCGGCCAATCACGGTACTTTTACCATGATCGACATGACCAACAATAACAATATTCATCTGCGCACGTCCATTCATAGCTCTACAAAAAAAAGATTGAGTCACCCGCCACATTGTCAATTGTCCATTCTCAATTGTCAACTGTCAATTACATATAGCCGTCGCGCCTGAGCGTCTCCAGCCCGCCATCTTCACTGTCCTGAGCGCGCCCTGAGCGTTCGGCAATGTTTGAAAACTTGCCACTCTTCAGCTCATCAATGATTTCGGGCACCGTTCGCGCATCCGACAGTACCGGATTGGTACAGGGATAACAGCCAAGCGAACGATAGCGAATCCCCTCGCCCTGATTGAAATAGAGCGAGACCACCGGTATCTTTTCTCGCTCAATATATTCCCAGATGTTCTGCTCGGTCCAGTCAAGCAGCGGATGAATGCGTACATGGGTACCGGGGGCAAAATCAGTCTTGAACTGGTTCCAGAACTCGGGAGGCTGGTCGCCAACATCCCAGACATTATCCTTGTCGCGGGGTGAAAAATAGCGCTCTTTTGAACGGCTCCCCTCTTCGTCAGCCCTGACGCCGACAATCACACCGGTATAGGGCTCCCGTCCCTCATCAACCACATAGCGCCGTTGCTCGTGATCCATCCTGTAACGGGGCCACTCACCTGAAAGCGTATGTTTCAGCGCTTCACTTTTAAGATATTTGCAGCAGGTAAGGCGATCAGTAGTGCCATCCGGGAAGGTAAGCTTGTCGGCCAACGCCTCACTGTTTTCACCATAGATCATATTGAGGTTCCACTCAAGGGCAAAGCGGTCGCGATAGGCAATCATTTCAGGAATCTTGTAGTGCGTGTCGATATGCACCAGCGGAATGGGTACGTGGCCGAAAAAAGCCTTCCGCGCAAGCCAGAGCATCACGGTGCTGTCTTTGCCAATCGACCAGAGCATACAAAGGCTTTTAAATTCACGATAGGCCTCGCGGAGAATGTAGACGCTCTGTGCCTCAAGTTTGTCAAGATGGTCCATAAGCTCTGTTGTCAAGAAGGTTTGTGTTGTTCACGGTGCAGCCCGCACTCTTTGTGTTCCGGCATTTCCCACCACCAGCGACCAGCCCGGATATCTTCTCCCGACTTTACGGCCCTGGTGCAGGGTGCGCAGCCAATGCTCGGGTAGCCTTGGGCGTGAAGGACGTTGCAGGGCACCTCGTGCTGGAGGATATAGTCCCAGACCTCAGCGTCGGTCATATCGGCCAGCGGATTAATTTTAATGAGTCCAAATGAGCCATCCCACTCCACCAGCTCCACTCCTGTTCTGGTGACCGACTGCTCCCGCCGCAGGCCGCAAATCCACCCCTTGAGGGTCGAAAGCTTCCCGGCAAGCGGTTCAACCTTTCGTATACGGCAGCACTCCCGCCGCAACTCAACACTCTCATAAAAGAGATTTGGCCCGTAGCGTGTCAGCAATGCTTCAAGCGGAGCCCTTTCAGGCACAAGCACCTCAATTTCAATGCCGTAGCGCTTTCGCGTTGCCTCAATGAGGTCATAGCTCTCCTGCGGAAGACGCCCCGTGTCGAGGGTAAAAATCGGAATCCGGAGTTGCTCTTTCTCCAGCATGTCGGTAATAACCTGATCCTCGGCGCCAAAACTTGAGGCAAGCGCACACTCTCCTGCCACAAAAAAGGCGGCAGCCCAGCACAGAATTTCCTGCGGCGTTTTGCCAGAGAGTTCCCTCTTCAATTGTTCAGCAACGTCCCTGCTCATAGCTCGTTTTTCATGATGTTTGTTTCGTGTATTGTTTATACATTAGAAACGCGATGGGGCTGGGCGCGGGTAATGCCGACCTGGCCGGGGGAAAGGCTGCGGTCTTCCCCGCATCGCTTTTTTACTATAACGCCTCCCCGCTTACTGGCCGCCAAGAATCTCCTCTCTCACCGTTGCTATCCCGATGCGGTCAATCGTATGGCCAAACCGCTCTTTTTTCCGGCCATGCGTGCGGTAGCAGGTCAAGGTTTTCTCGATCAAGTCATACAGCTCCTCCTCGCTCTCAACCAGCTTCTTCAGCACCGTAGCAAAACGGGGGGTCTTGCCCATCGTGCCGCCGATAAAGAGCGTATAGCCCTGCCTGCCGACAACCCACGCCTCTCCGGGGCAATGCTGGGTGCACGCAGAGCAGTTGATGCAGCTCTCCTGATCAATCCGGTAATGGTACTCCCGTGTACCGTTGGAGCCCGTCTCGTCACGCACAATCGCTTTGGCGGGACAGAGCGAAAGACAGAGCTGGCAATCGCAGCACGACGAGGCAACCCAGTCAGGCTCTATGGCACCCCTGACACCAATATCATTTTCGTTTGCCTTGGTACAGTTATTGGCGCAACCCGTTACCGCCATCTTGAATTTCGATGGAGCCTCCTTATAAAAAAAACGACGGTCAAGCTCTGTTGCAATCTTCTTGGTATCCACGACTCCCCATTTACAGGTCGCCTCTCCCGGACAGGCAACAATAACCCGTACCCGAGGGCCGGAAGCACCCATTTCAACTCCCGCCTGACTCAGGGCAAGTTGTGCACTCTCCAGATTATCATGATGCACATGATGAATCTCAACCCCCTGACGGGTAGAGAGATGAACCACTCCCCTGCCATACTGTTCAGCAACTTCAGCAATGCAGCCAAGTTGCACAGCACTCAAATCACCAGCAACTGCCTTGATGCGCAAGAGATAATAATCGTGCTGCTTTTGACGCAACACACCCGGGCCAGTCACGGCCGTCAAAACAAGTTCACGTTCCGCCATGCTTTCAAAAATTTTGGGGATGTTACTCCATTCACCATACCCGTTACCTGTAAAAAGGAGGATACAGCGCAAATTAACGATTGTTAATAAAGCACAATACCCGCCACATCTCCAAGCAGGTTACTGATAAATACCGTAAATATGGTAGAGAGGAGGGTCCCCCGGGAGCGCCGAGCTCCAGCTCGGCCCAACAAAAAGCTGATTTATACTGAGAATGGACCATGAACTGCATCACGCCATTCGATGATCTTACTTTCAGAACTAAAACTTATGTTTGAAGAAAATCATCAACCGTGACCTGTGCCTGTTTCAAGATGGCTTTCAATGTTCCCTCTGGCATATCTCCCGGATGATTCGGAATG
>CAIQGA010000029.1 GCA_903871235.1 uncultured Chlorobiaceae bacterium
ATTGTATTTCATTTTTATGTCTCGATTAATCTCTCCGAATAACCACTTTTTTTGTGGTAATGGAAATCTATATGCGATAAAATTGATAGCTGGGATTAATTGATATAATTCTATTTAACATTTATAAAACGGGAATTGCTGTAGATAGAACATTAAAAAATAATAAAAGTGTTTTGCTCGCATACTTTAGAAATAGAGCTGATGAATTTTTGACAGAAATTAAACAAAAATATGCTGAAACCCAGCCTGAAAATAGAGCAAAAGCAATTAACCGTGATTTGAATGAAACAAAGTCAAAGTTAATTGCAACAACCCTTCAACAAGCAGAAAAAGATAAGTGGACACATCAGGAAAAATTAGAGTGTCTGCTTATGATAACTTATTGTAATATTGTCGTGATGATGGAAAGCAGAAATTCTGTCAGGCCTTATGAATATATGGACTTTTCAAGAAGGGTTGGTGAACTTTGGTACCCATTTTGTAAGTTATGTTTTTATTATCCGATCGGTGATGTTTTGCTGTTTGTTCCGCCGCTATTTTCTGAAGTAAAAAAAGAACTGACTGATGAAATTGTTGATTATATCAGTAATCTGAATATAAGCGAACAAGAAAAGGAAAAACTAAAAAAATACTACGATAAAGTCTGGAGTTTAGTTACTTCAGGTGAAATAAAATTAGAACTTGATTTACACTTTGTTTCTAATGGACAGAAATATGTCGTTGATTTTAAAAGTGGGTTTGGTTCAAATGAAAAAGGAAACACAAATCGCTTGTTGCTTGTTGCAAGTATATATAAAAATCTTTCAGAAAATTTCAAATGCTTGCTTTTTGTAAGAGCCTTGGAAAATAATAGTTACTTCAATACACTAAAGAACTCTGGAATTTGGGACGCTTATTGTGGTTGTGAAGCCTATCAAAAAATCATGGAATATTCTGGTTATGATTTGAAGAGCTGGATTGAAAGCAATATGGACTGGAAAAATGATTTTAAGCCAGAGGCTATTGCTTATTTTAAAGAACAAAATTTATTGCAATATCTTTTATGGTAATGATGCAGGAGAGGCGGGTCTATCAGGCATTTTATACAAAATCAACATGTATTGTTGATTATATGGTCAATAAACTAATGCTTGAATCTACAGATATCATTTTTGAGCCTTGTGGTGGTGATGGTGTATTTGTAGAAGCAATCCTGGCTGTGAATGAATTTGCAACAATTGATGTTTGTGAATTAAATGATGGTGCATATCAGATGCTTTTAAATAAGTTTTCTCATTATGCAAATGTCCATGTTCGCCTCTGTGATACTTTGTTGGACAGCGCGTTGACTTTCAGTGCCAATTTTGGAGGTTTCTACGATAAGATTATTGCAAATCCTCCTTATGGCGCATGGCAAGACTTGGAAAAAAGAGCTATACTTAAAAAAATGTACACTGATCTTTATGCAAAAGATACGTATGCATTGTTTTTGTTTCGCTGCATTGAACTATTAAAAGAAGATGGAATATTATCCTTCATTATTCCTGATACCTTTCTGAATATTCACATGCACAAAGCACTTCGCCATCATATTTTGACAAATACAAAGATCCTTGAACTGGCTTTGTTCTCATCATCGTTTTTTCCGGGTGTAAATTTTGGATATGCAAATCTTTCAATAATTACTCTAAAAAAAGCAGGCAATAAATCAGATTGTATAAATAATCAGTTTAAAGTTTTAAGCTCATTCACTGATGTTAAGCAACTTTCTGATATCAGAGAGGCTGAGTTATCAGTATTTTCATTTACACAAGATGAAATTCTGGCAAATCCGGATTATGCGTTTCTGATTGCAACGAATATTGGAATTACAAAAGCAATAAATGATTCAAAGCTTAAAGTTGGTGATATCGCAAATTGCGTAACAGGGTTCTATTCGGGTGATGATAAAACTTTTTTACAAGTGAACAGCTTTGACTTGAGAAATAGTAAAAACTATGCATTGGTTAATACGGATTTTGTAAATAAAGAGTATAAAAATATTCCTGATATTCTTGATGGGATAGAAGGAGAAAAATGCTTTCTGCCAATAGTTAAAGGCGGTGGTACAAAATTTCTAAAACAAGAATGTTGGTTTATGGATTGGAGCAAAAAAGCTGTTGCGCATTATAAGTCTGGTAAAAAAGCGAGATTTCAAAATCCTCAATACTATTTCCAGTTTGGTATAGGTGTTCCGATGATCAGTTCTTCACGCATTACAGCCTCGTTAATAGAAAACAAGCTGTTTGATCAATCAATTGTAGGTGTTTTTCCAATAGATAAATCATATACTTATTATCTGCTTGCATTTTTCAACTCCCCGACTTGTAATAAGTTAATAAGAACAATAAATCCATCAGCAAATAATCCGGCTAACTATATTAAAAAAATCCCTTTTATTTTGCCGTCTGATGAACAAAAAATATTTATTGATCTGGTCGTACAGGAAATTATTGACAGTATTAAGGTCGATGGCGTTTATAAAGAGGCGCTGGAAGCTGATTTAAATGAAGTTATAAAAAATATTTACGGGTTTTAGTTGTTTAGCCGCTTCTCATGAAGACTTACAGACAAACATCGGAAAAGATTTTTTAAGGCGAATGAATGACGCAGATTTTATGAGAAGTCGAAAAGGTTAGACATTGAAAACTTTGGATGGTAAATAATTCGCCAAGTATTAATTCGTGATTATCAACTGATGAGATAACTTCTGTATGCTGAAAACCCTCTTCTCCATAGCCCTGCGCCATCTGCTGGGACGTCGCCGTCAGACCCTGACCACTATTTTCGGAGTGGCGGTGAGTACCATGGTGCTGATTACGACCAACTCGCTCACGAGAGGGCTGCTCGACTCTTTTGTTGAGACTATTGTGAATGTTGCGCCCCATATCACGGTAAAAGGGGAGAGCATGAGCCCTATGCCGGTCAACTTGTTTGAAAAAGAGCGCCTCTCTTCTGTTGCCTTTGTTGATGACAATATCAAGAAGCAGGAGCGGGAGGAGGTGCGGAATTATCGTCAGCTTCTTGCGGTGTTCGGCTCTCCGGAGTATGAAAAAGAGCTGCTTGCTGCCTCGCCCTATGTTGTTTCGCAGGTTATGGCGGTCAAGGGAAATCGCAACCAGCCATTGCTGCTCAAGGGAGTGCTGATTGAGCGGGAGGATGCCATCAGCGGGATTATCAAAAAGCTGACAGAGGGCGATATCGCCATGTTTGAAAAGACCTCCAATGCCCTGCTTGTGGGCCGAACGGTGGCTCGGGATATGAAGCTCCAGTTGAATGACCAGGTTGTCATCATTTCCGCTTCCGGACATAGTCGGCAGTGCAAGGTGGCCGGGATCTTTTTTTCGGGTGTCAATGCGGTCGATAACAGTGTGCTGGTGTCGCTCAAGCTTGGCCAGATTATTGAAGGGATGCCGGACAACAAGGTTTCAGGCATTGCGCTTAAAGTGGCCGATCCGCTCAACAATGCCCCTTTGGCAAGGGAGTTGGAGCGCATTACCGGCTACCACTGCCTCACCTGGCAGGAGGAAAATGCGGGCATTCTCTCCCTTTTTGCCCGTATCGGTGCCATCGTCTTCTCTCTGGTGGCCTTTGTCGGTGTTGTGTCAGGCTTTGGCGTGGCCAATATTCTGGTGACCACCGTCTTCGAAAAGAGCCGCGACATTGCCATCATGAAGTCGTTCGGATTTTCGGCGCTGCAGCTTGTCGGCATGTTTGTGCTTGAGGGGTTTCTGGTGGGTCTGGTTGGCGCTCTTGTCGGGGGCGTGCTTGCCCTTGGTTCCATCAACATTTTTGCCAGTCTGCCCATCGAGAGCTCCCAGGGGCCACTGACCAAAACGGGCTTCAGTATGTCCTATAATCCGCTCTATTTCCTTATAATAATAGGTATTACGGTTCTCATCAGCACGCTTTCTGCCATTCTTCCGTCAGCAAAGGCCGCGAAGCTGGAGCCGATCAGTGTGCTCCGCGACAGCAGTCTGTAGCCGTTATAGAGGCAAAGGGGTGAACGCCTCTGCTCCCGGGATGAGGCTCTGTTCAGGGTGTTGCAGCAGGTAGAGCTTGTAGTAGAGCCCTCTTTTTGCGAGCAGCTCCTGGTGGTTGCCGCTCTCGCGGATCACCCCTTTGTGCAACACAATGATTCGGTCAGCTTTCTGGACGGTCGAAAGCCGGTGAGCAATGATAATGGAGGTACGCTCACTCATCAGGCGGGCCGTCGCCGCATCAATAAGCGATTCCGTTTCGGTATCAACCGAGCTGGTGGCCTCATCGAGCACAAGAATTTCGGGATTGTAGAGGAGCGCCCTCACAAAGGCGATCAACTGCTTCTGCCCTGAAGAGAGGCCGGTACCGTTTTCGAGCACCCTGTACTGGTACCCGCCGGGGAGCTGCTCAATAAATCGGTCGGCTCCAACAATTTTGACCGCTTCGCGCAACTCCTCATCGGAGACGTCAGGATTGCCAAAAGCGAGGTTTTCGCCTATGGTGCCTGAAAAAAGAAAGACATCCTGCATCACCACCCCAATCAGTTTCCGTACTGAGTGTTCCGCAATCTCCTGGAGTTCAATACCGTCAATGGTCACCGACCCTTTTGCGAAGGGGTAAAGACGGGAGAGAATGTTGATGAGGGTGGTTTTGCCGCTTCCGGTGGCACCGACAATGGCGATCTTTTCTCCACGCCGGATGGTAAAGGAGATATCTTTCAGTACCCAGTTTTCACTCTCATAAGCGAACCAGAGATCCTTGAACTCGATGCTTTCTCTGAAGCTCTTGATTTGCACTTTTCCTGAAGGATCTTCTATTCCCTCTTTTTCATCGAGCAGGCGAATAATACGGTCTGAGCTTGCAATGGCATTCTGGATAACATTAAATCGGTCGGAAAGATGCTGCAGGGGTCGGAAAAAAAGCCAGATATACTGGACAAAGGAGATGACCACGCCTATGGTGAGGTCGGCCTTGAGCAGCCGGACGCCGCTGTACCAGATAACCAGTCCGGCAGCAGCCGAACTCAGCGTCTCAATCAACGGATAATAGATGGAGAAGGAGAAGACGGTACGGATATTGGCATCGCGGTGATCGGCATTGATGGCGGCATATTTCCGTGCTTCGCGCCCTTCACGGTTAAAGAGCTGGACAATGCTCATGCCGGTGAGATGCTCCTGAAAAAAGGTGTTGAGCCGGGCCTGATGGGTGAGCACATCCTGGAAGGCAATCCGCACACTGTTTTTAAAGATAATGGTGGCCCAGATCATCAGGGGAAGAATGCTGAGAACAATAAGGGTCAACTGCCAGTCGATCCATACCATCAGTACCACAATAAAAAAGAGCTGGAGGAGGTCACCAAGAATGGTGATGATGCCGCTGGAGAGCATCTCGTTCAGCGATTCAACATCGCTCGTTGTACGGGTGATCAGCCGTCCGATGGGGTTTCGGTCGAAAAACCTTGCGGGGAGCTTTTGCAGGTGGCGGAAAATATCCATCCGAATGTCGAAGACCGCCTTCTGGCCGATAATCTGGGTCATCCATGTCGTGATATATTGCTTGATGCCGTCAAGCAGGATCGTGGCTGCAAGAGCAATACTGATAACGGTCAAGCCCTTGAGATTGCCGTGGGCGATGTAGTCGTCAATGGCAATTTTTGTCAGCCAGGGGCGCAACGGCCCGAGAAAGGAGCCTGCGATGGTGATGGCAATGGCCGCAGCAACAAGCTTGCTGTAGGGTTTGATATAGCCCAACAGGCGAGAGACGATGTAGCGGTCAACCGAACGTTTTTTCCCTTTCTGCAGGGTATCATCCTGTTGCGGGCGGAAGCTCTTTTTTGCCGGGTTGTTACTCATGCTTCCCAAGTCCTGCCACTCTTTGCTCAATATTCTGCTTCAGTTCGCTGGCCAGTGCTTCAGCCCGCTCTGTTGTGGGAGCCTCGGCATAGATCCTTACAATCGGTTCCGTATTGGAAGGGCGCAGATGGAGCCAACTGTCGGCAAAATCGAGCTTCAGTCCGTCAAGCCAGTTTGCTTCAGCGTTCTGGTAGTGGCTGGCAATATCGGTCAGGAGGGTTGCAAGCGCGGCGCGGCTGGTTGAACCAAGTTCAATTTTCTGTTTCGACATCACGTAGTCTGGAAAGTGGCGGCGGAACTGTGAGAGTGTGCCGCCACGGTTTTCATTGCGCCAGAAGGTGAAGGCCTGGACAAGAAGCGCGATAGCGACCAGAGCGTCGCGGCCGTAGTGCAGTTCGGGAAGGATAACCCCACCATTGCCTTCACCCCCGATGACGGCCCCGACCTCCTTCATCATTTCGCTGACGTTGGCCTCACCAACCTTTGCGCTGTAGCAGGCTACGCCGTATTTGGCAGCAATATCGCGCAAGGCCCGGCTGCTCGAAAGATTGTTGACCACCGGCCCGCTATGGTGTTTCAGATAAAAATCAGCGCAGGCCACAAGCGTGTACTCCTCTCCGAAGAGCGAGCCATCTTCACAGAGGAGGGCGAGACGGTCAACATCAGGATCAACGATCAGGGCAAAATCGCAGTCACTCGTTTTGAGCGCCGCGATAGTGGATGAGAGATTTTCTTCGATGGGTTCAGGGTTTCTCGGAAAGAGGCCGCTGCCGCCGCAGGCTACTTCGACAATGCTCTTGATGCCAAGTTTCCGGCAGAGTTCGGGGATAATGGAGGAGCCAGCCCCTTCCACGCAGTCAACAAGTACCCGAAACTGCTCTTTTTCGATGGCGGCGATATCAATGCAGGGGAGATCAAGCACTTTTTTGCTATGCAGGGCGTCATAGCGTTCATTGACCGAGAGTGTGCCGATCGAGTCCCAGTGAGCGGTTACAAAGAGCTCCTCGTCAGCAATGGCGAGCAGCTCATCAACGTCGGCCGCATTCAGAAATTCGCCCTGGTGGTTGAGCATTTTCAGCGCATTCCATGCAACAGGGTTGTGTGAGGCCGTAATAATCAGCCCGCCGTCGGCATGCTCACCCGGAACGGCAATTTCAACGGTAGGAGTTGTGGCAACACCAAGATCCACAACATCGCATCCGCACAGCAGCAAGGTGTTGCTGACCAGATCGCTTATGGCTTTGCCTGTTGGCCGGGTATCGCGTCCGATGACAATTTTTGGCCGTTGCACCCTCTGGATTCCCTCACGCCTCTCTCTCTGGCGAACTATCAGGGCGGCAAAAGCCATTGCAAATGCAGTGAGATTCTTAGGTGTCAGGCTTTCGCCGACAACTCCCCTTATCCCTGAAACGCTGATCATCAGACTCATACAAGCTCCATAACGGTGGTTAAAATTTTGCCCAATATAAGAAAAAGGGTGTTGAGTTTTGAGTGCTGGTCGAAAAGGCGGTGGCAGTGATGCAGAGAGAGAGTGTGATGCGGGTGAGGCGCACCCGGAGTGCAGGGAGACAAAGAAAATTCTTTTGAATTTTTCCTTGTTTCTTCTATATTATATGTCTTTTGTTATTCAACACAACATTATCCTAACAGCACCTTATATGCCTTTACACAAATCGGCTGAGAAAAGATTGCGGCAGTCAGAGAGAAGAAATGCCAGGAACAGAGCAAGAAAAAAAGAGATGAAGGTTCTTGTCAAAACCATGCAGAAACTGATTGATACCAGTGCAGACAAGGCAGCAGTCGAAGTGGCTTACCGCTCAGCAGTCCAGAAAATTGATCGTCTTGGGGTCAAGAACTACATCCATCCCAACAAGGCATCCCGTAAAAAATCGCAGTTGACGCGTCTTATGAACAGTTATGGGAAGGCCGAATAAGTTTTCGGAATTTTTCCGGCCTGGCCTGGAGTAATCTTCATTGTCATGACATCCGGCTCCGAAAAGCTGCTGAGAGAACGCTCTTAAAGCCTTTCCTGCCGGGTTTCCATACACTTTTTCATGTTTGCATATTTTCGCGGCAAGCTTGCTTTACTCTTGCCAGAAGAAGCAGTTGTCGAGGTTTCCGGTGTTGCATACCAACTGCTGATTTCCGCAACCACCCATCGTCAGTTGCCCGAACAGGGCAGTGAGGTTCTCCTTTTTGCGCATCTTGTTGTGAGGCAGGATCTCTTGCAGCTTTATGGCTTTTCGAGGGAGGAGGAGCGCCAACTCTTCCGGCTGCTTCTGCTTGCTACGGGTGTGGGGCCCAAGCTTGCTCTTGCGCTTCTATCAGGACTCTCCGTCAAGGATATTCATGAAGCTATTCTGGGTGATAGCCCGGAACGGCTCTACGGTATCACTGGTGTCGGAAAGAAAACTGCGGCGAAAATTATTCTCGATCTGCGCGACAGAATTCTGAAACTCTCTCCCGCGTCCGCCATGGCCTCTCCAGACGGTAACCCGTCAGCCCGGTTGCGTGACGATGCGGTCAATGCCCTTGTAACCCTCGGATTTTCGAGAATCATGGCTCAAAAGGCCGTTGTGGCCATTGCGGAGCAAACCCCCCGGCTTACGGTCGAAGAGATCATCAAGGCCGCTCTTCTCTCAATTCATAATAGTTAGCCACATAACGGTGACCTACCAGGAAGCTCTCGATTTTCTCTATCCATTGCACCGGTTCGGTATAAAACCTGGTCTCGACCGGGTTCGCTCACTGCTTGCAGGTGCGGGTTCGCCGCAAAAGCGATTGGGACTGATTGTTCATATTGCCGGTACCAACGGGAAAGGAAGCGTTGCGGCGGCACTTGCCTCCATCTTTCAGGCCGCAGGCAAAAAGTGTGCGCTCTATACCTCTCCTCATCTTGTTGATTTTACCGAGCGAATCCGTATCAACGGTCAACAGATTCCCCGGGAGCGGGTTGCTCACTACTGTACTCTGTTCAGAGATGCCGCCGTTGCCGGACAGTCTACATTTTTTGAGGTAACAACAGCTATTGCCTTTGCCTGGTTTGCCAGCGAAGGCGTTGAGGTCTCCATTATCGAGACCGGTATGGGCGGACGGCTTGATGCAACCAATGTTGTGGAGTCCGATTATGCGCTCATTACCACCATCGCTCTCGACCATACCGACTGGCTGGGTGACACTCTCGCCTTGATTGCCGCCGAAAAGGCGGCCATTATCAAGCCGAAGAGCAGGGTCTATACGGCGGTCAGTGAGCCTGAAGCTTTTCGAGCAATAAAGCAGATGGCCGAAGAGTGCCATGCTCCACTCTTTGTTGCCGGAAAAGATTCGATATGCCGACTCATTGCAGTTGAGCCGGGAATGGTTGCGTGTGAGCTCACAACAGCTTTGCGCCACTATCCCGTGCTCAAGGCGCCACTGACGGGATCGTTTCATTCGTCCACACTCTCTCTGGCCGTCATGGTTGCCGAAAATGCAGGGATTGCTCCGGAGCATATCGCGGCAGGTTTGGAAGGGTTATTGCAGACCGGATATCGAGCAAGGCTTGAGCAAATCGGCAGGCATCCGGCACTCTTTCTTGATGTATCACACAATCCAGCAGGGATGCGTGAAACGGTCAACACACTCTCTCTGTTCCGGCACCGCTACCGTCATATCCATGTTCTTCTCGGCCTCGCTTCAGACAAGGATGCGAGGGCAATTATCTGTGAGCTTCTTCGCCTCGACTGCACCTTTGTGCTGGTTAATATCCCTTCGGAACGAAGCGTTGAGGCCGAAACACTCGGATCGCTGTGCTATGAAGAGGGGGGCGAGTTCAGAGTGTGCAGTACCGGCAAAGAGGGGCTCGCATATCTGCTTGAAAAAGCGGATACGGATGATTTGATTCTTGTGACAGGCTCGTTTTATCTTGTCGGTGAGCTTCTTGCAGCAGCAACATGATGTCTGTACTACTGCGAAAAGCATTTTTTTATTGATTTTTTTTATATTTTATCAAAGCTACTCAAATTCTTCGTTTATGAACAGGGGACATCCGTTCCATAACTCCTTGCTGTGCTTATCCCTTTTTTCATGTAGAGAGAGTCTTCCCTTTTCATCTGTCCATTCCCGGTTTTCCGTGTGGTCGATGATGAAGCCCCCTTTTTGCTTTTGCTTTTTTACATAACAAGCGTTGAACACCATCACCATGTCGAACAATCCGGTTTTTAAAGGTCTGGACATCAATATGCTCCAGAAAAAAAAGGTTTCTGAACTGCACGTTCTGGCCAAAGAGCTTGGCGTTATGGCTGCCGGTTTGCGCAAGGAGGAGCTGATTTTCAAGATCATCGAGGCGCAGTCACAGAAGAATACCGATTCTGACAGCGGCAATGTCATGGTCAACACCGGTGTTCTGCAGGTCATACCGGAAGGGTACGGCTTTTTGCGTTCAGCCAACTATAACTACCTCTCCTCTCCTGACGATATTTATGTCTCCCCGTCGCAGATCAAGCGCTTCAATATGCGTACCGGTGATACCGTCTCCGGTCAGGTTCGTGCGCCCAAAGAGGGGGAGCGTTTTTTTGCCCTCTTGAAGATCAATACCATTGACGGCAACGATCCCGAAATTACCCGTGAACGGCCCTATTTCGAAAATCTGACGCCGCTTTTTCCACGCGAACGCCTCAAGCTCGAGACCAAGCAGTCGGAGGTATGTGGCCGCATCATGGATATCTTTACCCCGATTGGCAAAGGGCAGAGAGGGTTGATTGTGGCACAGCCGAAAACCGGTAAAACCATGCTGCTGCAGATGATTGCCAACGCTATCATCAAAAACCACCCGGAGGTCTACCTTATTGTGCTGCTCATTGATGAGCGCCCTGAAGAGGTGACCGACATGGCCCGCAGCGTGCCTGCAGAGGTGGTGAGTTCCACCTTTGATGAGGACCCGGAACGTCACGTCCTGGTGGCCGACATGGTGCTCGAAAAGGCTAAACGGCTTGTGGAGGTTGGTCGCGATGTGGTGGTGCTGCTCGACTCCATTACCCGCCTTGCAAGGGCCCACAATACCATTATTCCTCATTCAGGAAAAATTCTCTCGGGCGGTATTGACGCCAATGCTCTCACCAAACCGAAACGTTTTTTTGGAGCGGCCCGCAATATTGAGGAGGGTGGCAGTTTGACCATTATTGCCACAGCGCTGATTGATACCGGTTCACGCATGGATGATGTTATCTTCGAAGAGTTCAAGGGTACAGGCAACATGGAGCTTCTGCTCGACCGCCGCCTCTCCGAACGCCGTATCTTCCCCTCCATTGATATTCTCCGCTCCAGCACCCGTAAAGAAGAGCTGCTCTTTTCACAGGAAGAGCTTTCCAGAACCTGGCTGCTCAGAAAGTATCTGGCCGACAAGAACCCGATTGAGTGTATGGAGTTCATGCGTGAAAAAATGATGGACACCAAAGACAACAAGGATTTTTTCAAATACATGAATGCCTGACCAGGTCCGCCAGGAAAAAATGCACGGTTCTTCAAAAGAGTATGAATAATAGTTTGCATCATGTGAAAAAGTTCTTATATTATCTGCCTTTAAAACAAGAGGAAAGACACTTACTATATGCCCTGCGGAAAAAAGAGAAAACGTCATAAAATGGCGGTACACAAGCGCAAAAAGATGCGCCGTAAGAACCGGCACAAGAAGCGCCAGAGATACCAGAATAAGTAAGTTCCGGTACTCCAGTACCATTGTTTCAGGTTGAGAATATAGCTCAGTCGGTAGAGCATCTGCCTTTTAAGCAGAGGGTCGAAGGTTCGAGTCCTTCTATTCTCACTGACTGCTGGTTCGCATACAGTAGTTCAACATGCCCGAGTGGTGAAATTGGTAGACACACTATCTTGAGGGGGTAGCGCCGAAAGGTGTAGGAGTTCGAATCTCCTCTCGGGCACTTGTTGAGTTCCCAAAAAAGCCGCTTCAACGCGGCTTTTTTGTTTGTGTCAGGTCGTTGTTTTTTTGTTCAACACGGGAGAACATATCTCATGCATATTGCCGTCTGTCTCTGTCAAGTACCCGATACCTCATCAGTCATAAGCTTTGTTGAGGGAGCACTTGATCTCTCAATGGTCAACGAGGTGATGAACCCTTTCGACGAGTATGCCCTTGAAGAGGCGGTGCGCCAGAAGGAGCGCTTTGAGTGCAGCGTGGTCACCCTCTTCTCTGTTGCTCCCCCTTCGGCCAGAGAGATGCTGCGCAAGGCTCTCGCCATGGGCGGCGACCGTGCTCTTCTACTCACCGTCACAGAGCCCTTGGACCCCTTTCAGACCGCTCTTCTTCTCAGCCGGGCCATTACCGATTATTATGGGGAAACTCTCCCTGACCTTGTTTTTTGCGGCAAACACTCGACCGATTTTCAAAGCGGACAGGTTCCCCTGATGCTCGCCGAACTGCTCGGTATGGAATCGGTCAGTGCTATTATCAAGCTGGAGGCATCCAGAGAGTCCATGCTGGTTGAGCGCGAAATTGAAGGGGGTATTGAGACGCTTGACGTGCACTATCCGGCACTCTTCAGTGTTGAAAAAGGGTTGAATGTGCCACGGAAAACCACCATCAAGGCGGTCATGGAGGCGCGCAAAAAACCCATTGATCTTTTGCCGCTCACCAGCAGCGAAAGCCCTTATGTCACCATAACGGGCATAAAGTCTCTTGTCAGAGCTAAAAAATGCCGCTTTCTGCCCGATACCAAAGAGCTGGTCAGGCTGCTCTCTCATGAACATGCTCTTTTTTGAACCGATCACACGCTGAATCTGGTGCATACTCAACTCTGCACTCTAAGCCGACTCACTGTAACAACCATGCTGAACCAACCCGGAAAAAGAGAAGCGCGATGAACACATTTCTGGTCTTTCTGGAACAGAGGGAGGGTGTTGTAAAAAAGGCCTCCATCGACCTCTGGAACCGTGTGCAGGAACTTGCCGCCTCAAACCCGGGCGCGGCCATGTCGGCTCTCCTTGCCGGTCCAGCCGATATGCGGCAACTTGATGGCCGCCTTTTTGGAACGGGCGTGCTCTATCATGCCAATGAAGAGGGTTTCAGGCTCTACAACCCGCAGCAATATGCAAAGCTCGTTGCCGAGAGCCTGAAGAGGGCGGGAGCGACCACCCTTTTTTTTGCTGATACGGCACTCAGCCGCGATCTTGCACCACGGCTTTCGGTGCGCCTCAAAGCCTCTCTTCTTTCGGGATGCACCGTTGATGACGCCTGGGTTGATGGTGGAGGCTGTCGGCGACCGGTTTATTCAGGTTCAGCCATCGCCTCCTTTGTTGCGGAGCGTCCCCTGAAAATGTATACCACTACTCCTCGTGCAAGCAGTTTATCTACAACCACTTCCCAGGCGAGCATGACTGTTGAGCTGCTTGAGCCCTGCTTCACCGGTGAAGAACTTTTTCCCCTGGTTCGACGCCTTGCCATGCACAAAGGGGTACAGGATGTGGCCGAAGCAAAAATTATTGTTGCCGGAGGAAGGGGAATGGGGAGCGCAGAGGGTTTTAGCCTGCTCGAAGAGCTTGCCGGGCTTCTCGGGGGCTGCGTGGGGGCAAGCCGCCCGGTGGTCGATGAGGGGTGGCGCTCTCATGCCGAACAGATCGGCCAGACCGGCAAAACCGTAGCACCCGCACTCTACCTGGCCTGCGCCATATCGGGTGCCCCCCAGCACCTTGCGGCCATCGGCTCCGCCGGTATTGTTGTGGCCATCAACCGCGACCCGCACGCCTCGATTTTTGATGTCGCCGATTACGGCATTGTTGGTGATGTGCACCTTGTGCTGCCAAAACTGATCGAAGAGTTGCAGGAATTTTTGAAGAAGAGATGATTAACTGTACTTTAGTGTTAAGAGAGCTGGGTGGGTATCCGATTTTTTCACTCCGCCCTTAACATCAATCCTTTTTCTTGCACCCATGCGTAAACTTCAGGTAGATATTCTTGGACTTTCAACAAGCCCCCATACCAACGGAGCCTATGCCCTTATTCTCTACGAGCTCGAGGGAAAACGGAAACTCCCCATCATTATCGGCGGCTTCGAAGCACAGGCCATTGCTCTCAAACTTGAAAACATCAAGCCTCCGCGCCCCTTTACCCACGACCTTTTCAAGAACATTGCTGATGCCTTTCATCTGCACGTCAATGAAATCATCATTGATGAACTGCACAATGAGACCTTTTATGCCAAAGTGGTCTGTGAGGTGAACGGAGTGGTGCACGAAATTGATGCCCGGCCGAGTGACGCCATTGCCATTGCCGTCCGTTTCAATGCGCCCCTCTTTGTTACTGAGGAAATCATGAACGAAGCGGGCATCAAGGAAGAGCAGAAAGAGGAAGGCGAGGAGGACGAAGTACCCCTTGAGCCCGACGACGAAGAGCTGTCGCCCGGCCTGCTTCGTACTGACGTATTGCTTGAGGAGTTGCAATCGGAGCTCAATGAGGCCATCAACAACGAAAACTACGAAGAGGCCGCCCGGCTTCGCGACGAAATATCGCGGCTGAAAAGCAGTTCATGAGCGGTGTCAGCAGGGGTTATCATGTCGTTTTTTTGCTTCATGCAGGGCGCGGACAACCTCAGCAATTCCTTGCTCAGGCGGTACAGCATGCAATACCCTCTGAGCTTGTTGTTGTTGTGCAGTTGATTGCATGGTGACCTCAGTACCTGATAAGCTTATTATTTCACCATCGCATAGAGGTAAAATCGCCGAGACAATGGTGTTCAAAAGCTCCTGGCCGGATTGTTCATTGTTCTGCGCATAGGCATCAAGATGTGTCCCGGCAATGAGCAAGACGTCAAAATATTGCAATGGCAAGCCGGACAACACGATGCTGTCATCAGTGATAGTAACGACCATCGCCTCCACACTTCTGTCACAGCTCAAAGCCTTGATGTCATGATACGCATCTGCTGAACGGGCAGTAAGAGCGTTTCCTGCTCTTGAGGCACCACGGCCATCATAGATACCTACGCTCAACCCGGTGGCTCGTACTTCACGCTCCACGCTTGCACATAACCCCAGCGTCGGATCGGCTCCCACTATCACCACCACAGGAATACGGCCATTTCCTGAAATATATTTTTTCAGGATGGCAGGATAGAGGTGCGAAGAGGTAATCGAACCTAATTGGGGTTGAGCATTGACCTCACAGATTGCCCCTCCGGTTTCCAGCCAGGAGCGGCTGATGTCGGGCATCAGGATGTCGATGCCTGCCAGATCCAGACATAAAAGGGCCGCAGTACGGATTGCCAGACGTTGATTGTCGGGGTGCACCCTGTCAAAAACAGTTACAGGCATGCCGCCGGCTGAAATATTTGCTATTTGCCGTAACTTGACAAACTCACCACTCTCTGGAACAGAATTTGCATCCTGGCCCTGCTTTGCCAACAGCGATAATGCTTCAGCATCGAGGGTTATATTTTTCAGGGATAAATGAGGGGCGTTGCCTCGCCGTGGGTCACTATTGATGACATCGACAAGTTCCCTGACACTTTTGCTACCATCTCCAGTAACGCTGGCTGGCACCCGTTCGATCGCCCAAATCAACTCACCCCTGAAAACAACAAGCCGGTAATCACGTCCCTCAACATGTTTTTCAACTAAAAGAGTTTCACTGTATCTTTTTGCCTTGTTGAAGGCTTTTTTGACTTCATCCTGGGTTGTTAATCCAACGGAGACACCGGCACCTTGTTCACAGTCAATGGGTTTTACTACCACGGGGTATCCTAACTCACGCGCTGCAGAGAGTGCCGTATTGAGATCGTTTGCCAACATGTTCAGGGGCACTGGCAGACCGGCTTCACGCAATACCAGTGTAGAGAGAAATTTATTTTTAGCCAGACTGTGACCGACCCATGAGGTCTCATCAGTAAAAGAGCCGCAGAGCAAGCGAGTTCGATAACCATAGCCGAACTGATAGATATCCCTCGTCATGGCAGTGAACGGGATATGCAATGCCAATGCAGCTTTAAGAAATTTATTGGTGTTCGTATCCGCTGGAGTCACAGCTCTGAGCGTTGCAATCAGTGGTTGCAGTTGACCCAAAAGGGGAGTGAGTGACTGGCCGGAAAACTTCCGGTTAAAAACAGAAGAGCACCACTCCGCTATTTTTAAGGCAAGCCCATGCCCATCTCTTATCACCGGAATTGCAATGTCAAAAACACTCTTTTGATCGTGAGTGGTGATGATGCGCCCTTTCTCAAAGACTGGCCAATTGGCTGCAATTTGCACTTCATGCACCCAAAGCAAAAAAGCATCCAGCACACTCTCAACACGGTCATCTTCGGTAAGCAAAGGCTTTTCTTCCAGATGCAATGCACTGGCAAGACAGCAGTTGATGGCACCGAACAGCTCTGCGTTGATTAATTCCGGGTCTACTGAAAGAGAGAGCAAAAGGGTGGGGTAGTGCAAATCGCCTGAAAAGCCATGCCTTATCAGGCTCTTTGAGTCAAGCTGTATCGTCTGGTTCTGCATCCTGAAATAATTGGAGTTATTTTGTCAATTTGACCAATACCTTGCAATTTTGACTGATGAGCTGTTCATGCTGTATCAGATGTTCCTGAAGCAGATCAAGTGACGCAACCACGCTTGTAATGGTATCGCCTAAAGGCAACCGCCCCGCCTTGTAGAGGGCAATCATACGCCCGAATGCGCCGCCAAGATGACCTCGCACTCCCCTGATTGTAATACCATTGGTTATGATGTGATCAACCGCATCAACCACCAGCGGCTTTCCGCTCCTCCCCAGCAGGGCAATCCGGCCATTGGGTCTGACACCGGTAATAATCCGCTGAAGATTGTCGAAAAAACCCGAGGCTTCGATGACAACATCGACCCTTGCCGATGCAATGCGTTCATCGGAGATATCATAAACATCGTCGCACCAAAGGGCGGCATGTTCACGTCTGAAAGCAATTGGTTCGACCAGAGCAATCCATGATGCGCCAAAAACCAGACGAGCGAGCATGGCACAATACAAGCCAATCGGGCCGCCGCCAAAAATCATCACCCGATCACCGCCGCTCAAAAAAGAGCTTTCGCAAGCCAGCCATGCCACTCCAGCAGGCTCAAGGCATGCCGAGGCTCTCAGTCCGCGATCATCATAAGCCATTGCTGTAACATTATGAGCCACCGAAGCAGGGACATCGACGATCGTACTGAACAAACCATCACTTTCGAGTCCTATCAATCGGGCATGTAGACACTGATTGAACTGGCCGCGACGACACGGTTCACATGATTGACAGGTGATAATGGATTCAAGTGCAACGATATCGCCCTGTTTGAACTGCTCGGCACCAGCTCCAACAGAGAGCACCCTCCCCACTCCTTCGTGCCCGAGCACTCTTCCCTCAGCAGGTATATGCAAAGGGGCAGATGTTGCAACAAAACCGGCAGCATCACGTTGCAGCAGGTGCAGGTCTGTACCACAGATGCCGGCATAGATCATCTCCAGGCGGAGATGTCCGGCCGGCAGAGGAGCAAGTGCCCTTTTTTCAACAGAGAGTCGAGCATTTTTATACCGGAGCGATCGTTCCCCCCTTTTTGGAGAGCAAGCGGGTACCTCATCGGCGTGAAGCACAAGGCACTCTTTGCATTGCGGTTTATCAGTCAATTGTTGAGCCATCTCTACAATAAAATTTCAATGAAGCCGTCTGCTTTTCCACAACATTCTCTCTTATACCCTGCGCAGCACCAACACAGGACAGCGTTCCGACAGTTCATAGTGGCCCCAATGCACTTCGGAAATGGTAAACCATTGCGATAGCAGTGTTTCCAATTGTGTCAGCGATGGAAAAGTGTAGCAAGTGTCTGATTGGTGATATCGTTCAATGGTTTCTATCATTTCAGGAGGCCAACCGGCAATCAGGGCAAGCTGACCTCTATCGGGAAACAAGTCGTTGAATGTATCGAAAATATCACTTACCCTGATAGAGAAATGATCTTGCTGCTCAACAAGTGCCATGGCAATGCGCCATTTCAACGAACCAAAATAGTTGATAGTACCCGCGAATGCATCTCGAACTACTTGATCCAGACTCTCCTGCAATGGAGGACGGATAAAGCAGCGCATAACGATGGTGCCATTTGGCTGTAAAATTCGTGCAAGTTCAGTAAATAATTTCTGATATGCAAGCTTATCAGGGAGCTGTGTTGTACAGCCATCGCCCAGGATAAGATCAACAGAACTCTCATCGACAGGCATTGACTGCCAGCATGCCTGTTCAACAGAAGATAGTATTGCGGGATTGGGCTGCCACACGGAGGCAATCATCTCTTCACTTTGATCAAATGCCCTGAAGTTGACGTTTTCTGGCCAAGGCAGAGCGACAATTTCAGGTGTTACACCGAGCAGAACCAGCTCATGGCGACAAAAATCCTTCTGAAGAAATGGGGTGACTAGCTCGTACATCATGCTTGTGGCTTCGCGGGGCGGACGAAGGGGCAAACCTCCCCGGTCGTTCATCATCGGGTGCCGACTCCAAACGTGATTACGCATTTTTTGTTTGAAAATTTTTATACGAAAAACCCCGCTTAAACTCCGGCTACAATCACACTCATAGAACAACCTGTCGGGATAACAGATTGTATCGCAAGACCTGCAAGTGCAAGCAACCGGTCATATTCATCGCGAGTTCGTTCCATCCCCCCCTCATGCAATAACAGCATATTGATATCGAGGAGTTTGCCAATGAATGGTTCGTTGCCCTCAGGAATAATCTGTTCATAGATAATCAGTTGGCCACCAGACAAGTGTATCGCCTTGTGGATATTGCCTAACAGTTTTACGCACTCGGCATCTCCCCAGTTATGAAGAATATTTTTTAACAGATAGCAATCAGCACCATCAGGCACCGAACAAAAGAAATCACCCGATTGCAGAGACCATCTCTCTTTCAAGTGAACCGGAGGTACACTCCGCTCTGCAACATGGAGAAGATCAAAAAGGGTTCCTTGCAAATGAGGGTATTTCTCCATCACCATACTCAAGACATATCCATTCCCTCCCCCCAAATCGACCAGATGTCGAAACTGCCGAAAGTCGAAAGCATGTAAAAGCTCACGGAGTTCTATCTTCGCCATATCTTCCATGGCGTCATCGAAAATTGCTGCGCGTTCCGGATTTTCCCTCTGCCATGCAAAAACCGGTTTTCCATAAATTTCAGGAAATACACTGCGCCCGCTTTTGATGCTGTCAAGAAGGTTGCCCCACGTGCAATAGCGTTCTTCTCCCTGAAGTCGAGCGAATTGTCGAAGGGAGTCAGGATTATCGGAGAGTAGAAGATTTGCAAGAGGTGTCAGGGTAAACTTTTTTTGCTGAATTTCCCTGAAGATGCCAATGCTCGAAAGCCCTCTGAGTAGCCTGAATAAACTATTCGCATCGGCATCACATAGTTCGGCCAACTCCTCAATACTTTTGGGGCCATTGACAAGATGATCAGCAAGAGCTAATTCAGCGGCTACGACAATCATTTGCGTAACCCAGTACCCTCTGGCTAATCCAACAAATTTGGCCTTCAAATCGGAATCTTCAGGTATCATTGTATGTATTGATGGTAAGAGAGCGCTGTTAGGTTACCTGCTCTTGCAGTTTGCTGGTTGTCTGATAATGGCTTCTCAGCTTCAATTGAGAAAACTCAAAACACCAAACAAACCATGATGAAGGTATGAAATTATTTTCTCTATCAAAGAGGATTACTGGAGAAAACTATGGTGAGGGGGGCATCCTTTTCTTGGTGCAGAAGTTGAGGGTAATGCAGGGAGGCTGTCACAGAAAAAGCCCCGCTGTGACACAGGGCTTTTTTGTGAACGGTTTGGCAAAAAGCCGCTCTCTTTAGATGTCCACTCTCAGACCAAGCAGCACGCTGTGGCTGGAGACGTGGGTTTTAACTGGCCCATCATCGGCAGCGGCGTAGAAGAAACTCTCTGAACTGATGCTGATATCAGTTGTGGCGAAGTAGCGGTAGCGGAGATCAAGTTTGACATTGTCGGCAATCGGGAGTGCAAGACCCGCTCCGACCTGCCAAGCCAACGCGGCCTCCTCATTGCTGTATACGCTGGAATTATTCAACACAACATTATTACCTAGTGGCTGAAAGAAAACCCATGTTTTTTGAAAATTTGACAACTTCCCGGCGGATTAAAAACCGTTTTTAGTGACCAATCAACGGCGTTTTTGTGCTGATCGGGACTCGCTATAGGGA
>CAIQGA010000030.1 GCA_903871235.1 uncultured Chlorobiaceae bacterium
AGTGCCGTAGAGCATCCGTTGCAGGTAATCAAGCTCCCTCTCAAACTGTATTTCAATAATGATGATTTCCTGCTTGCTGTTTTTTACCTTGAGATCAACACGGTTGAATTTGTCCTTTCTGCTCTCCTTGTTGCTTTCGCTTTCGATAATTTCAAGGATAAGAATGTCTTCGCCAAGGAGCTCGCTTAAAAAGCCTTCAAGGATTTCAAAATTGGCCTTGCTGCGCAGCAGACGCTTCATAGCCCAGTCGAAGGTGATCAGTTTTCGGGGTGATCGGGGGTTCATGGCGTTACAGTTCACAGATTACAGGTGGAGGAGTGGCTTATACAACCATATTTCGGGCAGCCTCCCGTTGCTTCATAGTACGTTTTTTATTCTTGTTGAAAAAAGCATGTTTTGATTCTCTCCGACTGCATGAGGAACGAAATCATGCACTGGTATTCTGCAGCCAGCAAGAATTGCCGTTATTTTGGATGTCAGTTCTGGTTTGTCAAAGCTGACTTTTTTTTGCTCTGAATGCGGATGCTCAATCCGTTCAAGGTTCATGCCGTATCGGCCTCTTTTTTCGCTCTTTTTTTATTGTTTTACATCGCTTTAATGTATTTTGACTGTGTTGTTGTGGGGTTGTGGCGATAGCATGTAAAAATGAAATGGTTGCGGATTCCCGAGTCGTTTTACGGCCTTCAGTAGATTCTCGGACGTTGCATCATTCAGGCACTCTTTTGCAACTCATTTACTTGAGGCTGGCTGTGATATTCGAACCATTCAGGAATGAATATGGCATAGGGGAATATATTGTCGCTTGTCATCCATTTATTCCTGCGCCTGACCCTGAACGTCCGGTGCCTAACCATGCATTGTAGCGAACTCGCTTCGCTCACCGCTGAATTCAGACGTCAGGAAATGATAAATTAGAAAAACTAAAATTAAAAATCAGGAGGCAGTCATGAGTATATTGGTAGTTTTTGCAATCATTGTGTCGGTGATAGTTTTTATAATGGGCATTAGAATAGTTCAGCCAACTAATAGAGGTGTCATTGAGCGACTCGGTAAATATAACCGTTTTTTAGAGGTGGGATTTAATTGGATAATTCCGATTATTGAAACCACAAGATATAGAAACATAACAGAACGAATGACAAATATTGCATCACAAGAAATAATCACAAAAGATAATCTGAATGCCAAGGTGGAGCTTGTGGTCTATCATAAAGTGAAAAATGATGAAGAAAGTGTGAAAAAGTCATATTATGAAGTGGAAGATTATAAAACACAGATAGTAATGCTCGCCCAGACTACAGCAAGAAATGTTATAGGTAATATGAAGTTTACAGAAGTTAATAGCCAGCGAGCCATGCTTAATAAACTGCTTGCTGAAACTATTGACAAAGAGATAGAAAATTGGGGATTAAGAGTAGTAAGGGTTGAATTAAAAGATATTATCCCGCCGCAGAGTGTTCAGGAAACCATGAATAACATTATTCAAGCTCAGAATGCCAAAGATGCTGCTATAGATTTTGCCACAGCAGTAGAAACAAAAGCAGATGGTCAGCAATTCCAGATTTGGCCCGTACACCTTGAATTCATTGGTGTTTAAAATTTGACTTTCGTAATATTTTGAGTATCAAACAGTATTATTTCGTATATTTCCGGTAATTGTCTTACTCAAAGATATAAAGATATTTTTAT
>CAIQGA010000031.1 GCA_903871235.1 uncultured Chlorobiaceae bacterium
AGTGCCGTAGAGCATCCGTTGCAGGTAATCAAGCTCCCTCTCAAACTGTATTTCAATAATGATGATTTCCTGCTTGCTGTTTTTTACCTTGAGATCAACACGGTTGAATTTGTCCTTTCGGCTCTCCTTGTTGCTTTCGCTTTCGATAATTTCAAGGATAAGAATGTCTTCACCCAAGAGCTCGCTTAAAAAGCCTTCAAGGATTTCAAAATTGGCCTTGCTGCGCAGCAGGCGCTTCATAGCCCAGTCGAAGGTGATCAGTTTTCGGGGTGATCGGGGGTTCATGGCGTTACAGTTCACAGGTTCTCAGTGGGGGAGTGGCGCACACAATCATGTTCTCGGGGCACTCCCGTTGCTTTATAGTACGCTTTTTATTCTTGCTGAAAAAAGCATGTTTTGATTCACTCCGACTGCATGAAGAGCGATATCAAGTTCGCTTTACAAGAGCAGCTTTTCTTAAGAGGCTTCAGGTGTGAGGATTGCGTGGCAAAGAACAGTTATACCAGTTGCTCCATCGGCTATTTATCGTTAAAATGGTCGTACAGTTAGAAAAACAGGTTTTCCCTATCTGATGTAACCCTCTCATTACCTTATGGAACGACGTGAGTTTATAAAAACCGTGCTGCGGCGCACCGGTATTGGCGCCTCTGTAGCCGTAGCAGGAACCACAGGGCTGGTTGGCTATTATCAGCCTCGAAAGGAGTTGTACACTCAGGCGCCTGAGGGGGAGGGTGCAAAGGAGAGGCTTGAGCGGCCAAAAAAGGTGGTGGTTATTGGCGGCGGCCTGGCCGGGATCAGTGCCTCCATGGAGCTGGCTCGCAGGGGGTTTCAGGTGACGCTTGTGGAGTCATCTGCAGCGCTGGGCGGCAAGCTAACCGGCTGGGATCTTGATGCCCTTGGTGAGCGTTTTCCGGTGGAGCATGGCTTTCATGGCTTTTTTGACCAGTATTACAATCTTAATGAGTTGTTTGCCTACGCGGGCATCAAGCCGGATGTTTTTATGGCATCTCCCGGTTATCCGATCATTTTTAAAGACTCTCCTGAAGAAATTTTTGGCCAGACGCCGAAGCTCTTTCCTCTCAATGTGCTCTCTATTGTCGGGCAGTCACGCCGGCTCGATTTGCTCTCTTTTTTGAAAACTTCCAAAGGGCTCGTCTCAATGGGGGAGCTCTTCCGGTATGAGTACAAGAAGAGCTTCAGCAAGTATGACTCGATCGATTTTATGACCTATTGCCGCCAGGGTGAGGCGCTCCCTGCATTTGTTGATACGGTGCTGCACCCTTTTGCGGATGCAACGATGAATCGTATGGAGATGTTGTCGGCGGCTGAGGCGCTTCGTTATTTCCACTTTTATTTTTTGGGCAGTCCAGAAGGGCTTGCCTTCAAGATAACCAATCGCGACTGTATGAGCGCCCTCATTGACCCTCTTGAGGCGAAACTCAAGGAGCTCGGGGTGACGCTGCAGAAGGGGAGCACCGCAAGGAGGCTCAATGTTGACGGGGACAAGGTTTCAGGGGTTGTGGTCGATTCGCCGGAGAGCGGCAGTGACCTCTTTTTGAGCATCGATCCTTTGGCGGTTCCGCAAACCGGGTTTGCTGCGTTTGCTACGGCTGATGGGGTGCCGATCATGGTCGGGAGAGAGGGGAGCGGTTATCTTGCCTATGACGGACGCTGCACCCATATTGGATGTCCGGTCAGCCCCGATCTGCTTACCGGTGGTTTTTACTGCCCCTGTCATGCCGGGCGCTATGATGCAACAGGGACTCCGGTGAGTGGGCCGCCCAAGGCTCCGCTTGCTAAACTTGCCGTTGTGGAGGAAGGAGGAAAGGTGATTGTGAAGCGTGAAGGGGCCTCCGGAGAGCTGCTTGAATGTGATTATTGTATCGTGGCTGCCAACGTGCGGGGTACCCGTGAATTGATCAAAGCTTCACAGTTGAACTGTCCGGGGTTTGAGTCGAAGGTGGCTTCGCTTGGAGAGGCTGATCCCTACGCGGTCTACCGTCTCTGGCTCGACCGCCCGCTTGATTCGGCGGATTTTCCCTTTTATACGGTTTCGGGTTATACCTACACCGACTCCATCTCTCTCTACTCGCATTTTCAGGAGCCCTTCATCTCGTGGGCAAAAAAGCATGGCGGGACCGTGGTTGAATTGCACGCCTACGCTATTGCGCCAAAGGATATCAGATCGGAAGAGGAGATCAAGGCGACGATGCTTCAGGAACTCCATACCATCTTTCCCGAGAGTGTTGGTGCGAAGGTGCTGCAGGAGCTTTTCATGATGCAGTCCAATTTTTCGCGGTGGGCTCCGGGCGATCATGCCCGTCGGCCTGGCGTTGCGACGCCTTTTTCAAATCTCTTTCTTGCCGGAGACTGGGTCAAGGTTGATGCGCCCGTATTTCTTATGGAGGCGGCGGCTTTTACCGGACGCATGGCCGCCAACTCAATTTTCCGCCAGGAGTCGCTGAAGCTGGTTCCGCTCCCTATTGTGCCGATGAAGGGGCTCTTTGCCTGACCGGCAGGTCGAGGCATTCGATGACGCAGTTGTGGAGCAGCGGGCGGAACTTGCGGATTTTGATGTTCTCTGACGAAGGGTAGACCCTGTTGCTGAGCAGAATGACGGCAAGTTCACGCTCTGGATCGACCCAGATGCTGGTTCCGGTGTAGCCGAGATGGCCGTAGGAGGAACTCGAAAAGAGCTCTCCGGCTGATGAGTGGCCGTCAAGAGAGCGCAAGTCCCACCCGATAGCCCGGGGATAGCCGTTGCGGGCAAGAAACATCCGGAGGGTTGCAGGACTGAAGTAGATATGGTGATTGAGGCTTCCACCCTGCATGATCATCTTCATCATGACAAGCAGGTCGCCGGTGGTTGAAAAAAGCCCGGCATGGCCCGCAATGCCACCGAGAAGGGCCGCATTCTGGTCGTTGACGAGGGGACGCGGCACTTTGAATGGCCAGAGGGTATCCTTTTCTACCGGAGCAATGCGCCAGAGGAGTGATGGCGGTGGCGTGAACAGGGTTGAACTCATGCGGAGCGGCGCGGCAAACCGCTTGTGAAAATTTGCGGCGAGGCTGTGGCCGGTGACGTTTTCGATGATTTTGCCGAGAAGCATGAAGTTAAGATCGCTGTAGAGGGTCGCTGTGCCGGGTGCGGTTAACAGTGTATCAGCCTCAATGGTCCTGAAAAGCTCTTCGGGGGTGGTGCAGCTTTTCGCAAAAAAAGTGTGGGCCCGCAACCCGGATGTATGGCGCATGAGCTGCTCGATGGTCACCCTCTCCTTGCCGTTCTTTGCAAAGCCCGGCAGGTAGCTCGACACCGTAGCTTGAAGCGAGAGTGAATCCCGCTCGACAAGCTGCATAGCGATACTTGTTGTAGCCACAGCCTTGGTCAGGGAAGCGAGATCGTAGAGGGTTGTCGTTTCGGCTGCGGGGCTTTGGGGGCTGTAGGTCATTCGTCCGAACGCCTTGTGAAAAACAACCTCACCTTTGTAGAGAACGGCCAAGCTTGCTCCCGGAAAAACCGTGTCGCTGACCGCTTTTTCCATGGCGGCCTCAAGCGGTCTGAAATCGCTGGCAAGAAGCTTTGCCGGAAGCGATGTGCTCAGTCCGGCAAGGAGCATGCATGAGAGGATAACGAAGCGGAGCAAGTGCACGGGTGTTATCGAGGTTTAAAAGAGTGAGAACTTGACATAGCGACCCGGTTTTCTTTTCAGGTCAACAAGCACAGAATCAAGTGACGAGAGTGTTCTTGACAGGTTATTATAGAGTGTAGGATCGGAGGAGAGGTGCCCCAGGGTACCCTTCTCATTGTTGAGTTTCGTGATCAGTTCTTCGGTTTTTAATGCTGTTTCGTTGAGCCGTTCAATGGTTTCGCTGGTATTTTTTGCCATAGCCTTGTCATTGAGAAGTTTGGGAAGGAGTCCATCTCCATGCGAGGCCTTCTGCGTCACTTTTGAGAGCTCTGCAGTGGTGTTTTTCAGACTGTTGATAGTTTCGGCCAACTCTTCCCCCATTTTTTCATCCGAAATAAGCCTGCCAGCCATCCCCTTGCCGCTGTTCAGATGTTCGAGAAGCTCATTGATTTTGACAAAAGCGTTGTTGGCATTGGTTGTGAGGCTGGCCATTCCATCTTCTGTGTCAAGGACGATAAAATCCCCGTTGGTGACTGGAGCCCCTTTTCCTGTTTTGATATCAACATATTTGTCGCCCAGTACGCCGAGAGATTTGATGGTAGCCTTGGCATCTTTGGTGACAAGAGGAGCAAACTCGTTTTTGAGCCTCAATGTGGCAACGACGAAAAGCTCACCGCCTCTTCTCTCGAAGTCCATTTTTGAGACGGTTCCTATTTTTTTGCCTGAGACAGAGACAAAGTTGTTTTCAGCAAGGCTCTGTACATCGCTTGAAAGAATTTTTATGGTGGTCACACCGGAAAACAGGTTGCTGTTTTTACCGATGACCAGTCCCATATAGGCCGCAAAACAGATGCCGAAAACGAAAAAAATACCGGTTTTCAGATCGCTCCATTTCAAAGCGTTCGGATTTTTCATACAGGTGCAGGTCTTGTTGATGTTAGAGTTCGAGAATTTTGTCTGACAAAATCGATCGTATAAAAGGATGATCGGCCTCGTGAAGTTTTTCGGTCACATCATCAAAAATAATTTCGCCCTGATAGAGCACGGCAACAGAGTCGGCCACGTGAAAGACGTCATCAATAATATGGGTGACAATGACAGCTCCAAGATTGTTGTGGTTGCGCAGTGAGCTGATGAGCGACAATATTTTTTTTGAGCTGACCGGGTCAAGCCCTGCGGTTGGCTCATCAAAGAGGATCATGTGCGGCTTGAAAATCAGTGCCCTTCCTATGGCAACCCTTCGGCGCATCCCGCCACTCAGGCTCTCAGGCAGTTGATCTTCATACCCTTCAAGTCCGGCAAACTGGATCTGTTCGGCAACTTTCTGGCTGATTTCCGCCTCCGGAAGTTTCATGTTTTCACGAAGAAAGAAACCAAGGTTCTGGCTGATGGTCAATGAGTCGAAGAGTGCGTTACCCTGAAAAACCATCCCCATTTTTCGCCTTATGCTGTACAGGCTGCGCTCTTTCATGCAGGTGATATCGGTACCATCAATAATAACTTGACCGCTGTTCGGCTTGATAAGACCGAGCATCAGCTTGAGAATAGTGCTTTTTCCGACTCCACTCGGCCCCAGGATCGCCTTGATGGTGTTATCCTTGATGGTCAGGGAGACATTTTTGAGGATCTCCCGCTCGCCATATTTTAAACTGACATTCCGTAATTCAATCATGCAGTTACATATTTTCCAGCACTATCTTTGAAACATAAAAATTGGCAATCAAAACGAGCCCTGATGAAACGACAATGCCTTTGATGGTCGAACGGCCGACACCTGCGGTTCCTCCCCGTGCCGAAAAACCGTTGAAACAACTGACCAGTGTAATGATGACGGCAAAGACCGGGGCTTTCAGGAAGCCGACCACAAAGTCTTTGGGTGCAAGCCGGGGATACACGGCGTTCCAGAAGATGCCAGGGTCAATTCGGTGGTAGTGCTCGGCCATGTAGGCGGCGCTTTGCAGTCCGGCAAAGTCGGAGAGCGCGGTCAATGGCAAAAACATGATGAGTGCGGCAACAAGCCGGGGCATGACAAGTTTGGCAATGGGGTCGGTGCCGAATGCGCGCAGTGCATCAATCTGTTCTGATATTTGCATGGCACCGAGTTCAGCACCGTTTCTCGATCCAAAGCGGGCTGAGAGCATGAGGCCCATGAGAAGTGGCCCCAGTTCGCGAATCACCGAGAGGGCGGTTGAGCGTCCAAGCATTGTTTTTGCGCCAAAATCTTCAAGCAGGTTTCCTACCTCAATGGCAAGAAGTGCTCCTATGGAGATGGCACTGACCAGTACGATGGGAATCGAGTCGGTGCCGCAAATCGTAGCCTGATCGAGCACATCCCTCCAGTAGCGCACCATTTTCGGGAAGGCCACGAATGACCTGAGCGAAAAGAGAAAAAACTCCTGCATGGTGAGAAAAAAATTTTTCAGTTGCAGGAGAAGTTTTTTTTCAAGGCTTCTTATAAAAATTAAGGGCATAAAAAGGGTAAGGTGAGGTGCGCTGGCCTTGGAATGTTCTGTTTTCATGCGTGTAAAAGTCGGCTTTTCATTTTTGCCACCCACTCGCAGGGTATGGTTACCTTGCCGAAGAGGTCTTCATCGCGCTCACGCATTCCGTGAAAGTCGGAACCTCCTGAAAAGAGCAGAAAGTACTCATTGGCAATTTCACGATAGTAATTCTGGCGGTAGGCATCGTGAGATGGATGAACAATTTCAATACCATCGAGACCGAAGGTAATCAACTGCTTCAGCGTCTCGTCGGGTACATTCTGCGCCGGATGTGCAAGAAAAGAGAGGCCCGAAGCCTTGTTGATGAGCTTGATGACATCTGCAGGATGCGTCTCAATGCTTTTCACATAAGCCGGGCTGTGTGAACCCAGATATTTGCTGAACGCTTCGCTGAAGCTTTTTACATAGCCTCCGTCTTGCAGCACTGCGGCAATGTGTGGTCGCCCGACACTGCCGTTTTGCGCCTTGAGGATGATCTGCTCAATACCGATCTTCACGCCCATTTTGGCAAGTTTGTTCACCATGCGCTCGGCCCTTTCGGTGCGCAGGTGACGGCAGTGGTCGAGATACTCTTTCAGCTCCGAGTGCTGATAATTAAAAAAATAACCAAGGACATGAATATCAAGGCCCTTGTAGGTCGAGCTCATTTCTACACCAGGAATAAGCTCAATGCCTTTTTCTAAGGCTAATGGCTTTGCTTTGTCAATACCTAAAACAGAATCATGGTCAGTAATGCTGATGGCCTTCAATCCGACGAGAGCTGCTTTTTCAACAATCTCTTGCGGCGTAAAGATTCCGTCTGAACATTTCGTATGTATATGTAAATCTGCTTTTTCAAAACCATTATGCCCTAAGCTTGATAAGCTGTATGGCACGGCTGGATTATTTAACTGTTAATTTATATTTCCTATATATAAGAAAAATTTTCCGCCTGCTTCCGAAGAAAACTCAATTATTTTCAAGGATAACCTCCTCCTCATAAATGAGCTTACGGGGTAGCGGCCTGTTTACTGTGAAATTCCTGATGCGTGGCGTTTTTGCGTTGTGAGTCATTACCACTTTTTGCTTCTGGCGGCAACACTCCTGTGATTACAAGGTAGAGTATTGCTGCGCCGGCTACGAGCCGGTAGGCGATGAAGATGGTTGTTGTATGTTTTTTCAGGTAGTTGATAAGAAAGGCGATGGAGGCATAGCCAACAATACCGGCGGCAAGGGTTGCGACAAGGATATTTGTCGTGCTTTCGGAAGATGCGGTGACGG
Organism: uncultured Chlorobiaceae bacterium; assembly: GCA_903871235.1. Classification (GTDB taxonomy): domain Bacteria; phylum Bacteroidota; class Chlorobiia; order Chlorobiales; family Chlorobiaceae; genus Chlorobium. The sequence continues at coordinate 7,391 of CAIQGA010000031.1, forward strand.
TTCCCCATGTTTTATAGAGTTCAAGAAGTGCTGCGGCAAAGACCGAAGGCAGTGAAAGCAGGAACGAAAAACGGGCTGCGGCTTCACGCGAAAGATTTAAAAAAAGCCCGCCGGTAATCGTTACCCCTGAACGCGAGGCGCCAGGTATGAGGGCGATGCTTTGAGCCAGCCCGATCAAGAGAGCATCTTTCCATTCAATATCATCTATTGATTTTAGTGGAAGATTCCTTTTGAGCCTGTTTTGTATGTTGCTTTCGGCCAGAGAGAGAATGAGGGCAAGGCCGATAAGTGCGCCGCTGACCCAATAGAGCGAGCGCAGGCTGTTCTCTATCTCTGACTTGAAGAGCAGTCCAAAAATGACAATCGGAACTGTTCCTGCCACAATCATCCATCCCATCCTGGAGTCCACGTTTTCAAGGGGTTTGCCCTGCAAGACTCCCTCAATGGTTGCTGTGACTATGATGAAAATATCTTTCCAGAAATAGAGAATGACGGCCAGAAGCGTACCGATCTGCACGATGGCCGTAAACGCCGCTCCGGGATCTTCCCATCCCGCAAGAGCAGGAAGAATTCGCAGATGTGCTGAACTGCTGATCGGAAGAAATTCCGTCAACCCTTGGACAATACCGAGAACGATGGCTTCAAAGAGGGTCATGGATGTGCATTAGTCACAATTGGAAGAAGACTTTTTTGTTGAAGTATATTTTCAAGATATAAAATGGCTTGCTGAACGGCAAGGGAGCGGTGACTGAGGCTGTTTTTTTCTTCCGCGCTCATTTCTGCGTATGTTTTCCCGGTAGATTGCACCAGAAAGAGCGGGTCATAACCAAACCCTTTATCGCCTTGTTCTTCAAGGGTTATGCTGCCTTGAACCACTCCTTCCGCAGTGTGCTCAAAAGAAAAGCTGCCCTCTTGGGAAGGGAGGAAGCCTTTCAGTGCAACAACGGTTCTGAAGCGGGCCTCCCGGTTGGTCATGCCCTCCATGCAGTGCAGCAGATGACGCACGTTATCCTGGTAGGTCGGAGCATGGCCATTAACCACAGGGGCGAAACGCGCAGAGTAGACACCCGGCGCTCCATGCAGTGCCTCTACCTCCAGACCAGTATCGTCTGCCAGTGCAATCATGAAAGGAAGGCGCCCACAAAGAAGGTCGAAAATAGCCCTCGCCTTGAGCCTGGCATTTCCCTCCAGAGTCTCCTCAGTCTCTTCAATCTCCACCTCTACACCAAGTTCCTGAAGCGTCACGACATTGAAAAGGGGAGAGATACGCTCAAGCAGCGGACGAAGCTCTTTGACCTTGTCGCGGTTGGCGGTTGCAAGGACGATGGTAATGCGGTTGTTGGCAGTTTCAGGCATGGGTAGTTCTATTGAATGATACGGAGCATCTCTTTGACCGCTTCTTCAAGGCCTGTCAGCACGGCACGGGCAATAATGGCATGGCCGATGCTCACCTCCTCAATCTCTGCAATATCCCGCAATGGCGCAATGTTGAGATAGTTCAACCCGTGGCCGGCGACCACCTTGAGCCCGAGAGCTCTTGCGTAGATGGCTGCCTCACGGATTCTTTGCAGCTCTTTTGCCTGCTCCTCGCCCCTCTCTTTCAGGGCATAGAGACCCGTGTGCAACTCCACCATGTTGGCCCCCGCCTGCCGGGCAAGGTCGATCGCCTTTTTCTCAGGCTCGATAAAGAGACTCACCTCTATGCCCGCAGGGGCGAAGGGTTTCAGATATTCTTTCAGCACGTCAAAGTGGCGGGCAATGTCGAACCCTCCTTCGGTAGTAAGCTCCTCCCTTTTTTCCGGCACAAGGGTGATGAGTTCCGGCTTTGTTTTCAGCGCAATCTGCTGCAACTCCCGAGTCATGGCCATCTCAAGGTCAAGCTTTGTGGTCACCGCCTCGCGTAACCGTGCAAGATCAATGTCTTTTATATGGCGACGATCTTCACGCAGGTGGCAAACAATGCCCGCAGCACCGCACTTTTCAGCAAGCAGGGCAGCAGCAACCGGATCGGGTTCCTGTTCACCCCGGGCGTTGCGCAGCGTGGCGATATGATCAATATTTACGGCTAATCTCATGGTATTTGAATGGGTCAAGGGTCAACAACCGGAAGTTTCTCAGTGCAGGTTACCCCGCATATCATTGTAAGCGAAGGTAATGAAAAATGATACAAAGGGCAATTTTTGCGGCTTTTCGGTCTTGGCCAGAGGTGTGGTGATACAGAATCAGGTGTGGTGGTGTGCTTCCTCGCCGTTAGAGTTGGTTGTCCAGGTAGGTGACGACATGAACAAGTCCTTCTATTGTTTCAATAAGTTCAACTGGCTTCCGGCCAAAAAGAGCCTTGTTTTCACTGTTCAGCCATACTCTGGCCGTTTCTGATGATCCACCCACAATCGAATCCAGCGAGCGGAAGAGTCTGACCAGCAGTACAGCAAATTCCCACTCTTTTCTGTCGGCAGAAAGTAAAAAAGTTCCTGTATTGAGACGGCTGATTGTTGCCGGGCTCAGTCCGGGAATTCTGGAAAGTTTTGTGTTCGGGAGGCCAAGATAGAGTGCTGTATTCCGCACTGCCTTGGAAAGCACAGCCTGCCTGTTTTCCGGATGAAACGGTATGGATTGCTGCATGGACATCGCCCTTCGCTTGTGATTCTTGTTGAAAAAATATAGTGTTTTTTGCTCTATAAAAATATATAATCTTGATATTTAAAGGCTTTAACCGCCGGACAAGGTGAAAAAATGTCCGTACTGTTCAAAAAATGAAAGTTTTGCACATCGTACAATGTGCAGATTCCTTTGTGCACGGCAGAGGTTGAACAATTGGTTATCTTTTTACTGCGCAGGCAAGATGACAGTTCCTGTGCATCAATGGTTAAACTCTCTTTGTGAAATAAATTCGCGTTATGAAACTACAATCAACATCCTCACTTCTGAATCTTGCTCTGGCCCTCGCTTTTTTGACGGTCGGTTATAATATTATAGAGGCGGTCGTCAGTATCTGGTTTGGATTTAATGATGATACCCTCGCGCTGCTTGGGTTTGGTGTTGACAGCCTTGTAGAGGTGATTTCCGGCCTTGGTATTGTCCATGCGGTGCTGAGAATGCGCAAAAGTCCGATTGCATCACGTGACCAGTTCGAACGTCAAGCCTTGCGTATCACTGGCTGGGCCTTCTACCTCCTTGTCGCAGGCATGATTCTGGGTGCAGTTCTTAACCTCTTTCAGGGAAGCCACCCGGTAACAACGGTTCCCGGAATTCTGGTCTCTCTTGTCTCGATTGCCACCATGTGGTGGCTCATGAGCGCCAAAATGAAGGTTGGCAAGGCCCTGCATTCCGATGCAATTATCGCCGATGCCAATTGCACAAAAACCTGCCTCTTGCTCTCGGTTCTGCTCCTTGCCAGCAGTCTCCTCTATGAACTCTTTCATATCGGTCTCGTTGATGCCGCCGGATCGCTTGGCATTGCCTGGTTTGCATGGAAGGAGGGAAAAGAGTCGCTCGAAAAAGCCCGTACCGGTAAACTCGGCTGCTGCTGCAGCGGCGGAAGTTGCCACTCGGAGTAGGTGCGTTATGAGAAGTTCTTGTAACTTTGCGGATATACAAAAGCGATGGGTGCCCGTTATTATTCTATTACAAGCCGCTAACGAATCTGAATGAAGATTACAGAACTCATCCATCAACCGGAAGGTCGCAGAATCGAGTTTAAAGAGTCACTACAAACGGTTTCCGACTTGGCGAAAACCATTGTGGCATTTGCCAACGATGCAGGCGGAGAGCTGTTTATCGGGATAAAAAATGAGCCGAGAGAGATCACCGGCATTGCCGAAGATGATGTCATGGCTCTTGAAGAGCAGATAAGTAATCTCATTCACGACCACTGTCATCCGGTCATTATCCCTGAGATCTCTTTCCATGGCATTGAAGGCAAGCGATTCATCAAAGTCCAGATTTATCGGGGCAGCAATCTTCCCTATTGCCTCAAATCAAAAGGAAAGGTGACTGGCACCTACATTCGTGTTGGCTCTACCAATTGTCAAGCCGATGCGGAAATTATCGCCGCACTTGAACGGCAGCGCAGGAACATTTCGTTTGATAGTGAGCTGGTGCATGATAAAGCGCTCACCGACATCTCTCTTGAGCCATTTCAGGAATTTTTCAGGGAAAAAACAGGTGAAGCTTTGAATGAAGCCACCATGCTAAAACTGGATCTACTGAAAGAGTTTCAGGGCTCACTCTTGCCGACAAACGCCTGTGTTCTTTTTGCTGACAACCAGGTAAAACAAGAGCTTTTTCCCTACGCTAAAATTGAGTGTGCCCGGTTTAAAGGGATCTCCTCTCACGACGTTATTGACCAGAAGAGTGTTGATGGAAATATTGCTGTTCAGGCTGAAGCTGCATACAATTTTGTGCTCCGTCACATCAAAAGGGGAGCAACGGTAAGAGGTGTCTACACGGAAAGCCGCTGGGAGTATCCTGTGGTAGCTATCAGGGAAGCTCTTCGCAATGCGGTGGTTCATCGCGATTACTCTCTTGCTGGCAAAGATATCAAGGTTGCCATATATGACGACATGCTTGAAATTATAAGCCCCGGCAACTTGCTGCCCTCTATCGACTTTAACGAAATGGATGCCCGCCAGTCCGATATCCGCAACAAGCTTATCGCCCCGGTTTTCAAAAAGCTTGGCATTATCGACCAATGGGGTAATGGCTTGAAGCTTATTGCTGATGAACTGAAAGCGTATCCGGAAATCGAGTTCAAATGGTTTGAGAAAGGGCTTCCGTTCATTGACAGGCTTTTCTGCCAAACATTTTTTCTATTCAACAAATGCGGGATTCTGTTCCAGCGCAATCAGTTATGCTGTTTTGAGGCTAATCGGAAAAACGGAGCGCCTGCAATGCGGTAATAGTAACGGTTGAGTTATATTCTTTAACGAGAGATGGCTGCAGAAGTTTCAACGACGAACAAGGCCGTTGCAGGGTAATGTTTCAGATCCTCACCCTACCATGTTACATGAATTTTTGAAAGAAGAAGCAAAGGTAGCAGTATGAAAATTCAGCATCTTGATTCTGCGTCAAAACTTGACGCATTGCTTGCCTTAACTGCTGAGAGCGAGGTGGTAGAATTCAAGGAGGCTAAAAACAGCTACGATTTTTCCCATCTCGGGAAATATTTTTCTGCCCTGAGTAATGAGGCCAATCTGAATCATCACTCAGTAGCCTGGCTGGTGCTCGGCGTTAATAATCAGCGGCAGGTTGTTGGCTCAAACTATTGCCGTGAGCGTCACTATCTTGACCGATTGAAAAAGGGGATTGCCGATAAAACCACCAGTCGCATTACGTTTATCAACATTCATGAAGTGCTCCATCGCGATGGTCGAGTACTTTTGTTTGAAATTCCTGCGGCACCAAAGGGATTGCCGATTTCGTTTGATGGGCACTATTATGGACGTGAAAGTGAGTCACTCTCGTCACTCAATCTGGAAGAGATCGAACGCATCCGTGCACAGGCGACTCAGGAGGATTGGAGTGCAGCAATAGTGCCCGATGCAGGGCTGGATGATCTGGACGACGAGGCTCTCCGGGTCGCTCGCAACAATTTTAAGAGCAAATTCCCTGATAAAGCGGTTGACGTTGACGCGTGGGACAATGCGACCTTTTTGAACAAGGCCAAATTATCCATCAAAGGAAAGTTAACCCGTACTGCCCTGATATTGCTGGGCAACAATGAAGCTGAACATTTTTTATCGCCCGCTGATGTTAAAATCCGCTGGTTACTCAAAGATCATCAAGGCAATGACCGTGACTATGCCTTGTTCGGGTTGCCGATGTTGCTTGCTGTTGACAAGGTCTATGCCAAAATCCGCAATCTGAAATACCGCTATCTCCCTGAAGGTACGCTCTTTCCTGAAGAGATTGATCAATATGAGCCTTATGCAATTCGTGAGGCTGTAAATAATTGCCTTGCCCATTAGGATTATTCCCTGGCTGGGCGCATCAATGTGATTGAGGGAGACGAGACGCTGACCTTTACCAACCTCGGAAGTTTTGTGCCTGGCGATGTGCAGCGTGTAGTGATGGAAGACGCACCGGAGGAGTATTACCGGAATCGCTTTTTAGCGACGGCTATGTTCAATCTGAAGATGGTGGATACGGCAGGTGGCGGAATCCGGAAGTTGTTTCTGTTGCAGAGCGCCTGATTTTTCCCGTTGCCCGATTATGAGCTGTCAAGCAATCGTGTAAAATTGAAACTCACCGGCAAGGTGCTGAACATGGACTATGCCCGTCTGCTTGCCAGCACTGGAGACTTGACTCTCAGCGAAATCATGTCGCTTGACAAGGTGCAAAAGAAGCTTCCACTCAGTAACGATGAAGAAAAACTGCTTAAAGCCAAATCCCTTATCGAAGGGCGCAAGCCAAATTTTTATATCGCTCAAAAGGTGGCGCAGAAGATCGGTAAAAAAGCATCATACAGTAAAAACAGGGCTTTTGATAAACAGTACTACCTTGATATGATCTGTAAAGCGATTGGCGAACATGGTTCATTGACTCGCAAAGATATTAATGATCTCTTGTGGAATAAATTGCCTGATTGGATGACTGATAAGCAGAGGATGTATAAGATAGGTAATCTGATGGGAGAGCTTCGCAGGAATCAAGTGATTGTCAATAAAGGTAGCACGGCTACTCCTCAGTGGGTTCTCGTAAAATAGAGCTTGAAAGAAAAATTAAGAAAGGAAATACGTAACAATATCTTTTTAAGTCGTATTAAATTAATAGTTTACATTCTCGTAAAATGTTGAGTTTCATAAGCGTTTTACGAGACGATCAAATAACTGATAGGTCTGAATGTTTAAACTAATAGTCTGTGCAGCAGAGTTGTGGATTAACAGTTTTGCTCGTTCACAAAAAGCGGGTAGTTGTATGTAAATCAAACTAAAAATTAGTTTTAACGGCGATTAATCGGTACAACGAAGTG
>CAIQGA010000032.1 GCA_903871235.1 uncultured Chlorobiaceae bacterium
ATAAGAGGCGCATTCAGAATAAAAAAAAACGGCGGAGCACCCGCCGTTTTTTTTTCCACCCGTAACAAAATTCCGCTCTCCCACTTCTCCATTCAACGACTACGGCTTCATCTTGAGCTTCCTGACTCTCTCCTTCATTTCAAGCGCATGCTCAAGGTTTCCGAGTTGCTCGTACACTTTCGCGAGATGATCGGCTATTTCGGCTTCACGAGGATCAAGCTCCGCAGCTTTTTCAAGAACCTTTCTTGACTCTTCATACTCCCCCATCCTGAAAAGCACCCAGCCAAGCGTATCGAGATAGCCTGCATTAGCCGGTTCGCGGGCCACCACCTTCAAAGCAATTGCTTTGGCACGCGCAAGCTCTTTTCCCTGTAAAGTAAGCAGGTAGGCAAGATTGTTCATCATAAGGATATTGTCGGGCTCAAGAGCGAGAATGATCTCATAGAGATGAACACTTTTATCACGAAAACCGAGAGAGTCATAACATAAAGCAAGAGTACTGTATGCCTGCAGAGTGAGATTTTTCTCCTTTTGTGCCTTTTTTGACTGTATCACCTTTTCAAGCAGAAGTGCTGCACGTTTAAACTTCCCTCTCTGAAAGAAGAGCTCACCTTCGAGCACCTTAAGCCTGAAGCTCATAGCAGGAAAGCGTTTTTTAACCTTATAAAGTGCTTCAGCGGCAGAGCTGAACTCTTTTTGTATGAGGGAGACCGTAACAACCTCTTCCCAGATTTCAATACTGCCAGGATCCAGAAGCAGGGCCTTCCTGAAATCGATCAACGCTGCGGCAGTATCCGGCTTTTGCATTTGGGCGATGCCACGAAGGGCATAGAGCCTGCCATTGCCGGGATGACGGCGGATAATTTCTCCAATCATGACAATGGCAGGATCCAAAAAAGAACTCTCCGTTGAAGCACGCACGAGAAAAAGTTTTGCAAGCTCTGTTTTCTGCGGTAAAGTCACCTGATTAATCGTAAAAAAACGGTTGAGATCGTCAAGAAATACGGAATGATTTCCTGTTTGTACGGAGAGTTCAAACAAGGCCAGCCAGGCTGGAACGGAAGCTGGATTATCGCGAAGAATCGCACGGAATGTTTTTGAAGCGAAATCATACTGCCTGGTTTGCAGATAGAGTTCACCAAGAGAAATACGTAACTTCTCTTTTCCGTCACCCTGCTCAATGAGCATAATCAAAGTGCCTATAGCCTCTTGATAATGGGCAAGCTTCATTTCCATCAGCAGCATTTGTGCCAGGGTTGTCTCGTTTTTCGGATCCAGCGTTAACATTTTCTGAAAAACGGCAAGGGCTTTTTCTGATTGATCGGCGGCGAGGTATTCGATCGCAAGGCTGAAAAGTGGCTCCGCATTGCCCGGCTCAGCGGCGGCAAGTTGCTGGTAAAGATCAATTGCACGGCTATAATCACCCTGTTGATGAGAGAGCGCAGCAAGAAATCCCGAATAAAAAGTATTGCCCGGATTGAGCGAGACGCTTTTTTCACTGTGGAGACGAGCGGAATCAAGGGCGCCAAGGCCTGTCAACGCTTTCGAGAGGGCGTAATGGATAGTCGCATTTGAGGGCTGAGTGGTCAGGATCCTCCGGTAACGCTCAACTGCTCCCCGGTACTCCCCTTTTGCACTCTGCAGCGATGCCAGAACAAACTCTCTTTTTGATGCTTCAGCAAGAGAATCTGGCACCGGACGACCGGAAAACGGCGGTTTCAGGGAAGCGCAAGCCGAAAGAAAAAACAGAGCAAAAAAAACCACCCCAAGCCAGAGAGAGCTGAAAGCATACCGGTTATTGCGCGATGCCCTCAATTCAACAATTCGGCTTCGCATCGAAGAGTGAATATTCATGAGTTTCAGAACCAGTTGAAAAGCGTGCAAGCGCGAGGCGGGTCGCCATCCGCCCCCTTGTTGTTCTTGTCAGATAACCTGCCTGAATAAGGTATGGCTCATACACCTCTTCAATAGTATCCTGCTCCTCCCCCACAGAGACTGCAAGAGAGGCAATCCCGACCGGCCCGCCATTAAACTTGTTGACAATGGTCTCCATGATTTTTTTATCCATCTCGTCAAGTCCCTCCTCATCAATTTCAAGACAATCAAGGGTCTTGATGGCAATGGCGCGGTCTATCAACAGTGCACCGTCAACCTGCGCAAAATCACGGGCACGGCGGAGCAGGCGATTGGCAATACGGGGGGTACCCCGTGAACGTCCGGCAATTTCCGACGCAGCTTCAGCATCAATGCCAATACCGAGAATAGCAGAGGCCCTTATGATAATGCGCTCGAGCAGTTCAGGTGCGTAGTAGTCGAAACGACTGTTGATGCCAAATCTTGCCCTGAGCGGTGAGGTGAGCAAACCGGAACGTGTCGTGGCCCCGACAAGTGTAAAGGGCTCAATACGCAACTGCACAGCCCTTGCAGAGGGGCCGCTGTCGAGCATGATGTCGATACGGAAATCTTCCATGGCTGAGTAGAGATACTCCTCAACCGTCGGCGGCATCCGGTGAATTTCATCAATAAAGAGCACATCGCCCCTCTGCAGGCCGGTCAGAAGCCCCGCAAGATTTCCCGCCTTGTCGAGCAATGGGCCTGAAGTCGATTTGATGCTGCTCCCCATTTCTGAGGCAATAATATAGGCAAGCGTCGTTTTGCCAAGCCCCGGAGGGCCCGACAGGAGGACATGGTCCAACGCTTCGCCGCGCATTTTAGCCGCAGAAATAAAAACTTTCAAATTATCTGTCAACCGTTGCTGTCCGGCAAAAGCATCCATACGGAGCGGCCGTATCTGCTCCTCGATTCTCGATTCAGTGGCATCGGGAGGTGTATTGAGCAATTCTATTCTCAAACAGAAAACATTACAGGTTGAGCGGTCACTACCCCTCAGAGCTTTATCCGAGGATCTGCAACGGCATAAAGGACATCGGCAAAAAGATTTCCAAGCACAATCAGAGAGCCGGAAACAAAGGTGTTGGCAATAATGAGTGGGTAATCCCTTGCAAAAATTGCATCTACCGTTACGCGGCCCATACCCGGAAACGCAAAGATCACCTCAATGAACAACGCCCCGCTGAAAATAAAGGGGAGTGAACTTCCCATAAGGGTAATCACCGGCAAAAGGGCATTTCGAAGGGCATGCTTGAAAATAACTCTATTTTCCGGTAACCCTTTGGCCCTTGCTGTTCTGATATAGTCCTGCCGGATCACCTCAAGCATGCTGCCCCTGACATAGCGGGCAATGCCGGCTGCCCCGTTGATACTGAGCACCGTAACCGGCAAAACAAGATGCCATAACCGGTCAAGCACAAACTCTATCGGGCTGGAACCCTCTGCACCAATTTCATTGAGACCGGAAGCAGGAAAAAGGGGAAACTTCAGGGCAAAAAGAATAATCATCATCAAGGCAAACCAGAACTCAGGCATCGAATAAAAGAAAAGTGCCGTAACGGTCAGAAAACGGTCAAGAAAGGTGTTCTGGCGCACGGCAGAAACGATGCCGACAAGAATGCCAAAGGTAAAATTTGCAATAAGGGTCAGTCCGGCTATCGTCACCGTTATTGGCAACGCCTGGGCAATAACATCAAAAACCGGCTGCTGGGCACGACTGAAACTGCGTCCGAAATCACCCTGCAAAACATTGGCAAGCCACTTAACATATTGTATCGGAACGGGATCGTTCAGGCCATACTGCGCCCTGATCTGCTCGGCAACGTTCGGACTGATCCCTGGCTGAATAAAAAAAGCCGCTGGATCACCGGGAGCAAGCCTGGTAATAAAGAACGTAAGGGTCAAAACTCCGAAAATAAGCGGCACGGCAATCAAAAGCCGCTTGAGAATATAAATAAGCATAATATCTTACAGGGCAACATTTGCCGAAGGGCGCAGCCTCCAGTCATCAATATTATAAAAGGTACCGGAAATATTAAGCTCCTCACCCTCGATTCTCCGGCTGAACCCCTGGGTCTCCTTCATCCAGTAAAGAAAGGTAATCGGCTGATCGCGATGAAGAATCTCCTGATACTCAAGCCAGTAAGCCCTTGCTCCGGTCGGATCCATCTTCTGCTTGGCAAGCTCACAAAGAGCATCAATTCGGGGGTTCTGGTAACCGGTGAAATTAAAACGGCTCTTGTTTAGGTCTGAACCCCATACATCAAGAGGATCTATCTCCAGACCAATCGACCAGCCAGCCAGCCATGCGTCAAGCTTTCGCTGCTGAAGATTCTCAAAAAAGACATTAGACTCCTGTACCTCAAGCTTGCAGTCGATACCGATTGAACGAAGATTCTGCTGGATAATGACACTTGCATAGTTTCTTCTCTGATTGCCCGCATTGGTATAGAGCGAAAAACTGAACTTTCTTCCCTGTTTCTGCAAAATACCGTCCGGCCCCGGCAACCAACCTTCCGCTTTGAGCAGGGACGTGGCCCGTGCAGGGTCGAAGGGGTGCGGCACAAGGCGCTCATTACAGGCCCATTTCAGGGATGGTGAAATATCGGTGTTGCAGATCACGCCATACTCTTTGAGATAGCCGTCAATAATCGCTTCGCGGTCAATGGCTTCAGTCAGGGCAAGACGCACCCGTGCAGAACCAAAAAGAGGGTGTGGCCTCACCTTGCCGCTCTTGTGATACTCGTTCTGGTCAATATTTGACCAGCCGACATAATCATAGACCCTTAACCCGACAGTTTTAATCTCAATCTGCCGGTTCGCCTTCAAAAGTGCGGAAAAATCTTCAGGCTTGATACCTTCAACCACATCCACCGCACCAGTCTGAAGCTGCGCCAGGCGTACCGTATAATCGGGCACCACCCTGAAGGTGATCTGCGGAATGGTACCGGGCTTGGGGAGATTTGAACTCCGGCTTGAAGCCAGAACAATCTCTTGCTGCTGCTGCCAGCTTTTCAGCCTGTAGGGGCCTGCGCCAAGCGGCTCAAGATTAAGCGGAGAGTGACGGAACTCATCGAGCTTGACATTTTTCCACTGGTGTGACGGAAGAGGTGTCAGTGAGGTATGAAAGAGTGCAAGATGCTCGGGCACTGGCTTGTAAAACTTAAAAACAAGAGTAGTATCGTCAGGCGTCAGAATAGCACGGTCAAAATCAACCTTGCCTTTGTCGGCACCGATAAGTTCTGCAAGGTACTGCTGACGAGTGCTGGCGATCGCCGGACTGCCATACAACTGATAGGAAAACTTGAAATCTCCCGATACCACCCGCTTTCCGTCATTCCAGAAAACATCATTTCGAAGAATATAGGTGATGGTTTGCTGATCTTTCGACATCTGCCAGCTCTTTGCAAGAGCACCCTTTGGATCTTTTTTACCCTGAGCGGGCGTCACTTCCCGCAGCTTTTTTTCAAGGGCCATGTAATTCATAAGCCCGGTCGTCGTATCAAACTCGCTCTGCAAGAGGGATGGGTAGATAAGACCGATAATATTGGAAGAGGTAACCGTACTGCCGAGCAGAGGATTAAGATAATCTGCGTCACCGAGCATGGCAATCACAAGGGTGGAGTCCATCGCCCCCCCACCCTTCACAGCCAATCTGTGACTCCCGTCACGGCGACTGCAGGAAGAGAGCGCAAGCAGAGCAAGCATCAGGCACGCAGCAAACTGGCACAGTGCGGCAACCCTCTTTGTACAAATATTAATCATCACTTCCCTCCTCACTCTTGTCGCTGTTACTGTTGATCACATTGTTTATCCTGCTGGTCAGCGCCTCGGCGGCAACATAGTTCGAATACCGTTTCAACAGGAAGTTGAGTGCAACCACCTCAATGATAACGGTGATATTTTTACCAGGAAATATAGGTAATTCTACCAGTGGAACATCAACTCCAAGAATCTTTATAAATTTTGTGTCCAGCCCAAGCCGCTCATAGACAATCTCCTTGTTCCATTCGAGCAGTTCAACAGCAACCTGTACCTCTTTCGTATCACGGATTGCCCGGATACCGAAATTCGCCTTTACATCAACAACGCCAAGACCCCGAATTTCCATAAAATGATCGATGATATGGTTTCTTTTAGCATTGAGCACCATCGAATCCCCTTTCCTCTGGATAACAACAACATCGTCCGCCACAAGACCGTGCCCCCGTTCAATCAAATCAAGCGCAATCTCTGATTTTCCGAGACCACTCTTGCCGGTAAGCAGCACACCGACGCCATAGACATCAACCATCGAGCCGTGATACTGCTGGTAGAGCGAAAACTGGTCATCAAGAAACCCGGTAACAAGATAAATCGTTTTCGTTGAGGAGCATCGAGTGATATAGACCGGAATACCGGCATGGGTGGCCATGTCGAGTAAATTCTGAGGCAGTTTATTGTTGCTTGTCAGAATAATACAGGGCATTTTGAATCGGACAAGGTTGGCAAAACGCTGATTTCGCTCCTCTTCATCCAGGTGATTCAAAAACCTGGTTTCCGTATTCCCAAAAATCTGTACCCGTTTATAGGTAAAAAGATTGGTAAAGCCTGCCAGGGCGAGCCCGGGACGATGAAGGTCACGCTCAAAAATCCGCCGTTTATGCTCATCAACATTGTTCAGACGCCGAAATTTGATATCGTGCTTTTTGCCGATAGTATCAAAAAAATAGGCGACCGTTATTGATCGCTTTTTTAATCCTTTTTGATCAAGATTCATGGCTTGCGGGCAGTAGATCGGTGTATGTGAATAAACTCAAAAAAAGTCTGCGGGATACCTTTTCCCCCGCAGACTCCCTCGTGCTGTTATTGCAATTTTTCCTTGTACTTCTGCAATTGCCTGGTCAATGCCTCAACACAGTTGTCGATCGCCATTTCATAGGCCGTACATGCCTCCTTTGCAACAAGAACATTCTGCGGCACATGCACCGTTATTTCAGCAAGCTTGTTCTTTTCAAAGTCGTTTTTCTGATGATCCATAATGACATGGCAACTGATAATGCCCGGAAAAACCCTCGTAAGAGCAAGCACTGCATTGCGTGCATACTCTTCAATATCGTTGTGATTATTGGAATGGCGCAGAGTAACGGTAACATTGACTGCATCATTAACGACAACTTTTGGCATAATAAACTCCGTTTAAATATGGTAGACGTCATGAAGGAACAAGACTCCGGTAAAAAAATTATCCGAAGCCCCCAATAACTCTATGCCTTGGGATGCGCTTTCCGGTAAACCTCCTTTAAACGCTCAAAGGTAACATGGGTATAGATTTCCGTTGTTGAAAGATTACTGTGCCCGAGCATTTCACTGACACTGTTAAGATCTGCTCCCCCATTCAGCAGATGTGTGGCAAAGGTGTGACGCAAAAGATGCGGATTTTTCTTTTTCTGATCAGTCACTGAAAGGAGGTATTTTTTGGTCAATCTCTGAACAAGCACTGGATAAAGCTTTTTGCCCCTTTTGGTTACAAAAACATTCGCCACCACCTCCCCCTTACTCCTCATTCTAAAGAAGTTTCTCCGGACTTCAAAATATTTTTTCAATGCTGCGACCGCAGGCTCTCCAACAGGCACAATTCTCTGCTTTCTTCCCTTGCCCGTCAGCTTCACATACCCGCCATCAAGATCAAGATCTTCCACCCTCAATGCAATCAGCTCTGAAATACGAAGCCCACTGCAATAGAGCAGTTCAAGCAAGCTGCGATCACGCTCATGGATAAACAATTCATCAAGATCGTTTCTCTCTGGCTTGCGAAAGCCTTGCACCACGGACGGAAGAAGCTCATCAAAAAGCTTTTCCGTCTGCTGTTCAGTCAAAAAACCAGGAACACGCCGTGGATATTTAGGGGTAGCGAGAGCAGAAAAGAGGGAATTCTTGATATGACCACCCTCAAGCAAATATCGATAAAAGCTTTTGATCGAGGCAAGTTTTCGGGCAATTGAGCGCGGCTGAACTCCCCGCTCAAGCAAGGCACCCATAAAAAGCCTCACTTCAACAGTAGTGACAAGTTCCAGATCAAAACCCTTCAAATCGGCCAGCCCAAAATGCTCTGAGAGAAAGGAAAAGAACTGAATCAGATCACTCCTGTAGGCAATGACTGTATTTGGCGACCAATTTTTCAGGCTGCGAAGCTTTTCAAGAAAATCACTGACCGGAAGTGACCCCTCCCGAAAAGGGGCGGGTGATAAATCGTTCATAAGGGCGCAACACAAACAAGTTCCTCTCTCCCCTTGAGATAGTAAAGAGCGTCATTA
Organism: uncultured Chlorobiaceae bacterium; assembly: GCA_903871235.1. Lineage (GTDB taxonomy): Bacteria > Bacteroidota > Chlorobiia > Chlorobiales > Chlorobiaceae > Chlorobium. The sequence goes on from CAIQGA010000032.1 coordinate 8,187, forward strand.
CGGAGCAGAAAATTGTTCAAGGCTGGTTTTTCCGCGCCCTCTTCCAAAGTCTCTGCATAAACAAGACGATCGCTGCGCCATACCTTGAGAGAGGAGTCCCACAATCCGGTCAGCCTACTCTGCTCGTGCAAAACAGCAACAGTCATCGTCCCCTGAACGATACATTCACAACGGGTTGCTGCGCCAATACCAACTCTCTGCAGAGCCATGCGCTCCGGGCCCATCCCTTCCGTCACAAACTCCGGCAAGCTCACCTGCTGGCGCACCTCCTCCTGCACCACCTCCGACCGGAGAGCATTAACTTCAAGAGTGTCAAGGCCAAAGAGACGGGTATCGGCACCGGTAACGGGATCAATGAGAAGAAAATGGCGTTCGGGAAAACCTGCAAAAGAGGAGAGGCGGCAGGCAAGCAACTCCTCTTCAAGATTCGCAATAAAAACAAGATCAGGCCGTGACCACACCACCCCTCTGCCCCTGAAATCGACGGCCCATATCCCCTGATGCTCCGGGCTGTCGGGTTGACAGGCCGAGCAGTAGACAAGATCACCAAGGGTTGTTTCGAGCACGGTAAACCACCCTTCAGGCAGAGAAGGAGGGGGGAGATGATCCTCAAAAAGATAATCGTCGCAATAAACCTTGCCAATTGCGGTATCAATACAAAAAAAGAGTGCTTTCCTGCTTCCGGCAAAGCGCTTCTGCCCGACAAGGGTTCCGCCTTGAGTAAACATAAGCTGCCAGACAAGTGCACCATGGCCAGCATGATAACGCCAGCGAACCGCAAGTTTATCACCAGTGTTCATCATTGGGCGGTTGATTGCCTTGTCATTTTATAGATGGTCACCGCAACACTCTTGGCACCCCCGTCATACCTGCGCTGAAATGGGGTGATCGAAAAGTTGTTTTCCGCCGCAAGTTCAAGAAACTGCTCGGCAAGCCTCCTTCGGGGATCAGCAATATAGGCCACACCGTCGGGTTTGAGCAGTTTGTCAATCGCCGTCACAATAGGAAGCAGGTTCACTCTTTCATAGAGCACATCGGCGGCAAAAAGCAGGTCGAACTGCTCACTGCACTGCACAAGGCGCCAATCGAGCCGTTCACATTGAAGCCCGACCCTGTTCTGCAGGGCATTATAGCGAGCAAAACGAAGCGCCTCAAGAGAGTAATCTGTCGTCAAAACACTCGCCCCTTTCCATGCAGCAACAACCGAGGCCATACCAACACCTGCACCTATTTCAACGACACGCAACCCCTCAAGCGAAAGTTCATCCGCCATAAAAGCGGAGAGCGTTATGGCTGATGGCCATATTTCCGCCCAGTAGGGCATCTGCTCATCCTTGACAAACTCTTCGGGCGAAATGCGGTCAAGCAGCGCATAACTGTCGAGCACACTCAAAAAACTGAACGAACGGGCTCCAAAGGTATAGGCGGTTTCAGTAAGATCATACTCCGCAGCCAGTGCAGTGTGAAGCAGCCTCAGTTCCAAAGCCTCCCCTTCCCGGGATATCTCCATAATTACCTGCAATTTACTTGGGGAAACAACCATAAAATCAAACTGAAAGGTAGCAAAAAAATAGCCACAGATTTTTATTTTGCATCGAAATGAACACTTTCAAAAAATCCAGTCAACCACACTTGTACCCTTATGAAAAAAGAGCTCCTTGAACTCTTCGACAACAGTTTCCCCGACCGGGAGTACACCATCGAAATTGTCAATCCGGAATTTACCTCCGTCTGCCCCAAAACCGGACTTCCCGATTTTGGCACTATTACGATTCGCTACGTGCCCCATAAAAGCTGCATTGAGCTGAAATCACTGAAATACTATTTTCTTGAGTTCCGCAACGCCGGGATCTTTTACGAAAATGTCACCAACAGAATCCTTGACGATCTTGTCGACCTGCTTCAGCCAAGATCGCTCAGCGTGATATCGGAATGGAAAGCACGGGGTGGAATAACCGAAACCGTGACGGTCAACTATAGCGCCGACCGCTGAAAACAGTGCCAAAGAAAAGCCCCGGAGGAGCACTCCGGGGCTTTTTTCAAACTGTATAGATTACAATACCCGGCTTTTTCAGCTTCGATCAGTATTTGTCGAGCCCCTCGTTCAGGAACTGCATGATTTTTGTAGCATCATCAGGAGTAATCATACCACCCGCTGAAGCCTCCATACGCTTGACAATCACATCAATCTTGCCAGTCTTCTTGTATTTGGTCTTGAAGGCATCCATTGTAGACTCCTGTGAATGGCAGACGTTACACTTGGCCGTCCAGAGAGATTTTGCTGCCAAAAAGTCAAAACCGGGAGGCGCCACAGGAACATTGGCCGAAACAACCGGCTTTTCAAGATAGGCTTTCAATTCAGCAATTGAGCGGATATACTTTCCATCAACGGTCACCGTGCGACCCGTGGTTGAATGCAAAATCCCCGAAGGCCTGAGCCCCAATGAGGCAAACATCACTGCAACAATGGCAATAATGCTGAGCGGAAAGCTTAAAAACCACTTCGAACTTATTCTTGCTGACATTTTACCAAAACCCATGATGACCAGCGAGGCAAACGTAATCAGCGAAATCCACCCTGCAAAGGAGCTTAAAGGTGTCAATAACTGCGAAAGATTTGCAGCCGGTAACTTGTACCCGGTTAAAAACGACACCCCGAAAAACAAAACCCCCATTGATGCAGCACTGCCTGCGGCCAAAGCGGCAAGCTTACCATTTGATTTGTTGTCCATGACTGGTAATGAATTAGGTGTTAGTGGCTTACCCTAAAAATTATGGAGTAAGATAAGCATAAATAGTAAACACGACAAACAGAAAGCTTAAAAAGCTTGCCATTCACCTCAGGAAAATTTTGATTCAGCACCTGGAGGTACCTCTCTTGCCTCAAAAAGATCCCCGACAGCTCTGCTGCATTGCTTCATTTTTTCCTGATTATCTGGAAGAGGCAAGGCTTCGGGGAGTCTACCCCCTGGGGTATTGCCTCATTTTTCACTGCTTCTCTTAAAGAGGTAATGCTTCAACAAGTTCACCCTCCGTGATTGAACACTGTTCAAAAAAAGTGCCCTTATTTGTAACTCAGTCAATTTTTTAGAATACTGGGGAAAAATTATTTTAATAACCCCCGGGGAATTTGTTCGTCTTATGATTACCACAACCAGCAGCGTTATCGATTTTGAAAAGGCAGAACGCGATTTCCTCTTTCTTCTCCTCTGCTTTCAGGAGGTACTCCACGACCTCGGGGAGCACGAACTTGCAGAGCACCTTCCCTGGCACAATAGCGGGCTCCCCCTCGATTGCTATCCCAACAGCGAACGTGCCCTGCAGGCATTTTCCATTTTTTTTCAACTCCTCAACATGGCGGAAGAGAACTCCGCAGCCCAAAACCGCCGTGCGCTCGAAGCTGAGCAGGGATTAGGGCATCTTACCGGCCTGTGGGGAAGAACCCTGCTGCGCTTTCGGGAACGGGGAATCACAGAGCAGGACATTTGCCAACTGCTGCCGGAGGTCTCCATCGACGCCGTTTTGACCGCACATCCAACCGAAGCCAAACGAAAAACGGTACTTGAGCAGCACCGACAACTCTACCTGTTGCTGGTACAACGTGAAAACCAGATGTGGACCCCGCTCGAAAAGCTCGACATCCGCAATGAGATCAAAGTAGTGATGGAACGGCTCTGGAGGACGGGAGAGATCCTCTTTGAAAAACCCGAAGTAGCAGATGAAAGGCGCAATGTTATTCATTACCTCTTCAATATCTTTCCCGAAGTGCTGCCGATGCTCGACAAACGCCTCTTGCAGGCATGGAGGGATGCGGGATTTGACAGCTCCAACCTCTCTGACCCCCGCAACCTGCCCCGCCTCCGGTTTGGGAGCTGGGTAGGAGGCGATCGTGACGGCCATCCGCTCGTGACCGCCGAGGTCACCGAAGAGACGCTCGTCGATATGCGTCATAATGCCCTTGCACTTGTGCGGCGCCATCTCAAGCAACTCGCATCAAAATTAAGTTTCAGCGAGCAACTCCAGACTCCGGGCAAAGAGCTTCTGCTGCGCATCGAGAGCCTCTGCCTTAAACTGGGAGAGAGAAGCCTGAAGGCCATCCAGCGAAACCGCCATGAACCCTGGCGCCAGTTCCTCAACCTGATGATCGCCTCTCTTCCGCGCGACGCCGATGCATCAGGAACCGTTCTTACTGGTAAGCCAAACTGCTACGCCAGTGCTGAAGAACTCCTCGAAGATCTCTCGCTCCTGCGCCAGTCACTCCTTGACGTCGGAGCGCAGCATATTGCCGACACAGAGGTCGCACCAGTCTACCGGATTGTGCAGACCTTCGGCTTCCACCTTGGCGCACTCGATATTCGTCAGAACAGCCACTTTCACGATCTGGCACTCTCACAGCTCATGACGGCTTCCGGCCTGAACGCCAACAATTTTCTGGAGTGGGATGAGCTTGCAAAAAGGGCATTCCTCGACCGGGAGCTGCTCTCTCCCCGCCCTTTTACCCACCCCGACATGAAGGTCGGCGCTGAAGCCGATGCGGTACTTGCCTGCTACAAGGTATTGCTTAACCACTGCAAAGAACACGGCACCGGTGCTCTTGGCTCCCTCATTGTCAGCATGACCCGCAACGCCTCTGACCTGCTCACCATCTATCTCTTTGCCCGCGAAGTCGGCCTGATGACCCCGACGGGTGACGGAGACGCCTGCATCCTCCCCGTTGTTCCCCTCTTTGAAACCATTGAGGATCTCGAAAAGAGCCCGACGATACTTGAAGAGTTCCTGAGCCACCCCGTCACGCAGCGGAGCCTCGAATACCGAAGAAAAAAAACGGGCAAAACAAAAGCAGTTCAGGAGGTGATGATCGGATACAGCGACAGCAACAAGGATGGAGGAATTTTTGCAAGCACATGGAAGCTCTACCGCGCCCAGGAAGCTCTGCTTGAAACCGCCGCACGCCACAACACCGACATTCTCTTTTTTCATGGACGGGGAGGAAGCATCAGCCGTGGAGCAGGCCCGACACACCGCTTTGTGAAGGCGCAACCCTACGGTTCCATCAATGGAGGTCTCTGCTTTACCGAGCAGGGAGAGACCATCGCACAAAAATATGCCAACCGCATCAGCGCCGTTTATAACCTTGAGCTCTTCATGGCCACGGTTACCGGAGCAATGGCAAAGCAGCGGAAGAGTCCGAAAAAGGCGCACCCCCTCGAACCCGTCATGGACATCCTCGCACAAAAAAGCAACCTTGCCTACCGCAAGCTGATTGAAGCAGAAGGGTTTCTCACCTTTTTCCGTGAAGCAACCCCCATTGACGTTATAGAATCATCAAGAATAGGATCACGCCCCTCACGAAGAAGCGGTCAGACAAGCCTTAAAGACCTGCGGGCCATCCCCTGGGTTTTCAGTTGGAACCAGGCCCGTTTTTCTCTCTCGGGATGGTATGGCGTCGGCTCAGCGCTTGAGCATCTGCACAACAGCAACCCGGAAGCCTTCGACGAAATCCGCTTCCGCAGCCACGCCTGGCCACCGCTGCGCTACATCATCAGCAACGCCGACACCAGCATGGCATCAGCCGACCTGCTCGTCATGCACCAGTACGCCGAACTGGTCAACGACACCGCCATCCGGGAGCGCATCATCGGCATGATCGAGGCCGAATACAAGCGTGCAAAAAAATACATTGAGCTGCTCTTCGCCGAACCCCTCGAAATCCAGCGCATGAACGTCAACAAATTCATCGCCCCCCGCCGCGAAGGGCTCGAAATGCTCCACCAGCAGCAGATCAAACTCCTCAAAGAGTGGCGTGCCCTCAAGGAGTCCGCCATGCAAAGTGAAGCCGAGCGCCTTCTGCTGGAACTCTTTCTAACCGTCAACGCCATATCGGGGGGGTTGCGAACTACGGGGTAACCTGGGAGCATCTGGGAGTGCTTGGGAGTGCTTGGGAGCCCCCGGGAGCGCCGAGCCCCAGCTCGGCATTCATAACTCAAAGTAAAGCTCCCCATGATTGAGGCTCTGCTGGTTGTGGTGACAACAAGGTGCACCAATTTGGCGGGCAGGAGGAAAAGTTCCTTCTTCAGACGGTGCAGTATTCGGGCATTATTGCTCTCTCAATATGAAGAAGAATTAAATTTAGTCTATATTCAGTCTTGAGCAACAGTATTTCTGTGAAAAGGAGCAACAATGAAACTTTCAGAAAGGGTGCGCCCTATTTCCTACCTTAAGTCACATGCCGCCGAGATCGTAAGGGACTTTGAAGAAAATCGGAGCCCGCTTATCGTCACCCAGAATGGTGAAGCGAAGATTGTCGTCATGGACATTCGTACCTACGAAGAACAGATTGAAACCATGGCTTTTCTGAAGCTTATCAACCTTGGCAAAAAAGATATTTCAGAGGGGAAATTTCAAAGCGTTGAGGATTTTTTTTCTGATATGGAGAGGGAAGAATAGTGGCACACTCTGTTTTTATTCTCGATTGCGCGAAAGATGATTATCGTGAAATCCAAAAATACGTTAAGCGTAAGTTTGGTGCGGCGGCACAGAAATCTTCAGAGCAACAATACAAAGAGATTTTGAGAGATATCGGCGAGTTCCCCGCTTCTGGTTTTGTTCCTGATGAGGCGGTTCGACTTGGGTTGCAGGGAATTCGCGAGAGGCTGGTTGGACCAACCAGAGTCATCTATGAAGTTGGAGTACGGGATGTTTATGTCTACATGTTCGTATCAACCCGTCGGGATTTCATGACAATGCTTACCGATCGATTGCTTAAAGAGTAATACCATGCTCAGCTTCTGCCGGGCAATCTCGATAAACTCCGGATTGATTTCGTACCCGATAGAGTTTTGTTCGAGATTCTTTGCGGCAAGTGAGGTTGTCCCGCTGCCCATGAAGGGATCAAGCACGGTATCGCCCCGGAAGGCGAACATTTTAATGAGCCGGTGCGGAAGCTCTTCGGGGAACATGGCGAGGTGCCCCTCCTGTTTTGCCCCGGCAAAGTTCCAGTGGCCAAAGAAGTAGGTGTTCCACTCCTCGGTGGTCATGGCTGAACGCTCTTTCTGCTCTTTGGTGGGCTTTGGAGCGTCGCCCTCTCGCATTCGTTCCAGACAAGGTTCAGGTTGTTGATGTAGCTCTCGTAACTCTCGTGAAAGCCAATCTGGGTCTCCGTCCCGTAGTCCTTGAGCTGCCAGTAAGGTGGCGAGGTAACTAACAAGATGCACCGACCTGTCTGCGAGGAGGTTCATCTGTCGGCTGTCGCC
>CAIQGA010000033.1 GCA_903871235.1 uncultured Chlorobiaceae bacterium
CTGGATGCTTCACTTGGCACTACACTCATCATCATGGGCGATCTGATCCTGACCGAAGTGCTACAGGGGTTTCAAAGCGATAAAGACTTCAAAACAGCAAGGGACCTCCTTTTATGCCTCCCGTTTATGCCAATGGGAGGACGGGACTTGGCGTTGGAAAGCGCCATGAACTATAGATTCCTCCGGAAAAAAGGTGTGACGGTGAGAAAGACCATAGATGTCATTATTGGAACTTTTTGCATTCATCACCACTTCCTGTTATTACATGACGACAGGGATTTCGATCCAATGGTTACCTTTCTGGGTTTGTCCGTTTTGAGGCCACCTGAATCAACTCCGCGAAAATAGCAATGGCTGCGGGATGCAGCCCTCATTCCAGTTTATCGATAATTCAAAGAGTGCATTTTCAGTTTTTCCATAATAAACCCCGCATCAAAATTTATCATCTTTAAAGCAATATATTTCAAGGCTTTTCTGAACTTTTTCAACATAATTAAAACGCATCGGTTCTATGAATGAATCTGTCGCTCTTTCTGCTGATGTCATCGTTGTCGGCTCCGGAATTGGAGGGCTTACTGCTGCCGCGCTGCTTCAGGAGAGGGGCATTTCGACGCTTGTTTTTGAGAAGAACCGTTATGCGGGGGGGAGTTGTTCTTCATTTCAGCGTGGGGGCTACCGCTTTGACGCCGGAGCATCGGTTTTTTATGGCTTTGGTGAAAACAGCACCAGCGGTACCCTGAACCTCCATACCCGAATCTTCCGGAAGCTCGGTGTTGAGGTTCGCACCATTGCTGATCCGGTTCAGATTCATTATCACTTGCCTAACGGGTTTTCCATACCCGCCTTTTATGATCGTCTTGCATTTCTGGATGCGCTTGCTGCCCGTTTTCCGCATGAAGCAGAAGGGATAAAACTCTTTTACCGTGAGCTTGATGAAGTTTACGAAATTCTCAGTGCAATGCCTGCCGGATCGCTTGAGGATGTGACGCATCTCTTTTCAGTCGGTGCGGCCAGTCCACTCAAGACTATTGCGCTTGCCATGAAGAGTTTTCGTTCGATGGGCAAAACGGCCAGGAGGTATATTCATGATGAAGAGTTGCTCCGCTTTATTGATATTGAGGCCTACTCCTGGGCGGTGCAGGATGCGGTTGCAACACCACTGGTCAATGCAGGAATCTGCCTTGCTGATCGCCATTTTGGTGGTATCAACTATCCGGTCGGAGGTTCCGGTGCCATTCCGGAAGCGTTGTGCAAAGGAATTGAGAAGTTTGGCGGACGAATCTGCTATCAGTCGGAGGTTACAGAGATTCTGGTAGACAACGGAGAGGCTCGTGGAGTAAGGCTTGCTGATGGCTCGAAACATTATGCAAAGGCCGTTATCAGCAATGCTACCGTGTGGGATACCTTTAATCGCCTCGTTACCGATTCGCGCTACAGGGTGGATGAAAAGAAATTTCTTCGAGCACCGAGCTGGTTTCAGCTTTTTCTCGGCGTTGATGGCTCTGTGATTCCAGAGGGTTTTTATGTGCACCATATTCTTGTTGATGACTGGAAGAGCTATAACCAGCCTGGCGGAACCATCTATTTTTCAGCTCCAACCATTCTCGATCCTTCGCTGGCACCTGCGGGCAAGCATATTGTTCACGCTTTTGTGACTGGAGAGGTTGAAGAGTGGCAGAACTATGAGAGGGGGAGCAGTGCCTACCTTGCCGCCAAGGAGGAGGTGGCAGCAGGAGTGATTGCCCGGACGGAGAGTATTTTGCCCGGATTGTCGAAGGCGGTTGAACTCAAGGTCCTTGCCACGCCGCTCACCCACGAGCGCTATCTCAATCGGTTTAAAGGATCTTATGGGCCGCTGATGAAACCGGGGCAGAATATTTTGCAGAAACCGCAGAACACGACACCGATAAAAAATCTTTTTGCCGCAGGCGACAGTACTTTTCCGGGCCAAGGCGTTATAGCCGTCACCTACTCCGGGGTATCGTGTGCCTCCTATATTGCGAGAAAATTTGGCAAACCGCTTGATGAGCTCCTGTAGTCTGAAGCTTCAGGAGGCGGCAAGCAGCATATCGATCTCCCTGAAGGGTACATCGGTCAGTTCAGCAAGAATTTTTTTTGTGACGTAGCCCTTGAAGATGTAGGTTCCCTTTCTCAAACTGTGGCTTTTCCAGAGAATATCCGAAATGGTCTCATGTCCTGTCAGCTTCAGAAGAAAGGGGAGGAGGGTGTTGGTCAGGGCGAAAGAGGCGGTTTTTGCCACTGCTGAAGGAATATTCGGGACGCAGTAATGGGTCACGCCATGCTTCACATAGATCGGGTTGGTGTGGGATGTGTGGCGACTGGTGGCGAAACAGGCGCCCTGATCAATTGAGACGTCGATAATAACCGATCCGGGTTTCATCGATTTCACCACCTGTTCGCTTACCAGTGGCTTGATGATTTTCTGTCGCGGGCTCAGGGCGCCAATCAGTACATCCGACATCTTTGCAATTTCGGCGATGTAGTGATCGTTGGCAATGGCTGTGACAAGGTGGCGGTTGAAAAATGCCTCAAAGCGCCGCAGCCGGTTGATCTCCTTGTCGATGACGGTGACCTGCGCACCAAGCCCGAGTGCGTCCTGCGCAGCAAAAAGCCCGACAGTTCCCGCCCCGATAATGGTGACCCATGCTGGTGGAACACCGGCAATGCCTCCAAGGAGAATGCCGCTGCCGCCATAGCCGGTTTCAAGGTATTTGGCTGCGGTCTGTATTGCCAGAGAACCGGCGATTTCGCTCAGGGTTCTCACAATCGGCAGTTCCCCATCCCTCGTTTCGATAAATTCAAATCCGATGGCCGTAATGTTTTTCTCAATCAGCGTTTTTATCAGCCGGGGAGTGACCGTACCAAGATGGAGCGCCGAGATGAGCAGTTGGCCTGGCATAAAGAGCGAAAGCTCATCTGGCTGCGGGGGAGAGACCTTGACAATGACGTTGGATTGCTCATAGAGCTCTTCGGGTGACTCAGCAATGGTTGCCCCCGCTTCACCGTAAGCGAGATCGGTGAAGTTACAGAAATTACCGGCCGATTTTTCGATGACCACCCTGATCCCCTGCTCAACAAGTATTTGTACGCCGGGCGGTGAGATGGCAACCCGGCGTTCATCCTGAGCCCGCTCTTTGGGAATGCCAAGAACAATCTCCATTGTTTTTTCAGGCTTTATCAGCCAGCGTTCAAGCGTTTTAGCGCCAAGCTCAAACTCGACATCCCCTATATCAGAAGCGTACCCCATCGGCAGTTCAATGGTTGAGAGAGAAAAGATAAAATATACTTAATTTTGTGACCCTCCCAAGCCATCTCAATCAACATACTCTCGTTTCACTCTTCTCTTTAGAGCAACAACCGGCGGAAAAGGCATTGAAAACAAGCTTCCAGCTATCACCAATTCCAGCCAGAACGTCACAGAAGAGTTGCCAGAGATCAAACTCCCTTCCTGCCTGCAAACGCAACGTGTCGGGAACCTTGACAAGCGCCTCCCAACCCATGGTTGCAGCGTAGCCGCCTAACTCCAGTGGACTGGTTTCGAGCAGGTGCTTCACCTCTTCGACCGCCGACACCACTCTTATCGTGCCCGGTTTTTCGACGGTGGCCTGGCAGGCCATCCTTGTGCCCGCTTTCAGCAGGTTATCAGAAAGAATTGCCTTCTCCTCTTCGCTCAGGGGAGAGAGAAGTTCCGCCCCTTCAAGAACCTTGACATAGCAGGTCTGACAAATGCTGTTGCCGCCGCAGAAGTATCCTATATGCTCGTGATTAAGCCTAGCGACGTCAAGCAGCCTGTCACCATGGTTCGCCTCATACTGATGATTATTGATCGTGATTTGCATGATATTTCGATGTTATGATTCTAAAATAAAGGACTTTTTTAGTCCTGTTATTTAGAACACTGTTGCTGTTGCAAAAGTTGCGTTTGTGAAGGGATTCATGCAAGAATTGTATGGTTCAGGGATGATCGCCTTTGGGCAAATTCCACAAGATTGACGCCTGTCGCCGGATGCGTTGTTGCTGTTCTCCATGGTACATGAAGCTGCACACGGCAGAAACAGAGCAGAACGTTTCTTTTTCCGGGAGCTGGCAGTTTGTTTCTCAGCAGTTGATTTTTTTTGTGGTGAGCAGGTTTTCCGGGGAGAATGAGTGCTGTTTTGTGTGTTTTTTGTATATTCAAAAAGGTGTTTTTTATATGGCGATAAAAATATCTATGTGAAGAAATTCTATATCTCAGAGAGCATAATTGCCTGGCTGACAATTATTTCAATATCGGCGTTTTGGAGTGTGTCGCAGGAGCGTAAAAATCAAGGTGACATTTATCTTGAAGATGGACGTAATTTATTTAATCTTATTGTCACAACAAGAGAGTGGAATGCCCGACTTGGAGGTATTTATGCGCCAATTTCTGATAAAATTCAACCAAATCCTTATTTAGATCTTCCGAACCGGGACATTACAACAATCAAGGGCGAGAAATTAACTCTGCTAAACCCTGCATATATGACTCGTATGATTGCTGAACTTGCCAATGAACGAGACCGTGTTAATTTTCACATAACCAGTTTGAAGCCAATTCGACCTGCCAATGTGCCCCGCACGTGGGAAGCCATTGCTTTAAAGACTTTTGAAAAAAGAAGAGAACAAGAATATTCTGAATACTTCGACAATGGTAAAACATTGTTTTTTCGTTATATGGCTCCCCTCGTAACTCAGCAAAGTTGTCTGAAATGTCATGAAAAACAAGGGTATAAAGTTGGTGATATTCGAGGAGGGATTAGTGTTTCTTTCCCTGCGACATTTTCAACCCCCTGGGTACTCATTTTTACTCATATTTTTTTTGCCATTCTGGGAAGCGTTGCGATCTTTACGTATGGTTCAAAATTGAATAATACTATGCAAGTTTTAGAAAATCTATCCATGATTGATGGTTTGACTGTAATATTTAATCGCCGTTATTTTGATGAATATATAACAAGAGAATTTCTGGACAGTAAACGAAGCAAGCATCCTTTATCCATTGGTATTTGTGATATTGATAACTTCAAGTTATATAATGATACCTATGGTCACCCTGCGGGAGATGAATGCTTGAAAGCAGTTGCTCAAACAATCGACTCTGCTTTAAGGCGTCCGGGAGACATCGTTGCAAGGTATGGTGGAGAAGAGTTTGTTGTTGTCTTGCCTTCTACACCCGCTGACGGAGCATTAGCGATAGGCAACCTGCTCTGTACCAGGATTGAGTCATTGCGATTATCTCATACGTCAAGTCAAGTCAGCAAGTATGTAACAGTCAGTATTGGCATGACTACATATTATGGCGATGATACAAGTTTGAAAAGTCTACTGAATTTTGCAGATCAATCCCTGTATAAAGCAAAATCTAATGGTAAAAACCGTGTCGAATATATAGCGGCAACAGTGGAGTGAGCCGTCAGTAATACCTATTCTAATAATCAAACTGCCCAATAAAGCGCAAACTGGACGCTCGGAATTCTGTCCTTCAAGGAATTTCGGAACCTCTGATAACGATCAATGAAACACTTGAGATTGCTCGTGATGTAGCTAACATGCTTCTTGAAAAAGGGTTATAATGGCAGATCCTTTGACGCCAGCTCAAGTTTCTGCAGCAACTCCGTATATCGGTGCAGCAATCCGGTCGGCGTTGTGTCGCTGCCAGCAGGGTGGTGCAGCACCAGCTTCATCTTTTTATCCATTTTGAATCCCGGTTTGTACTCTTGCATCCAGGGTTCCTGTACCGAAATAAAGAGGTATTGCAGGAAAGCCTTGTTGGCAAGCTGATCGTTATCCTGGTCAGGCAAATAGAGGAACGTACACAGCGGCTGGAGGTCAATTTTTTCGAGCCCGAGCACTGAGCCGGTAATTTTCAGTTTGGTCAGCAGCAGCAGGTTTTCCACCTCTTCGGGGAGTGGACCGAAGCGATCTTTGAGTTCTGCCTCCAGGCTGTCGACCTTATGCTCTGTTGAGGCTTTCGAGATTTTGTCATAAAAGGCGAAGCGCTCAGGGGTGGCGGTGAGGTAGTATTCCGGAATGAGTGCGTCAAAAAAGAAAAGGAGGTCACACGTTTTTGTCGCTCTTGCCGTCTTGGCACCCTCAGTTGTAAACATGTGGCTGAACTCGGTTGATTTGAGTTCGGCAACCGTCTCTTCGAGCATTTTCTGGTAGAGATCGAAGCCGAGTTCGTGAATATAGCCCGACTGCTCTGCGCCGAGCAGGTTGCCCGCTCCCCGGATATCGAGATCACGCAGGGCGATGTTGAAGCCTGAACCGAGTTCCGTAAAGCTTTCAATAACCGCCAGACGCTGCACGGCATCCTTTTTCAGGGTGTTGAGCGGCGGGGTGATGAGGTAGCAGTAAGCTTTCCGTTCACTCCGTCCAACCCTTCCGCGCAACTGGTAAAGGTCGGAGAGCCCGAACATGTCGGCGCGGTTGATGATGATGGTATTGGCGCTGGGTATGTCGATGCCGCTTTCGATAATCGTCGAACACAATAAAAGGTTAAAACGCTGATGATAAAAATCCAGCATGATACGTTCCAGTTCCCGCTCCGGCATTTGGCCGTGGGCAATTTCTATCCGCGCTTCAGGCACCAGGGTTTGCAAATCCCTAGCCA
>CAIQGA010000034.1 GCA_903871235.1 uncultured Chlorobiaceae bacterium
CAAGCCGATGGTGACCGACAATGAGGAAGCAGAAGTGCTGATTGACCAATGCGAGTCAGGGTTTGAGCGGGAAGTGTTTACCTTCCTTGACTCTCGTGGGTATCGTATTATTCCACAAGTGAAAACCGGCGCATACCGCATCGACATGGTTGTTGAAGGTGCAGGAGATAACCGCCTTGCAATCGAGCTGGATGGCGACGAATACCACGGCCCGGACCGGTGGCCGCATGACATGAACCGGCAGCGTGTCCTCGAACGAGCTGGCTGGGTATTCTGGCGCTGCTTCGCATCCACATGGTCACTTCATAAGGATGATGTGTTGCAAGAGTTGCTGGCGCGCCTTACGGCTATGGGAATTGAACCGATGGGAGCCATGGAACATGCGCCAAGCCTGGTAGAAAAACGGATATGGAAGTTCACGCCCGTGGAAGCCGATGGAGAGGTCGTTGATGAAACCCAAGCGGCATTGGAACTCGCAATTTCAAGCGCAAAGGAGTGAACTTGCGGAAAAAAACGGACTGAGACATAGTGATTACCCACGAGAAAACAATCCATCGGTTTCTACACAAATCGGCATTACGTGAAAGGGTGGAAGACTATTCACAACGATAATTCATTAAAAGCTGAAGATTTTGAGTCCCCAGAAGAGCAATATGAAAAGAACTGAAATCGAATCCAGCACTGCAGCGGACAGGTCGTTCAAAAATCTGCAGTTTAGGCGGATCAATCAAATTATTATTGGGCATCAAACCAATGACGTGTCGATACTTCTATGATCTGCCCGTATATCGTCTCCGAAGGGACGAGTACTACGCGGCCCAGGATGAATATATCGAGCAGACCCTTTTTCGACCCGGCACGCCGGATGAACCGGAGTTGCGTCAGCGTGAAAATTCGAACCCTCGCAGCAACGATACCTTTCGCGATCATCTCGTACGAGTGTATGGCGGTTGCTGGGAGTTCAACGAGATCATTGGGTATATACGACTGCATTTCCTGGGCAGCCAAGTTCGTGGAGACTACTTTGCCGTTGCGAAGAAACGAATCGTCAAAACGCGAAGGAAGACACTGAAGTACATAACTTGGAAACTGGCACCTGAGGTCGATATTGAGCCGCCGCATGGAACGACCGAGGTGCTCACCGCAGTTCAACAGTACATCCATGACTGCAAGATAGAATTGCCGAAGCGCTTTATCGATACGTCCAATTTTGATAAACTGTCCCCACACATCAATTGGGAGACTCTGTTTCGCGATAACCTCTAACACCCTACTCTTGCAGCGGTTCGCAAAAGGCCGCGCCCGCGAAAAAGTGTCTGATAGCGAAATACGATGCCGTGTAGGCAGAGCAGAGGTTGAATATGCTCTAAATGGGTTAGAAAGTAATGGGCTTAATGATAGCGGGATCATAGGCGAACATCTCGCAGAGGGCGGTGTACTGTTCGAGATGAGCTTGGTTAAACATTAAGGCACGGAAACGCTCTTGCTCAACCCAGCAGAAGAGATGGATGAGATATTTTTCGTTCTTGATACGGCCCTTGGAGAACTTCTCGTAAATGGGATGAGATGATCTGTCGTCGGCAAGGAATTGGCCCGTGAGTACACCGATCATGTCTTGCTCATAGCACATGGAGTCGTGATTCACGAACACCATTACATTTGGAATTTCGGAGTTCGGATTTACAGACAAGAACTGTGCAGCCGCTTGGTGTATGTCATCTGACCGGCGGTTGAATACCGGGTCATTACGAAGCCCTCCAACAATTTGAGCAGGAGCCGCTGCATCTAAAAGTTTGTCCAGCTACCTGTCTTCTTCTACTGACTTGACCTCACAAAAGAACATCAATGCTCCATCTTTGAACCCTCGGAAATCGGGTGTCTTTCTTTGGCCTATCTCGACCTTTGAGAAGCGTTCTGCTCGAAGTCCCTTCTCGGCCAGAAGCTTTACAACAAGTTTCTCATCTTCAGACGATGGCATCTTGCCCCCGAACATCATAGTTCAGGTTCGCGCCGCTGTCAGGTGGAGCAAACCCAGAAACGGCGGATTGGGTGTCCTCGGCACAACGCGCACGCACTGCCAAAAATTGCCGATGAAGTGAAAACATTGACGCATAAAGTAGCGGGTTGCATGCCGAATGAAGTTCGTTGGCCAAGGCATAAAGCTCGGCAGAATTTGCTGGCGTTTCGGGGACGCCAAGGCGTCCGGAAATGCGGACATCACCAATATTGGGGACAGCATAAACACGACCATGAATTACGGTATTTCGCTCTTCCAGAAGATCACCTATAATCCTCAATATCTGCGGAAACACCACTAATTCATTCGAAAGCGGCTCTAATTTCCGCAATTGTTCCAAGATATATTTAATCTTTTGGCTTGTTGATCGGTGGGACAACCGTTGGTAATCACTTCCAGCATCATGGCAGGCGACAACGTTTAAGCATTCGTCAACATCCTCCTCAAGGTACGCGGCATAAAGCGCCACAAACCCAAGCCCACGAATTAAGTCTCCATCGTCAATAAGTGTCATATCGGGGGTAAAAATTTATTAGATTAATCAACCTTATCCAGCAAATATCTGTAGTAAAGATATATCATCAAGTTCATGAATCAATGCTTTAAATCAGGAATATCATTGCCGCTGAACAATACTCTCTACTAGTATTCACTCGCTATCGGGATACTCCTCACTTTCTATAAGTGCAGAAATTACCACAGCTTTTTCTTCATCAACAGCCATGGGCTCTGATATTGATTCTTGAGAATCTGCTGTATAGATGCTTTCTTCCGTCCAAGATTCTCCTTTAAAATAATCTGGCTTCCATGTTTTTCGGAGATTTTCAAGGAATCCGATAAGCCTTTCAGCCTCCTCTCGTGGGGTTCGAAACCAATCTGTTGACCAAATTCTCCAAATACGACCGCGCCATCCTAAAGATTCTAAAATTTCTTGACGAATACGATCACGATCTCTTACAGTCAAGGCTGAGTGATACGTCGCGCCATCGCACTCAATTGCGGCCAAATAAGAACCTGGCATGTCAGGGTTTTTAACAGCTATATCTATTCTATAACCAGCAACACCAAGTTGTGGTGTTACCTCATACCCTTTGTTACGAAGTATATCAATCACAGAAATTTCAAAATCGCTTTCAGGTACTCTGCCTGTTGGGTCTGCGGAGGTGAGGATCCCCGTTCTGGTATATTCAAGATAATTTCTCAGCGCCTTTGTGCCTTCGGGTGTAGTGCGATCCATTACAATATCTTCAGGCTTCATAGACGTGTAGATGGTAATTGACTTTTTGGCCCGAGTAAATAAAACGTTAAGTCGACGCCAACCACCCTGTTTACTGATGGGCCCAAAATTTTGTCGAACAACTTTTGACCCCTTTGGCCTGCCAAAAGTAGTTGAGATGAAAATAGCATCACGTTCGTCACCCTGAACGTTTTCAAGGTTTTTCACAAATAATGATTGACCTTCCCCTCTCCATTTTTCACGGTACTTGCCTGCACTATCATCATCAGTTAAGCGTTGTTCCAGGAGTTCAGCAATAAGATCTCTCTGCTTCATGTTAAGTGTTACTACGCCTAACGAATCATCAGGTCGTTGTATAATATGATCGATAACAGCATCAACTACACGACGAGCTTCACGTATATTTGTTTGATTTTCATAGGTAGCATCAGCCAGATAGACTGCTCGAACCCCAAGTTTACTGCCTTGATCATAAGGCGAAGGGAATACGATTAAATTATCGCCGTACCAGGTATGATTAGAAAAAGCAATTAAGGAATGATGCTGCGAGCGGTAATGCCATTTCAATAAACGGGTAGGACGAAAATGAGAAGTACAAATATCCAAAATGCTCTCAGCATCTGTAGTTGTGAACTCGTCATTTGTAGTAGTAGATTGATTCTTCGCTAAAAAAAACGAAGTCGGCGGCAACTGCTTTGGGTCTCCAACAACCACAAGTTGACCTCCACGAGCTATAGCGCCAATGGCTTCTTCAAGCTTTAACTGAGAGGCCTCATCCATAATGACGATGTCAAATTTCATTGCTCCTGGGGTCAAGAACTGAGCTACTGCTTGCGGGCCCATCATAAAACAGGGCTTTAAAGCTTGAATGGCCTTTCCCGCTTTCAACAGTATCTTCCGCACTGGCATCCGTGGACGTTGTTGCGGAACAAGATGATTCAATAACGACATGTCCGTTTTATCGTCAACACGAGCACCATTTCTTCCGTTAGGATATTGTGCTATGTTTAAACAATGTGCTGCTATTTCATGACCACGTAATCCAATTATTTCCTTATCGAGACGCCGAAAATCAGCAATGATCTGATTATGTTTCAGGCCGGTAAAACCGCCTAACTCAGGTTGGGACTGAAAAATTTTTCGAACAATCGTTGAATAGGTACAATATGCATAATCATTGGATAGATCTGGCGCATCTAATTGCCTGGATTCAAGCAATATTCTAAAATCAACAAGCCGTATTCATATGCCTCTTTTCTGCGTGCCACGTATGATGACCAAGGAATGAGAAGATGCGCATCTTTAATTGCCTTGTCAAATCGTTTATAGAGTGATTGAGCGAAAACGAATAAATCATCTTCGATTTTCTTACCAAACCATGTGGCTTGATCAAAAGAGCCAAAACACTTGAGATCGGTTTCAAACTTTGCCAGCGCAACTAATCCAGTGTAAATATCTTCAAATACCGTTTCGATTTTTTTGGCAATATCTATTGGATTGTTACTACGTAAAGCCTGCTGAATAAAAGGGAAAAGATTTAGTTCATTAATTGACTGACCAAACTTGAGAACATTAAAAGAAGCCACAATATCCGTATTAACACCAGCAAATACATCACTCAATAACGTTTTAGCCTCAATATTACGATCAATTTCCAATTCAATCTGTCGCCTCTCTAAAACCGCTTTACAACCCATTACAAAGTCGGCGTATAACGATTCGTCCCTTGCGGTATTATTTATAAAATCAATTATTGAATTCATTTCACGAATAAACGACTGCACTTTATCAAAGGTCTGCTCCAGAAGATTGC
The DNA here is from genome assembly GCA_903871235.1 of uncultured Chlorobiaceae bacterium. Taxonomy (GTDB): domain Bacteria; phylum Bacteroidota; class Chlorobiia; order Chlorobiales; family Chlorobiaceae; genus Chlorobium. The sequence goes on from CAIQGA010000034.1 coordinate 5,068, forward strand.
ATCCAACAAACTCATAAAGTCGATGCGATTCAGAATTGATGATGCCAAATGCATGATTAAATGAATCAAGTTCATTTTTTAGAGCAATAAACTCGCGCTTTAAGAGCTTAGGCTGATTTACAGCTATTTCAACATCCTTATCATCCGTTGATTTAAAACTCTCCGCAGCGACCAATACTGAAGTGCTCCATTTTGCAACCGCAATAAACCCTTCCAATGGCACTGTATCTACGGGTGGATCAATTCCCAGGAACTCCTTCCATGCTGTATCAGTTTTTATTTTTTCCTGCAACTGGAGCATATTGGCTAACTTCTCTAACTGTGCAAGTCTGTTTTTCCCTTGCATCTTTAATTTATTACGTTGTAAAGTCTTATGTAAGGAAACGGAAGAGCGCCACTGTTTTTGAAAGATCCTATACCATTTATCTCCTTCACGTAAAGTCAAAATCGCTTTTTTCATATCCTCACCAGACGGGAGGTTATCGATATAGAGCGACTCATCTAATTCTACTCGAAGAGCTAACCACTTGCTTTGTAAACTTAAAAGTGCCTCGATTGCCTGAGTTGCTCCATTTTTAGCTAATTCATCCCTTTGCAGATGAATATGCTCTTCTGGCATCTCTAAAATGAGATTTGTAAAGTTCTCAAGGCGTCTCAGATATTCTAACGATCCATCAAATGCAATTCCCTTACTTTTGAAAAATTCTTTTATTTCAGCTATAGCAGGGAAAAACTTTTCAGTGGCATGATTCAACCTCTCTATCAGTAAGGCAAGTTCTCTTTTATTACCAAGAGTGATACCAAGTACTTCTGCTGTCAAGGATAATTTTTGCAATCCGGCAATGCATTCCTCACTAACAAGTGATTCATCTGTTATATTTTTTTCTCCAACAGATAAGCTCTCGTTATGACGCTGAATTTGAAGTACCAACCCATGGAGAATCTGCTTTGTTTTTTCTCCAGTTTTATCTTGATCAAAGAAAGCTGGAAGTAGATGAAATGATATATTCTCAGGACAACTATTTATAAATCCTGTAATAACTGCAAGATGACTTCTTGTATGGTCTAACGTTATCCCGGTTATTGTATCAGGAACAATTTTTGAAAGATCTGTAGCCGCAGCTATCAACTTTGTAACTGGCTCCAACATCCCTTCGTAGAGATTGGCGATTTTAACATCGTCACCACGATTGAGACAATCAGGGAAAAAGCCCCAAAAAGAAGACGCTTCGTCATACCCCCCAATGGCTATGTACTGGGCACCTAAATATGAAAGACAGTCTCGACGTCGTGAAAGCTCAGATACTGATAACTCACTAGCATCAGAAATTGAAATCTGGTTAAGCAAAGGTTTATCGCCCTTTGAAATGCTGCGGTGCATTTCGGCCCGCCACATAACTTGATGCACAGTAAGACCAAAAGAATTGCAAATAATGCTGTTTATGATTTCGGAATATAATTTTAACGCTTTGCGGTATGACTCTAACTGTGGCAATAGACGGGGCAATGAGGGCGAAGGTCTAAGTGCAAATCTGAGCCGTTTATCTATATCCTCAAGAACTCGTTTTTTATTGGTTTTGTTACTGTGAAGCTCAAGAATAAATGGGTCAAGCCCTGCAAGCGACAGTCTGGTTTTCACCACTTCTAATGCTGCCATTTTTTCAGCAACAAAAAGCACCGTTTTATTCTCAGTTAGACATGCAGCAATAAGATTGGTTATAGTTTGTGATTTGCCGGTACCAGGTGGTCCCTCAATCACAATATTTTTTCCCAAGGCGATTACATCTACTAACGCGCTGTGTTGAGAGCTATCAGCATCGTAGATGAGCGGAATCTTTGCTCCATGACCCTCCTCAACTAGATGCTCTCTTGCATTTCCTGCACCTGTATCAAGATCTACAGACCTGCCTTCGAAAACCTCTCGGATAATGGGATGATCGAGTAACGCATTTTTATTACCATCGCTGGGCCATTTGGCTGGATCAAGATCCCTGACCAACAACATATTGGCAAAACTAAGAAGACTCAAGGATACCCGCCGTTTGAGTGTAAATCTTGGCATACCCTTTATCATTTCAGTTATATCGGAAAAGTACGCAACGACATCAACTTGATCTTCGTTGATCTCAGGCAGTGTTAGTCCGAAATCATTCTTGATCTTCTCGCGTAAAGACAGGTTTTCAACAATGTCTTCACCGGTATACTGTAAAGAAAAAGATTGGACTCCGTTTACCTCGTTTTTTATGAAAACGACAGGAATATTGATGAGTGGAGCCATAAACAATTTATTGCTGTCGCGCTGATTTGGAAATTCTAAAAAACCCAAAATCAGAAAAAGCATATTTGCCCCGGTCTCCTCTATGGCCAAATGCGATTCTCGCTCAATTTTACGGCAATGTTTTGCTAAATCATCAGCATACATAAGAGCCAGCACAGAAGAAGCCGTAGTCTCCGTATTGTCAGTCGCAATGTCATAACTTGTCGAGATTCCTTTGGTTTTAATCCATTCTTTTGGATCTGGCCGTTGCAACCGACCATTGCACTCAGACCAGTCAGATTGATCTGGCTCTGGTAGCCCTATGATGGGCAATTTGCTGTTTGATTCAACCAACTTTTGATAAACAGAAGAAGGCTGACCAGAAACAAATTGCAATGATTTTCCTATAGTGTGCTTGAAATTGATAAGTTTATTCCATGCACTTAAATCCAAAAGCTTAAGGCGTAACTGAGTTAAAGCTGCGGCGAGCGCACCCCCATCCCTTGTACCAATGTTTGGATTGCGTTCATAATTGTTTTGCGTCATACTCTGTCGCCGATAATAGGGGTCTTGGGATTAGAGGACAAACTTGATCCAATTAGTTAACCATAAATTTAAAATTACTTTAAAAGCCAAAAGACTTCACACACATACAAGAGTCAGAGGTGCCCTTCTAAAAAAACTCTATGGCTCAAAGTTACCCATATACAACAAAAGTCACCTTACTCCAACCTTATTGATATCCGAACCTACTGCGCACCTTGTCGAGAAAGCTTCCCATAACAGCTTCATCTGTTGAAGTCCTAAATATCATGCGCCGTTGACCTTTGGAAGAGTGAAGAACAACCACCCACCGCTTCTGAACGCTAAGTTTAACCGCCCAAACGCCTGGAACAGCGAGACCCATCGCCAACACAAATATCAAGGGAAAGCGACCGCCATTAGCCATTACGAAAAGAAAGTGCAAGACTGGTATTATAGAAATAAACAGTAACGCAAGACCACTGAAATGGGTTAGCCCCGGCCGTTCCGTACCGATACCGTAAACCAGTTCGATGCGCTGGATTTCAGCGCGTGGTACTCGGACGAGTACCTGATTGCCTTGGACTTCCATGGCATATTGTTCTGTAAATCTGACGGAATCATATTGCAGAACGCCGCTCTCTTCTACCACTATTACATTTTTTTTAAGGGTGATATTTGGCTGAGGCGAGGTGTCGTGTTGGGGTGCGAGAAAAACCTCTTGAGTCACGTCTTTTCCTCCACAGAAATTTGTAATAAACGAGTCGATTGTAAAGATCGGCCCCGAGGGAATACCCCACCATCCCAGTAAAAAAGAAATAACGGAGAAGCCGAGTCCTTTGATGACTGCATTTTCACCAGCACGGATAAAGTAAATATTGCTATGCCGTTTAAACGACAGGATAATAATTGAAATACAATATTGATAGACGACGAATTTTGCACCTCGTTGAAGTTCCAGCTTGATTTGTTGGCTATCCAATCCTTCAATACCTACGATTTTCATAGTCGTTCTCCTATTCGCCTATTAATGTTTGTTTGGCGCCTGTCAACCTAAATCAGCGGCGTTGGTGTTGGCAACTACCACACATTTGGATGCCTGTTGAAAAACATCTGTGGCCATTTTACCAAATATCTCAGAAAATACCGATGGTATTACAATCAGGAGAAAAATGATAGAGGTGAGCCTCAAGCGTATAAAGACTGAATGAAAAAACTGAGAAGTTGTCTTATAGATGAACATCATGGAGAATATAAGAGTTATGGATCGCCGCTTATAACTAGAATAAGCGATCAACAACAAGTCGCTCCGTAATCTCCAGTCAAAAGAGCCTGATTCCTTTACTGTGACCTTTTTTTACTACGGAATCAATTCTTGTGAAGCGCTTAAATACATCGTTACATTTTTACCATTACAAACGAAATACATCAAGATCCAAAATACGCGTATTTACTTAATCTTTATTCAAAAACGATTAACAACCTGTAAACTGAAACCAACTAACGTTCGTAGACATGACCATGCCTCATTGTTCATTTTTTGACTAACTTTACCATAATAAATTTAATCTCAATAGTCTAATTTTATTTGCACACGCTCAATAGCGATGTACTTAAAACGTATTTATGTAATAAATTTGTTTTGCAAAGGTATTTTCATATTCAATAATCATATCCGCTTTAATTGAATTGATTTTCATGGTTATTTCAGGAAAATGAAATAAATCCTAAGCGGTCAGCAACAAGTTGTGATCGGAAAACAAGAATAAGCCAAAAACGGAAAATAAAAATCACCCAGGGTTAGCGTAAAAAACACCCATAGCTCGTAGTTTGAAGGTGCCAACCAAATCAAACCCCAGAGCTATGAGAACACAGTTAAAAAAGCTAACCATGTACAACAAAGTTAAGGAACTTTCCCGAGAAGGATTAAGCATCCGTCAAATCAGCCGCAATAC
>CAIQGA010000035.1 GCA_903871235.1 uncultured Chlorobiaceae bacterium
AAAGTCATCCTCTTCCTCTGCAAGGCCAACGTAGCGACCCGGTGTAAGCACGTAGTCGAGTTCCTGAACTCGTTCCAGCGGCACGGAGGCACAAAAGCCTTTGCTATCCTCATACTCACCCTCGCCGGTTCGCCAGTCGTGATAGGTTTTGGCGATGAGATCAATGTCGTCAGCCGAGAGTTCACGAGTACGACGATTGATAAGGTGGCCAAGGTTTCGCGCATTGATAAAGAGGATTTCGTTTTTGCGCGGGTGGCCATTGTTCCTTGCGCGGTTCAGAAACCAGAGGGCGGCAGGAATCTGGGTGTTCAAAAAGAGTTTGGCAGGCAGGTTGACAACGCAGTCAATCAGGTTGCCGTCGGCTATCATGGATTTACGGATATCGCCTTCGCCACTGCTTTTGCTGGTGAGGGCACCTTTGGCAAGTACCACTCCGGCAATACCGTTCGGGGCAAGGTGAAAAATGAAGTGCTGCAACCATGCGAAGTTGGCATTGCCTGCAGGCGGGATGCCGTATTTCCAGCGGCCATCTCCACGGAGTTGTTCACCGCTCCAGTCGCTGTCGTTGAAAGGGGGATTAGCTATAACGTAATCAGCTTTGAGGTCTTTATGAGCGTCGTTGAGAAAGGAGCCTTCGTTGTTCCATTTGACCTGGGAGCTGTCGATACCGCGAATGGCGAGGTTGATTTTTGCCAGCCGCCAGGTGGTCTGGTTGCTCTCTTGACCGTAGATTGAGATATCCTTCACACGGCCTTGATGCTCGGTAATAAATCGTTCGGACTGCACAAACATCCCACCGGAACCACAGCAGGGATCCAAAACCCGGCCTTTGTAGGGTTCAAGCATGGAGACAAGGAGTTCAACAATGCTGCGCGGGGTGTAGAACTGCCCACCCTGCTTGCCTTCGGCGAGAGCGAATTCGCCGAGGAAGTATTCGAAGACGTGACCGAGCACGTCGCGGCTCCGTGATTTGGCATCACCGAGGGCGATATTACTCATGAGATCAATCAGACCACCAAGACTTGCGGGATCAAGGTTTTGGCGTGCATAGACCTTAGGCAGAACACCCTTGAGCATGGGGTTCTCTTTTTCAATAATATCCATCGCCTCATCGACAAGGATACCAATATCCGACTGGCGGGCACTTGTCAGCAAAAATGACCAGCGAGCTTGCTGAGGTACAAAGAAAATGTTTTCTCCTTTGTACTCATCTTTATCTTCCGGGTCGGCTCCGGCATACTCCCCTTCACCTGCCTGAAGTATGGCGTACATCTCCTCGAAAGAGTCGGAGATGTATTTGAGGAACATCAGGCCAAGGACGATGTGCTTGTATTCTGCAGCGTCAATATTTTTGCGCAGTTTGTCGGCGGCCTTCCAAAGCTGCTTTTCTATGGGTTCTTCTTTTGTCTCTTTTGGTGACTTGGTTCTTGCCATGGGTATGAATGAGTCCTTTACTGATCAAAATGGTTAGTTAGTCAAGAAGAGTCTGACTCCTGTTGTTCATAAAAAAAGAACGGGCTGCCTGATGCTGCAAATACTCACCCATGGAGCGGGATCATATTGGTTTGTCAACAGGCTGCATTTCGGCAAGCAATGTCTCAGGAGCAATATCCTGCTCATTTGGCCATGTAACCGCGCCAAAGAGTATGCCGACCTGATTGAAATAGCTGATATCACGCAGTTCGGAGAAAACCCCATGATCAAGATAGGGCTTGAGATCAAAAATTCCTTTTTGCCCACCTGCGGTTTCGATGTAAATCCGATAATCTGACAAAGGCTTTACATTTTTTACATCCCAGTACATAGTCACCTCATAATGGGTTGATTTTATAAGGGGCCTCACCATTGACGGCTAATTCCCAGTCAGCGACCAATTCATCGCGACGCAACTCAATCCAAGCCTGCACCAAACGCAACTGTTTGCGCGGTAACTCTCCGATAAGAATCTCGCCATCCTGAATACCGACAGTCGCCTCAAACTCACCATATTTTGCATGGATATGCGGCAAATGATGCTGCTTGTTATCAAGGAGATAAAGACGGATGATAATACCGTAAAACATTGAGATAATTGGCATTATGTACACCCTAAATAATTTATTTTGAAAACAACAGATACGCTTGCGAAACATCCTGCCAAGAGACAAGGTACGGTAAAATTAACCCTCCAGGAAATGCACACTGACAAGCAGATACATCTACACCACCCGGTCAAGCACTGCAACAATGCGCCCGGCGGCGGCTCCGTCCCATTTTTCGGGGATTTTTGAGCGGCTGGTGATGTGCTTGTGCGTACCAGGGTGGAGAATGTCGTGGATACGGCTCCTGATCTCCTCCTCATCGAGGCTGACAAGGGCGTTGGTGCCAATTTCGATGGTTGCAGGACGGGCAGAGCTTTCCATGATGGTGAGGCAGGGCACATTCATGACGGTGGCTTCCGACTGCATCTCTTCAATGTCGGTGAGGAGCAGCAGGGAGTCGCGGAGCAGCTTCAACAGTGTGGCGTGCTGCGGGGGCTCAATCATCTTCACTCCCTCCATTTCACCGAAGGCACTACCCATGCCATGCTGCTGCAACAGAGCATCAAGCCCGGCAACGAGCGGTATGACGATGGTAATTTTATCCGAAATCTCTTTGAGGAGCCGAAGCATCATTTCGAGCGGTTCTTTTGCGGCAAAACGGCCTGCTGGATCAAGGAGCAGCAGCGCATATTTTTTGGGTTTGGCAACAGGCTCCGATGGTACGTCAGAGTTGCCCGACTCTTCCATCAGGCCGACGAGGCTGTCGATGAGCAAGTTCCCTGCAAAGAAGACCTTTTCATCAGAAACCCCTTCATTGATGAGGTTGTATTCGCCGCTGTGTTCGCTGACAAAGTGAAAATCAGCCATGGCGTCAATGACGACGCGGTTGACCTCTTCGGCATCCGAGCGTTCGTAGCTTCGCAGCCCCGCATCGACGGCGGCCACAGGCAAGCCGAGCTTTGCGGCCGTGACAGCGGCTCCAAAAGCGGCATTGTCGCTGCCGCAAACCAGTACGAGGTCAGGTTTTTCGCTGAGCATAATCTTTTCCATGCCGGTCAAGGCGGCGGCAAGCTGCTCGACCGCAGTGCCAACCGGGAGGGTGACGATGTGCCTTGCCTCACCAAGACCAAAGCTTGCAGCCAACTCGCGGCTGATCGGCTCAGCGCCATGGGGAGCGGCAAGCACCACGACAGGATGATATGCTTTCCTGTTTTTCAGGGCTTTATAGAGCGGGGCAAGCAGAAGAGTGCCAGGCTTTCCGCCAGCGGCCAAAAGTAATTTTTTCACAGTAAAAACAAAGCTTTGTTACATTATAGAGAAAGTTCTTTCAGGAACAGCCCTGTACAATTCATGGGTATGTTTTACATTGCCTGTCTGGTGGCTCGGAAATTTTCCCTGCACAGACGACGTACGGCTCAATTGGAGCTTTAAACGAACCACTTACGACACTGCAAACCCGGTGTCAGAAAAAACCACAGAATTTCAATGAGAAACGTTTTTTCACGACCACTCCTCACCGCCTTTCTGCTGCTCTTTCAGGCAGCATCCGTCACTGTTCCAATTCATAATACATTGCTTGCGGAACAAAAGAAAATTATTCTCCAGCATGCCGACACCATTGAAGGCGGCGAGGGCGATGGTGAACCCTACCGCTCGGTTATCGGCAATGTGGAGTTTCTGGATGGCGCCATGACCCTCCGATGCGACCGGGCAACCAGTTATGAGAGCGAGCATAAAATTGTGCTGAGCGGCAACATTGTTCTTACCGACAATACCTTTGCAATCTATGGCGACAGCGGCGTCTACTTCACGGACAAACAGAATGGTGAAATAAACGGCAACGTCCGGGGACGAATGCTCGACAACTCCCTCTTCGGCAAATCACGCCGGGCGGTGATCGACAAGGCGAAAAGCCAAATCTGGCTCTACGATGATGCCATTGCCTGGCACCAGCAACAGCAAATCAGCGGAGATATTATTTTGCTCCACTTCACAGAGTCTGGAAGCAGCAAAAAAACGAACATTGATGAACTGCAGGTGCATAACAACGCTTTTTTTGCCTCTGCCGATACACTCTCCCGCTCTCCGGTCGTTTATGACCAATTCAGTGGAAAGAAGATGATTATCCGTCTCAAGGAGGGAAAGAAAATAGCCGGGATAACACTTACCGGTCAGGCTGAGAGCCTCTATCACCTCTATAATGAAAAACGGGAGCCATCAGGCATCAACTATTCGAGCGGGGATATGATCAGGATGTTCTTTGTCGACGGAATTCTCGGCAGTGTCAAGGTGACAGGCAATGTTGAAGGGAAGCAGTATCCCGAAAGTTTCAGGGGGAACAAAAAAATCAACCTTTCAAAATTTGTCTGGAGAGAGCGGGAGAATCCCTTCAGAGAACAGAAAAGCCTTCCGTAAACGAAGGGAAGGCTTTTCTCACAATCTGGTTGCGGCTTTCAACTGGGGCAAGAGCAGGAAAACTCCCTTACAATCGGCTTCTCTATTTGGCCATGGGGCAACTTCCACCCGAACAGGCGCCGGTTGAGCAGGGGCTTGGTGCTGCGGGGGCGGGGGCTGCGGCTGGCGCAGGTTTGCCGCTGGCGTAGTCTGTTTTGTAAAAGCCGGAGCCTTTGAGCACAAATCCGCCACTGGCACTGATAACCCGCTCAAAACCCTCGGTTTCACATTTCGGACAATGCGTCAGGGAGTCTGCACTTATTTTCTGGACTATTTCAAGCTCATTTCCGCAGTTGTTACAACGATACTGATAGGTAGGCATCTCTCTATTTCTCCTTTATTAATCGCTTGCTGACGGCAACTCTTCGCCGTCACTTGTGGTTGTTTAAAAGTTCATGGGCCGCATTCGTGCGCCATTTTCGTATATAGTTATATTTGCCGGAATATTAAAACCCTCTCGCTGTGATCGTCAAAACCCGGGCTGTGATATTGCGGGAGATAAAATACCGCGACCAGTCAAAAATCTGCTCAATCTACACCCGCGATTTCGGCAAAATGTCGGTGATCATCAAGGGGGCTCGCAATCCAAAAAACCGGCTCTCAAGCCTTTTTAACGCGGGAAATGTGGTCGATCTGGTGCTCTATAAAAAGAGCAGCCGGGATATTCAACTCGTCAGTGATGGAAACCTTGTTTTAAGCCCGATGGTTCCCGAGCCGGATTTGGAGCGCTTTGCCATTCTCTACCGCATCATCGACTTTGTACGCCACACAACCCAAAACGACGAAAAAAACCTGCCGCTCTTTACCCTGCTGGCAGGAACGCTTGAGCAGCTCTATCAGACCGATCTCAATTTTGAACAGCTCTATGCCTGGTTCCTCTTGCGCTTTGTCTCCCTGCTTGGTTTTCAGCCCTCGCTTCGTCGATGCGTCTTCAGCGGCGAGGAGCTTCTGCCTGCCATCAAGGCGCTGAATCTGACCGAACTCTATTTTGTGATGAACCCCGGCGGACTTGCCTTACCCTCTTCGGCAGATCCCGGCATGGCAAAAAAGCGGCTCATTCCGGTGCGCCTCGCCATGCTGATGAGCGCTCTGGCCGCCATCCGCCTCCCCTCCGGCGACTCCATCAAGGCCGACCCCAGTGAGATTGAAATGATCTGGAATCTGCTTCAGGAGTATTGTTCACTCCATCTGGAACATGCCCGGGGGCGTAAAAACCTCACCATCATCTCACAAATCCTCCTGAAATAGCAACTCGGGCTCTTTTTGGGGTTTTATATCTTGCGGACTATTTCTATCTTGAGCAAGCCTTTTCTTACTCTTATAACGTCCTCTCCAATCAATAAAACAGCATAGTCCGACATGTCGAAACTCGCCAAATCTGCTGAACTCTTTGAGAAAGCAAAGAAGTTTATTCCCGGTGGTGTAAACTCTCCGGTACGCGCCTTCAAATCCGTTGGTGGAACTCCTGTGTACATGGCCAAGGGGTCAGGAGCATACATGACCGACGTTGACGGCAACACTTACCTCGACTATGTCGGCTCGTGGGGCCCATTCATTCTTGGCAGCATGCACCCTCGCATCACGGCAGCGCTTGAGTATACCCTGAAAAATATCGGCACCAGCTTTGGTACCCCGATTGAGATGGAGATCGAAATTGCCGAACTCCTCTGCAAAATTGTTCCCTCGCTTGAAATGGTGCGCATGGTCAACAGCGGCACCGAAGCAACCATGTCGGCGGTTCGCCTTGCACGAGGCTATACCGGTCGCGACAAAATTATCAAATTTGAAGGGTGTTACCACGGCCACGGCGACAGCTTCCTCATCAAGGCTGGTTCCGGTGCACTGACCCTCGGCGCTCCCGACAGCCCCGGCGTCACCAAAGGCACCGCGATGGACACACTCAACGCAACCTACAACGACATTGATTCGGTAAAACTTCTGGTCAATGAGAACAAGGGTCAAATTGCCGCCATCATCATTGAGCCTGTAGCAGGCAACACCGGCGTTATCCCGGCCAAGCCTGGCTTCCTTGCCGCGCTTCGCGAGCTCTGCACCGAGGAAGGCATTGTGCTTATTTTTGATGAAGTGATGTGCGGTTTCCGCGTGGCACTTGGCGGTGCGCAGAGCCTTTATGGCGTCACACCTGACCTTACCACCATGGGCAAAATCATCGGCGGTGGTCTTCCGGTTGGCGCATTCGGTGGCAAACGTGAAATCATGGAGCGTGTTGCTCCGCTCGGCGACGTCTACCAGGCAGGAACCCTGTCAGGCAACCCGCTGGCACTGACCGCTGGTCTTGAAACCCTGAAAATCCTCATCGACGAGAACCCTTATCCGGAACTCGAAAGAAAAGCGGTGATTCTTGAAGCTGGTTTCAGCGACAACCTGAAAAAACTCGGCCTGAACTATGTGCAGAACCGCGTCGGCTCCATGTCATGCCTCTTCTTTACGGAGACTCCAGTAGTCGACTACACGACCGCCGTCACAGCCGACACGAAAAAGCATGGCAAATATTTCCACTCCATGCTCGACCAGGGCATCTACCTCGCCCCGTCGCAGTTTGAAGCGATGTTCATCAGCTTCATGCACACCGACGAGGATCTCGAAAAAACCATCAAGGCGAACTATAACGCCCTTGTCGCTTCCGGCAAGTAAGCTCAGCCTTTTATGAATGGGGGGGAACCAACCCCCTCATTCCATAATTCCCACATGCACCAGCTCCCTCGTAATCATCACCCGTCCTGACGCATCCCTCACCAATTGCTGAATAATTGGCAAAAAGCTGTCAATCTTCACCGGGGCATCAACAATTTCGATAATCATGGGCAAGTTGGTACCTAAGTCCATGATTTTTGAGGTGTTGATCTGCAAGTCGTGACCGTAGGAGAGCACCCCCTTCAGCGCCGTAGCACCTGCAAGCCCAAAAAGACGGGCCTCACGCACAATCTCTTCATAGAGTGGCCGATGACCATAACGGACCTGTTCTCCAACAAAAATCCGCAACAGTTCCAGATCCTGCATTTCCATGATTTTGCTCCATTAAGTCCAGAGTTTTGCAAAAAGCGCTCCTGTGTAGAGGGCAACAAAGCCCCCCGCAACAGTTCCAGCAAGATAGATCGCGGCATACAAAAGCTGACCATCCTTGAGCAATGCCGTATGCTCAAACATATAAGCGGAGAAGGTGGTAAACCCTCCGCAAAAACCCGTAACCAGAAAAAGCCTTGCGTCCGGCGAAACAAGGGTGGTCGAAACCGCCAGCTCACCAAGAAAACCGATAAGAAAACTGCCGACAATGTTGACCGTCAACGTTGCAAAGGGAAAACCCGGAGCCAGGGGAGCAAAGAGGAGCCCCACCAGGTAGCGCGCCACAGAGCCGATAAACCCCCCCGTGCCGACAAGCATCAGAGCCCCCGCCTGTTTCATAACCCGCTCCTCCCGCACTCTTCTGGCGCCGTTAACATAGGTTCATCGGTCGTTGCAGCCCGTTTGACCATCCTCAATGCGCTTGTGCGCACAACACATTTCATCAAGAATACCGAGCAAGGTGTTGAAAATGCCGATACAGACAATGGTCGGCGCCCAAAGGCCGATAAAAATGGCAATCAGCTCATGGTTGTTTATCCCTGTAGCAAAGATAAAGAGGTAGATAGAGAGAAGTATCGAAAGCGTTGCTCCAATAAAATAATAATGCGGCTTCATACCATCTGTATTTGGTTGAGTGATTCATCTCATTCTAAAATGTAAGAATAATAACTCCACTAAAAAATCTGCACACGGCCACCTTGACGCTCAATCCTTACTCAATATCAATATGCACCTCGTTTCGCCGTAAAAACGGAAGAGTCCAGGGTGGATCGTAACTTGCGGCACGCGGTTGCGAGCATACACGATACCCTTTCTTTTCAAGCCACAGGGTCAGTTTTTCTGCATAGTTCCGCAAGTTGCTTTCGGAATGCAGGCCCGAATAGCGGATAACAGCAACCTTTTTGCCCTGCACAGAACGGAGTGTTACGGCAGGATCAAGCGGCACGGGAAGGGTTTCCAGCCGGGATCCTTCAGGCATCACAAACGCCATCACCCAGGCGTTACCCTTCTTTTCCTGAAGCACCGGAGCCGTCATGGAGAGTTTCTCACTGACAGGTTCCTGAAGAACGGGGGCTGTCATCGTCAGTTTCTCTTTTGATCGGTTCTTGCCAAAAATATATCCCGCCAAACGGCTGAATCCCGGAGCTCCTGTCTGCCCGTATGCACCATCAATAACCGTTTCAGCAACAATCATCTCTCCATATAGCCTGACCTCAATATCTCCATCCTCCTCAAGCCCCCTGTACGGCGGCTCATTTGCCGTACGCTTTCCCAAAACCGAACCGCCAGCAAGCATCAGGCTCGTCATCAGCAACAGCGAAAACCCTCCCATCATACTCTCCTGTGATACTTCATTGTTTTTAAAGGCACATCACAAGAGGAAACAACCATAACAGGGAAAAGGTTTGAAATTGCCCCACCGTTATTTGAACCTTCAGGCATGATGCTGTTTTCTTTGTCGGAGATGAAATGACATCAGTAATCAAAGAGCTCTATTCCCTTGATAAAGTTGCTATATTTTATTTGAGCAGGAATCGCTTCAAGTAAATATATTTCGAAACGATAGAATCGACAGAAAGATGCAGCCATGAGTTTGACTTTAAAAAAAAGGGTGGTCGCCATCGACTTCGGCACAAAGCGCATTGGAGTAGCCCAGAGCGACCCTCTCTGGCTCTTTGCCCAGCCGGTCGGCACCTTTGACCGCGCCGGACTCTCCGTAGCGCTTGAGGGGATGATCAAAAAAGATGACATTGATCTCCTCATTGTCGGCTACCCGCTCAGTGAAGATGGCCAGAAAAACGCCATGACCGAAGTGATCGACCGTTTTATCGAGACGCTGCACGAGGAGTTCGGGCAACTGAAGATTGAAACCGTCGATGAGCACCATTCCTCAAGGGATGCCCGCAGCATCCTCGTCGCATCGGGAAAATCAAGAAAGGTACGACAGCAAAAGGGACGAATCGACAGCGCGGCAGCCTGCGTCTTGCTCAGCGAGTACCTTGAAAGAGGGCGATAAGATGCCACGACGAGGTGAAGCGCAACCACTCATACGTTTTTCCTTTAGCTTTTGGGAGCGGCTTCTTTATCTTTACCATCTTGTTCCTATCACATTTCCATGCAACACTTTTTCTTATGAGCACTTCAGCCATGCTTGATGTTTTCAAAACAACCGGCGCCCTGCTTGATGGCCATTTCAAGCTGACCTCCGGTCGCCACAGCAATGCCTATTTTCAGTGCGCCAAGGTGCTGCAGCACCCGGAACACCTGACGGCAATCTGCAGCGAAATTGCCGACCACTTCAGGGGCAAAGGGGTCGAAACGGTCATCTCTCCAGCCATTGGCGGAATTGTGGTTGGAACGGAGGTTGGGCGTCAACTCGGAGTCAAAACCATCTTTGCCGAGCGCAAGGAGGGAACCATGACCATCCGCCGTGGCTTCACCCTTGAACCTAACGAACGGGTGCTGGTTATTGAGGATGTCATCACCACCGGCGGCTCAGTGGCTGAGGTGATTGAGCTGATCAAGAGTGCCGGAGCCACACTTGTCGGGGTCGGCTCGGTGGTTGACCGCAGCAACGGGCGAGTGAGGCTTGCGGACGACCATTTTTCTCTCCTTTCGATGGAGGTGATAAGCTATACTCCTGAAGAGTGCCCTCTCTGCAAGGCGGGAGTGCCAATTGATGCCCCCGGAAGCAGGGCAAACAAGCAAAATTAACCGGCACCGACTGTGAAGGCACCTGTCAGGAGCATCTCATTTATCGGCCTCGGGCTGATTGGCATGTCGCTGTTGCGTGCCTTGAAGCGCTCTCCGCTTGCCCTTGAGAGCGACATTCTCTTTCAGGGGTTCGACCCGAATTTTACCGACGACGATCGCGAAAGCGTTGAAAAACTTGGCCTTGACCTCTTTACCTCCGACAAAAGCACCCTTTACCAGGCCGACCTGATTATTCTTTCGGCCCCGGTAGAGGTCAATATCGCCCTGCTCGATGAAATCAGCCAACTTGCCCCCCCCTCAACACTGGTGAGCGATGTCTCAAGCACTAAATCGCTCATTGCCCGCAGGGCCCGCGAGCTCGGCCTCCCCTTTCTCGGGATGCACCCGATGGCGGGCAAGGAGCAGCAGGGGTACCGCGAAAGCCATGAAGAGCTGCTGCAGGGGCGCCGCATGATCCTTTGTGATGACAACAATCTGCTTGCGAGCGACAAGGGCACCTTTCTCGTCGCCCTGCTTCAATCAGCAGGCTGCAGAACGCTCGCAATGAGCCCGGAGGAGCATGACCGCATCATCGCCAAAGTGAGCCATCTGCCCCAACTGCTCTCGACCTTGCTGATGACCCACTGCGGAGAATCGATCAGCGCTTCAGGCCCCGGTTTTGCCACCCTCGCAAGGCTGGCGGGGAGCCAATGGGAGATCTGGCGGGATATCATCGCAACCAACAGCGATAACATTGCCGAGGAACTTGAGAGCTTTTCCTGCGAACTTGCTCAACTTGCCGGCGAAATACGGCAGCGCGACCTCGGGCCACTTGAATCGCGCTTCAACGAGGCCAATCGGCTCTATCAAACCCTTAAAGAGATGAACCGGTCATGAAATTCGCCATTGTTGTCAATGTTACAAGACAAAACGCACTTGATCTTGCCCGCAAACTTGCGGCCTGGCTGGACGAACGAAAGGTGGACTATATTTTTGAAAGCCTTTCGGCTGAAAAACTGCACACCGAAAATTCGGCTCCGATTGAGGAACTCAACACCCGCTGCGACGTCTTCATCTCGCTTGGTGGCGATGGCACCCTTCTCTTTACCTCGCATTATGCTGCAACAAAACCGGTTATCGGCGTCAATGTCGGCTACCTCGGCTTTTTGACGGAGTTTACCCAGGAGGAGATGTTTTCGGCCATCGAGCGGGTACTCGACGGCAGCTACACCATCCATAACCGCTCGCAACTCGAAGTGGCGGTGCGTATCGACAATGAGCTGCAAAAGTTCAGGGCGCTCAACGACGTGGTCATCGAAAAAGGGGCCTATCCGCGCATTCCGACCTTCATCATAAAACTTGACGGCGAGCTGCTCAGCTCCTACCGAGCTGACGGCATCATCATTGCAACCTCAACCGGCTCAACCGCCTACTCCATGTCTGCCGGCGGCCCCATCATCGCGCCAAAATCGAGTGTCTTTGTCATCACGCCGATCTGCCCGCACATGCTCACCGTCCGGCCCATCGTCATCAGCGACGAAAAGATCATCGAGGTCTCGGTCGATGCCCCCGACGGCTCTTTTCCCATGAACTGCGACGGTAACCTGAGAAAAATGCTCGCCCCGCAGGAGAAAATCACCGTGCGAAAATCAGCCGTAGTCATCAACCTTGTCGCCAATGAAAACCGCAATTACAGTGAAATTCTGCGCACCAAACTTCTCTGGGGACGCGAACACACTTTTGGGCAGTAAAAAAGTTATCAGTAATCAGTTGTCAGTTTTCTGATTACTGACTACTGATTACTGACTACTGATTACTCATTACTCATTTTATCCCTTGTCCCTTGAAAAGCATCAGTTCCGATTCACTCCACCGCCTTCTTGGCATTCCTCTTGATACTCCGCTGGGGATTGATGAGATGTGCAAAAGGCTCCGACCGGTGCTCTATCCGGCACCGGAACTCTCGCCACGGCTTGAGCGCTTTTGCGGCGCCCTTGCCGATACCATGCACGCTTTGGGGATTACTGTGCTTTCAGAACATGAGGCTGCGGGTGATGATGGACGTTTTGCTCCCGGTACTGTTATTCTGGCGCCGGGCTCTTTTCCTGACAATTTGCTGGCCATCAACCGGGTCACAACGCTCTACAACAACATTATTGTCGGCATCTACGACGAAGCGTCGCCGCTTACCCCTGATTCTCTGCCACAGGAACGGCTCGACGCCATTGTGGGTCGGCTCGCCCGCGACATGGTGCACATCCTCATCTTTGTAACCGACCGGTCGTGGAGCATCTGCACCATGAACGGCGGAGTGGTCACCTTCAACACACCGATCCCCGAGCTGATGGATGTACGCAACACCCTGGTACCCAAGCTCACGGCACAGGTTGTGCCGCCAAGGGGTGACGATATGGATATGGAGCTGGGAACGATGGAAAATGAAAGCACAGAGTTTGAAGCTGTTGCAGAAGATTTTCTGGAGTGCAGCGCTCTCTGGGGCAACAATGCCTGCCTCTTGACGCACACCTCCACCGAGGGGCTCAAATACCGCAGCAACTTTTACAAGCGGATTGTTGCCCGCTATTTAGACCAGCGAAGCGGCATGAGCTACGGCTTCTTTGCCCGACAGTTGCCCATTTGCGTACAGCCCGCCATCATGCAGAAAGAGAGTGGAGAGCAGACTGCGGGAATGGTTCCTGTCTGGGTGCAAGGGCAAACCCTGCTGGTGCCGGTGCCGCAACTTCGCGTCATCACCACCCGGTCGGGATGCAAAAAAAATCATCTTGAAACAAAAAACGATCTGGTGGAGATCGGGCTCGTGCAGCGCAACGGGAGGGGACGAAGCTACCTCAAGACCCCGATGGGGTGCCCGCCGGAAATTGTTGTCAAGCCCTCCTTCGACACCCTCACCATTCTGGCACACGCTCTCGGCAATGCCCTGACGGCGAGTATCCTGATGAAGCTCCGGCCCGAAGCGAGCTTCCCCCGCCATCTCGCCCGTTTCGGCGCTTCAATGACGCACTGGCATGACTATCCAGAGAGCGAGCTGCTGCCCCAAGGGTACCATTTCCACGGAGAAGAGAACCCGCCTGTCGCCTGCTCAACGCCGCAATCGGCCGCATACAGTCTTCTTGGTAAAATCGCCGCGCTTGAAATCGCTCTCGAAGAGGGGAGGAGCTACCGGGGAGATGTACATGTGGAGCCGAGCCACGGCACCAACATTGTCGGCATGCTCTCACTTGCAGAGACCGCCAGGCTCATAAACCCTGCCCGTACCCCGGAGTTGCTTCAGGAAGAGCGGTAGAGTGGACTACTCCTCTTCGGCACCGCGCTCGATGTAGGGCCATTTCCCCTGCTTGATCAAAATCATCTCGATCAGCTCCCGCACGCACCCTTTTCCACCCTCATAACCCGAGATATAGCCGACCCGGTTCCGGAGATAATCTGCGCCATCAATGGCCGTTGCAGGCAGGCCAACTTTTGAAAGCACCCCGATGTCACCGATATCGTCACCGATGTAGGCGCACTCCTCGTGGGCAAGATTGTGACGCTGGAGAAAGGCTTCGTAAGAGTAGAGAAGATTTTCGCCATTGAGATAGAGATCCTGCACGCCGAGCGCCTCAAGCAGGGGGCGATACCCCTCAGCCTCCCTCTCGGAGAGCACAGCAACACGCACACCCTGCTTCATCGCCTCCTTGATAGCTACGGCATCGCGGACCGAAATAGAACAGAGCTCTCCTCCGTTGGCGTCAAAGGTAATGCGGCTGCCGTTCAGAACCCCGTCAACGGGAAAGAGCAGCGCCCGGACGGCCTGGAGTGCCTGATCTATTCTTGATGATGGATCAGCTTGCGAAGGCTGCATCCCGAAATATTGAAATCCTTCCAAAAGCGTATGATGTTTTAGAGTGAATGAAGAGTGTGCACACACCGGTAGAGGTGGAGCAGTTGTTTGACCATTGTGCCAAAATCGGCCAGAGCCACCTGTGTGGTCGAATCCGAAAGTGCTTTCGGCGGATCAGGATGAATCTCAAAAAAGAGGCCATCCACACCAGCGGCAACCGCTGCCCGCGCAAGAGGCATCACATATTGCCGTTCTCCACCTGAAACCCCCTGACCCGCCCCGGGCAGTTGCAGGCTGTGCGTCGCGTCATAGAGCACCGGATAACCCGACTCCGCCATTTTGGCAAGCCCCCTGAAATCAACCACAAGGTTGTGGTAGCCGAAACTTGATCCCCTTTCGGTCAGCATCACCCGCCGGTTACCGGTCTGAACAACCTTGTCGGCTGCAAGCACCATATCCTCGGGAGCCATAAACTGCCCCTTCTTGATATTGACGGCAAGGCCGCTCTCTCCGGCAGCCACCAAAAGCTCGGTTTGACGGCAGAGAAATGCCGGAATCTGCAAGACGTCAACATAGCGGGCGGCAAGAGTAACATCTTTTGTTTCATGCACATCAGTAATCACCGGCATGTTATAGCTCTGGCGAATCTCGGCAAGCACTTCGAGCGCCTCCGTGTCGCCGATACCGGTGAACGAGGAGCCGGAAGTGCGGTTAGCCTTGCGGTAAGAGCCCTTGAAAATAAAACGAACCCCCTCCTGCTGGCTTATGCGCTGCAACTCCTCGGCCGTCTGCAGGGCCATTGCCCGATTTTCGATCACGCAGGGGCCTGCAATAAAAAGCGGAGTGCTGCTATCCGGAACTGAGATTGAGCCAATTGAGAACTTTTCCACGTTGTTATCCGTTACACTTTTTTTGGGTTAGAGCGTATGCTGATGATGACTTTACTATTTTAGTCCTTAAATTTACAACAATAAATCTTATTCACACTCCGTAATCAAACGCGAAAGAGTATGAGCATAGCCGACACGAAACAACGGTTGGAGGAGATAGAAAAACAGCTCGCAAACCTCATTGAAGAACAGACCGTCATCAAGGCAAAATGGGAGAGCGAAAAAGAGCTGATACAGTCATCGCGCGACCTGAAATCGCAGCTTGAGGAGCTTCGCGTGCAGGCCGAAGAGTTTGAACGGCAAGGCGACTACGGCAAGGTGGCCGAGATCCGGTATGGCAAAACCGTCGCCATTGAGCGGCAAATCGAAGAGAACCGTCTGAAAATAGAGGCAAAAAAAGCTTCCGGTGACCTGATCATGAAAGAGGAAATTGACGCCGAAGATATTGCCGATATTGTTTCAAAATGGACCGGCATCCCCCTCAGCAAGATGCTCCAGTCGGACCGCCAGAAGCTGCTGCTTATCGAAGAGGAGCTGCATAAGCGGGTGATTGGGCAAGAGGAGGCCGTCACGGCGGTCAGCGAAGCGGTCAAGCGCTCACGGGCAGGCATGGGTGACGACAAGCGGCCAATCGGCTCCTTCATCTTTCTCGGCCCCACCGGCGTCGGAAAAACCGAGCTGGCCCGCACGCTGGCCGACTATCTTTTTGATGACGAAGAGTCGATGATACGCATCGACATGAGCGAATACATGGAGTCGCATACGGTCAGCCGTCTGGTGGGTGCTCCTCCGGGCTACGTCGGCTATGAGGAGGGTGGACAGCTCACCGAAGCGGTGCGCCGCAAACCCTTTGCCGTGGTGCTGCTCGACGAAATCGAAAAAGCGCACCCCGACGTCTTTAATATTCTTTTGCAGATTCTCGATGACGGCCGCCTGACCGACAGCAAGGGGCGGACGGTGAACTTCAAGAACACCATCATCATCATGACGAGCAACATCGGAGCCCAGCTTATCCAGTCGGAAATGGAGAAGCTTGAGGGAGTGAACCGCGATGTCATGCTTTCGGGCCTTCAGGAAAAGCTCTTCCAGCTTTTGAAGCAAAAGGTAAAGCCCGAATTTCTCAACCGCATTGACGAGGTGATTCTTTTCACACCGCTCACACGGGAAGATTTGAAAAAAATTGTCCTTATCCAGTTCGATCGCATCAAGGAGATTGCCCTGCGGCAACGCATCAACCTCACCATCTCTGAAGCGGCCATCCAGTGGTTTGCCAATGCAGGCTTCGACCCGGCATTTGGCGCCCGGCCACTCAAGCGGGTGATGCAGCGCAAAATCACCAACCGCATTTCAGCCCTCATTCTTTCGGGTGAAATCGGGGAGGGCGACGAGGTGGCCATCGACATGGCCGAGGGCGAACTGAACATCACAAAAGCGGTCGCCTGATACCGGTCGCCTGAAGCAAACGAAGAAAAAAATAATGTGTAAAGGAAGTTCTCAACCCATGAAAAAACCATTGCGTGTGCTGGCAGCCGTGCTGCTTATCACCTTTCTTTGCGCGTCGGCACACGCTGCAAAAAAGCCCGACAGCCTCTCCGTTAAAATCGGACAAATGCTGATGATCGGCTTCCGGGGGCTCAGCGTTGCCGAGGCTCCCCAAATCGCGGCGGACATCAAGGAACGCCATATCGGCGGAGTGGTGCTCTTCGACTACGATGTCCCCTCCCACACCCCCTCACGGAACATCAGCAGCCCGGAACAGCTCGCCCGTCTGACGCAGGAGTTGCAGAACATCACCACAATCCCGCTCCTGATTGCCATCGACCAGGAAGGAGGAAGGGTCAACCGCCTCAAAGCGGCTCGGGGATTTCCTCCCAGCCTCTCAGCCGCCCATCTTGGAGAGCTGAACAATCCAGACAGCACTCGCGCAGCGGCCCAACGGTGCGCCCGAACGCTCAAGGCGATGCACATCAGCCTCAACCTTGCCCCCGTGGCCGACCTGAACGTCAACCCTGAAAATCCCGTCATCGGCAAACTTGGCCGCAGCTTTTCAGCCGACCCCGCCGTCGCCATCAGCAACATCACCCTCACCTGCCAGGCATATCGTGAGATGGGCATTATCCCGACGCTGAAACACTTCCCCGGCCACGGCAGTTCAACCACCGACACCCATCTCGACTTTACCGACATTACCGACAGTTGGTCGGAAAAAGAGCTGGAGCCCTACCGCGCCCTTATTGCCGCCGGTTACCGTGACCCCATCA
The DNA here is from genome assembly GCA_903871235.1 of uncultured Chlorobiaceae bacterium. Lineage (GTDB taxonomy): Bacteria > Bacteroidota > Chlorobiia > Chlorobiales > Chlorobiaceae > Chlorobium. The sequence continues at coordinate 17,246 of CAIQGA010000035.1, forward strand.
TGACCGCACATGTCTTTAACAGCAAGCTCGACCCGCTCTACCCGGCAACACTGTCGAAGGCCGTGCTCGACAGCCTGCTCCGTGGCAAGCTCGGCTTCAAGGGGGTGATTGTGAGCGATGACATGCAGATGAAGGCCATTGCCGACCGTTACGGCCTTGAAACGGCCATCCAGTTGGCCATTGAGGCAGGTGTCGATATACTGATTTTTGGAAACAACACCGCTTACGACCCGGAGATTGCCTCAAAAGCAACCGCAATCATCCACTCACTGCTGCAAAAAAAAATCATTACCGAGGCTCGCATCGACTGCTCATACCGTAGAATCATGGAACTCAAAAAACGTAACCACATCGGACGAACATGAAAACTATCTACCTTGTCCGTCACGCAAAATCAGACTGGGGAAACGCCAGTACCGGCGATTTCGACCGCACGCTGAACGAGCGTGGCATGAAAAACGCCCCCGTCATGGCGGCACGGCTGAAGCAAAAAGGAATTCTCCCGGATGTTGTTATTTCGAGCCCCGCAACGCGAGCCCTTACCACGGCGGAGCTCTTCAGCGAAACGCTCGGCTACCCGGAAGAGCAGATCCAGCAGCGCATTGAAATTTACCGGGGAGGAGTCCTTGATCTGCTTAAAATTGTCCAGCAGATCCCCGACACCAGCAAGTCGGCCATGCTTGTCGGCCACAACCCGACGCTGACGGAGTTTTCAAACCTGCTTGCCGGAAGTTACATCGAAAACGTGGTCACCTGCGGAGTGGTTAAAATTGATCTCGATATCGAGTCATGGAAGAGTGCAAATCCTGATGGCGGAAAACTGGCCTGGTACGACTTCCCTAAAAAGCACCCGTAGGCAGCTCAGTCACGCTCCTGTTTCGGATCGCGGGTCATAAGATCGAGAATAGCCTGCTGAACCGGCTTTTGCTGAAAAAGCATCTCGTAGACGGCCCGCGTGATGGGCATCTCAACGCCGACAGAGCGACTCAGCTCATAGACCGACCTTGAACTGTGAACCCCTTCAGCAATCATGTTCATCTGGCTGATCACCTCATCAAGCGAGCGGCCCCGCCCGATCTCCTCACCCACATAGCGGTTTCGGCTGTGACGGCTCAAACAGGTGACCACAAGGTCGCCAATCCCGGCAAGACCGGAGATCGTTGGCGCCTCGCCGCCAAACTTGATGCAGAGCCTCGAAATTTCAGCCATCCCCCGGGTAATGATGGCCGCCTTGGCATTGTCGCCATATCCCACTCCGTCAGAAATTCCCGCCGCAATGGCAATAACATTCTTGACCGAACCGGCAATCTCCACCCCGACAATATCAGTATTGACATAGACACGGAACATGCTCGTGTGAAAAACCTCCTGCACCTGTTCGGCAGTAGCAAGCGACGAAGAGGAGGCGACCACTGTGGTAGGCTGATCCTTCGAGACCTCTTCGGCATGGCTCGGCCCGTACAACGCCGCAACCTGTGATGCAAGCAAACCGGGAAGCACTTCAAGCAGCACCTCCGACATCCGTTTACCCGTCCCGATCTCAATCCCCTTGGCCACATTGACGAGAATTTTTCCGCTCAAATCAACCACACGAAAACGAAGAATGGTCTCCCGCAACGCCTGCGACGGAACTGCGGTGACAATCATCTCCGACCAGGAGACCAGCTCCTCCAGATAAGGGGCTATCTGCAGCCTTTCCGGAAAAGGAACACCCTTGAGATAACGGCAATTTTCACGCTCAGCGCTCAGCGTTGCGGCAAATTTTGGACGATGGGCCCAAAGACGAACCTCATGCCCTTTTTTCGCAAGCAGCACCGCCAGCGTGGTTCCCCAGCTTCCCGCTCCCAGTACAGCAATATTCATGGATGTATGAAGTGGCTCACTGCTTTTTTCCAAAGGTAATACGACTTTCGGTACCTGAAATCAATCGTCTGATGTTGGCACGGTGCGTATAAAGAATTCCAAGCGCAACAACAAGCCCGAAAATCATGAGATGATAGTCGAGGCTGTCGTGAATGGAGAAGGGTTGCCCGAAGAGTCCCACATAGTAATCGAGGCCAGCGCCAAGCTCAAAAATATATTTGCGGATGGCAATAATCAAGGGAAAGGCGATGGCCGCAAGCATCGAGGCAACAGAGACGTGACGCGAAAGATAGACCGTCAACAAAAAAATGGCGATAACCATCAACATGCTTACCGGAGCAATCCCGATCAGCATACCGGCGGCGGTACTCACCCCCTTGCCCCCCTTGAATCCGGCAAAAAGGGTAAAAACGTGACCAATCACCGCACTCATGCCCGCAAGCAGGCGCAAGGCAACCTCATTCATGTCAGGAAAAGCGCCAATCGGGTGGTGGCGAAAAAAGGCGACAACCGAGACCGCCGCCACAACACCCTTGAAAATATCAATCAGGGTAACAATAAGGCCCGCCTTCCAGCCAAGCACCCTGAAGGCGTTGGTGCCACCGGCATTGCCACTGCCGAAATTGCGGATATCAATCCCCTTGAGCATCTTCCCCGCCATGAGGCTGGTAGGAATAGATCCGATGATATAGCTCACCGCCAAAATGGCCAGTAACGTCAGCATAAACACCCCTGATTATTGCCTGGTTTCAACAAAAAAAGAAGATCAAACTCTGGAGACAGAACCTATAATGTACGCATTTTCCTTTTGAGATTTCAAGGTTGCGAGCACCCGTTCAACCGCACTTTTTTCAACAACCATCACCAACCCCAACCCAAGATTAAAGGTTCTCCGCATATCCTCCTCAGGCACCTGGCCAGCAAGACGGATGATATCGAAAATCAACGGTTCCGGCCATGCGTCCCAGGCAACATCAAGCGTCAGCCCTTCAGGCACAATGCGCATGGTGTTACCCATCAAACCACCACCGGTAATATGCGAAAGCCCCCTGATATCAGGCGAACCAAAAAAGGGCTCAATCAGAGAGAGATAGGAGCGATGCACCTTCAGCAGCTCCTCGCCAATGGTACCCTCAAGGCCCGCAACCCTCTCCCCCATTCTCCCCTCAAGCACTTTCCTCGCAAGCGAATAGCCGTTGGTATGCAGGCCACTCGACGCAAGCCCGATGAGCACATCGCCCTCCCTGATGGCCGAGCCGTTGATAATTTTTTCGTGATCGACAACCCCGACAATGGAGCCCGCAAGATCAAAATCCCGCTCTTGATAAAGGCCCGGCATCTCCGCCGTTTCACCGCCAATAAGCGCACAACCATTCTGGCGGCAGGCATTGACCATACCGGTCACCACCGCCGCCGCAATGGCAGGCGTCAGTTTTCCGCAGGCATAGTAATCCAGAAAAAAGAGCGGCTTTGCGCCACAGGCTAAAATATCATTCACACAATGGTTGACCAGGCAGGAACCCACCGTCTCATACTGGCCAAGCTCAATGGCAATTTTGAGTTTTGTACCAACGCCGTCAATACTGCTGACCAGCACCGGTTTTTTGTATGCAGAAAAATCAGGCAGAAAAAAACCGCCGAAAGCGCCAATATCGGTGATGACGCTGGGAGTAAATGTTTGGCGAACCTGGGGCTTGATCATGCGGACAAACTCTTCACCCGCACTAATATCCACTCCAGCTTTTTTATAGTCCATGTGTGCAGTACCTTTTTATTATAGCCAATTAAAACGTTTATGCCCTACCGGCTCCCTGCCGGTGTTTCAAAAATACCCTCATTCTGTAAATTCGAGAAAAACTCCCGATGGAGATTGTTGACCGCCGTGCCCACCTCAGGCTCCTCAACCACAACGCCGACATTGATCTCCGACGCACCCTGTGAAATCATCCGGAGATTGACATCCTTCAAGGCGCTGAAAATCCGTCCCGCAACCCCGCGTGACATGCGAAGATTGTCGCCAACAACACTGATGGTGGCCACACCATGCTCCAAATCAACCTCACCAAGGCTCTTCAGCTCCCCGATCAGCTCATCACTGAAGCTCTTTTCATCAACCGTCAATGAGACCGAAACCTCACTGGTGGCAATCATCTCAACCGAGACGCCGTACCGGGCGTAGACATCAAACAGCTCTTTCATAAAACCGTGGCGACCGAACATCCGGTTTGAGCGCACATTGATAATGCACTGCCCCTTTTTGACCGCAATCGACTTCACCAAACCCTCATAACTCATCCCCGAAAGCCGCTCGGGATCATTGGTAATAATAGTGCCTTTGGCATCAGGATGCAATGAGTTGAGCACATAGACCGGAATATTTTTCAACAGTGCCGGAGCAATGGTATCGGGATGGAGCACCTTGGCGCCAAGATAGGCAAGCTCCGCCGCCTCCGAAAAGGTCATCACCCTGATGCTTCGCGCTTCAGGCACCATACGCGGATCGCAGGTCATGACACCATCAACGTCCGTCCAAATCTCTATCGCCTCCTCATTGAGCCACGAACCAAGCAGCGCCGCCGAAAAGTCGGAACCACCCCGGCCAAGCGTCGTCGTGCGGCCATCTGCGGTTGCGCCAATATAGCCCTGCGTCACAACGGTTGTACCGCCATCAAGCAACGGGCGGATAATGCTGTTCGCACGCGCTTCGCACACCTCCTGCAGGGGACGGGCAAAACCAAAATTATCATCAGTAATCATCACCGTGCGAACATCCACCCACTCAGCCTTGTGCCCCAGCTCCTTCATGGCCGCCGCAAAAACGGTGGTAGAAAAGAGTTCACCGAAGGAGCAGAACATATCCCTCGAACGCTCCGTCAACTCACCCACAATATCAACACCCTTGATCAGCATCTCAAGCCGACCGGCAAGCTCCTCTATTTTGGCCGAAAGCTCCGCCTTCAGCTCAGCGTCCTTGATCAACTCATCAAGCAGCTCAAGATGGAATCTGCGCACCTCGCCCGCAATGGCCATCGCCTCATCAAGCGCACTGCGCCCGGCAACATCAGCAATGTGCACCAGCTTATTGGTAATACCGCTACATGCACTGAGCACCACCAGAGGCGCCGCCTTCTGCCCCTCCCTCGCAACAATGGAGATCGCCTGCCGCATGGCCTTGGCTGTCCCCACGGAAGTCCCTCCGAATTTCATCACAGCCATAGCTTCACTCAAATAATTTAATGTAGTATCTTGACTTTCGTGTTGTTTCTTCCGCTTCCTTTCACTGGAAGCCCGGCATTGGTTTCTCTTCTCAAAAAAACTGAACTTCGACCCGCTCATGCAGCAACCACCCAGCCCGGCCTCATCACGGAACCTGCACGGCAGAACTGCCCTGCTCCTCTGCACCATCATCGGAATGGCTATCGGCGTTACCGGCTGCCAGAGCACCTGGAGCGGCTCAACAGGATACCGCATGGAGAGCAAATATAGTTTAAAAAACAGAAAATTGCATATCTCCTGCCGTCCCCAAGGGAGCCAATTCGCCGTCACCTGCCCGCTGCCACTCAAGGTAACCCCACACTCGCTCGACCAGCTCTTTTCCTCCATAGATGAATCTCTCGGCACCCGCTACCGCTACGGCGGCTCATCGCCGGAGGGGTTCGATTGTTCAGGACTGGTACTCTACCTCTACAAAAAAAACTTTAGCATGATTTTGCCACGCACCGCCAGCGAACTTGCCGCACTCGGCACCATTGTACCAAAAAAGAGCCTCCGCCCCGGCGACCTTGTTTTTTTCAGCAACGCAGGGAGCATCATCGACCACGTCGGCATCATGACCGACCAGGAGAGCTTTGCCCATGCCGCACGAAACGGCGTCAAGCGCAGCAACCTCTACGAACGCTACTACGACAGCCATTACGCCTTTGCCGCACGCATCATCACTGCCGAATGAGCGCACCCCTTCCTCTACATTGCCGGGGGAAAGTTCCTTTGCCCTCTATACTCGTATCATCCAGCAACCAACCTCCACCTCTCCATTGCCGGAGGAAATCACTATATTGCCGCCGTCAACCCTATTAATAACTGCCCGACCCCTTTTATGCCTCAGCCCGGAACACACCACTTTATCGAACTGGCTTTTCAAATAGCCCCTGACCTCCACGATCTCTACATCGGCCTGCTCGCCACCCAAGGCATCGACTCCTTTCTCGAAGAGGATCTGCAGCTCCTCGCCTATCTGCCCGAAACCGAATGGAACGAGGAGAAAAAGCAGAGCCTCCACACCATGCTGCAGGAAAGGGTGGGCACGCTTCCCCTCTACACCGCAACCTTCATCGCCGACCGGAACTGGAACGCCGATTGGGAAGCAACCCTGCAACCTATAGAAATCTCCGATCGCCTCCTGATTATCCAGAAAAGCAGTGAGATAACGCCAAAACCCGGCCAGATCGTCATCGAAATCAACCCGAAAATGTCGTTCGGCACCGGCTACCACGCCACAACACGCCTGATGCTGCGCCAAATGGAGCATCTCGACCTGAAAGACAAAAAAATGATGGACATCGGCACCGGCACCGGTGTCCTCGCCATAGCCGCCCGCAAGCTCGGCAACAACCGCCCCATCCTCGCTTTCGACAACAACTCCTGGGCCGCCGAAAACGCCATCGAAAACATTGCCGAAAACCACGCCGATGATATCAAGGTCGAACTCCTCGATGCCGAAGAGGATCTTGTGGTCAACCTCAAAGAGGGGTACGACCTGATTCTGGCCAACATCAACAAAAACGTCATCGACCGTATCCTGCCCGTCATCCGCAAATACGCCCCCGGGGCACCCGTGCTGCTCTCAGGCATTCTTGTTTATGACGAACCGTGGCTGAAGAAGCTGCTCAAACGGCTTGGCTATACCGCCGAGCAGACTATCTATGAAGATGAATGGCTTTCGAGCTTTATTAAGCCTGTATAGCAAATCATTGAGCTTGGCATCCCCGATTGGAGGGGATGACGTCACCCCAGACTACCTCAGTTAGCCCTAAGCAGAATCGGAATTTAGGCCTGAGCACACCGGAGAATAGTGTACCAGTGATTCCGGAACAATATGTACCACCCGTACCGGAGTAAAGTGTACCACCCCATCAGGCCAGATTTGTAACATCATAAACAGTACCTTTAGTGTAAAAAACCGGAGGTACACAATGGCAAACAAAGCCTTG
>CAIQGA010000036.1 GCA_903871235.1 uncultured Chlorobiaceae bacterium
CAGTTTATCAAAATTGGACGTATCGATAAAGCGCTGCGGCAATTCTATCTTGCAGTCACGGGTGTACTGTTGAACTGCGGTGAGCACCTCCGTCGTTCCATATGGCGGCTCAATATCGACCTCAGGTGCCAGTTTTCAAGTTATGTACTTCAGTGTCTTCCTTCGCGTTTTGACGATTCGTTTCTTCGCAACGGTAAAGTAGTCTCCCCGAACTTGGCTGCCCAGGAAATGCAGTCGTATATACCCAATGATCTCGTTGAACTCCCAGCAACCGCCATATTTTCGTTCGAGATAATCGCGAAAGGTATCGTTGCTGCAAGGGTTCGAATTCTCACGCTGACGCAGGTTTGGTTCTTCTGGGGTGCCGGGCTGAAAAAGGGTCTGATCGATATATTTATCCCGGGCCGCGTAGTACTCGTCCCTTCGGAGTCGATATACGGGCAGATCATAGAAGTATCGACACGTCATTGGTTTGATGCCCAATAATAATTTGATTAATCCGCTTAAACTGCGGATTTTAGAACGGCCTGTCAGCAGCCGTGCTGGATTCGATTTTAGTTCTTCTTATATCGCTCTTTTGCGGACTCAAAATCTACAGCTTTCAATGAATCATTGTTGTGAATAGTCTTCCATCATTGCACGTAATGCCGATTTGTGCAGAAACCAATGGTTTTTTTCTCGTAGGTTATCTCTATGCCTCCCTTCGTTTTTCTTCTGCAAGTTCACTTTTTTGCGCTTGAAATTGCGAGTTCCAATGCCGCTTGGGCTGTATCAACGACCTCTCCATCGACTTCCACGGGCGTGAACTTCCATATCCGTTTTTCGACCAGGCTTGGCGCATGTTCCATGGCTCCCATTGGTTCAATTCCCATTGTCGTAAGGCGCGCCAGTAGTTCCTGGAGGACATCATTTTTATGAAGTGACCATGTGGACGCGAAGCAGCGCCAGAATACCCAGCCTGCACGTTCGAGGACGCGCTGCCGGTTCATGTCATGTGGCCACCGGTCAGGGCCGTGGTATTCGTCGCCATCCAGCTCAATTGCAAGGCGGTTATCACCTGCACCTTCAACGACCATGTCGATTCGGTACGCGCCGGTTTTCACTTGTGGAATAACACGATATCCACGAGAGGCAAGGTTGGAAAAGACTTCTCGTTCAAACCCGGACTCGCATTGGTCAATGAGCACTTCTGCTTCCTCATTGTCGGTCACCATAGGCTTGTTGAAGTGGCTGAGCAGGGAGAGGCGTAAATCCTTGTCCGACAAATCGGATGTTTTTACGGAGCGAACCAGATACATCCGATCTCGTGCACGGCTGGCTGCCACGTTGAAACGCTGGTCAAATTTTAAGCCAGAAAGAGCATGACAGTTTTTGTTGTCTACAACCATCGACAGGAACATGATGTCGCGTTCACTGCCTTGGAATGTTCGGGCCTCGCCGCATTTAAATTTGCGACGAAGTAATTCTGCTGCATCGCATCGTTGGCGCACGATGGAATCAATGTGTTTGGCTTGAGCCATTCCCAGCAGTGAAACAACGCCAATCGTGCGGCCTGCAAATGCCTCATTTTTCAGAATAGCCGAAATTTCCCCGGCGATGGCTTGAGCTTCGTAATCGTTATGGCCGTGCATGTTCCGGAAGCCATCCTTTACGTAAATATCGACCAGTGGCGGGTTAATTCGCTCTGAGGCTTTTGGAATACGTAAGGGCTGAATTCCCTCTCCATAAAACACCCTATTGGAGTAAGCTATGATGGGTGGAGCACAACGGAAATGCTCGCGTAGCATGACTTGCTCAGCAGCGAATACGCGGGCCGCCAGATCATAAAGAGACTTTTCCGGTGTCATTTCTGTCCCGTAAGGCTGTTCGGAAAGAAATCGATTCTTTAGTTCTTCAATTTTCTTAGCCCGGATAAAACTCCCATCAGGGGATACCTGCTTGTCATCACCTACTACCAGAATCTTTTTGCCCCGCAGAATGGCTGGCAGTGCCCATAAATCAGACTGGCTCGCTTCATCGACAATGACAAGGTCAAATGCTCCAATATCCGGAGGCATGGACTCCGATATGCGGGCATGGTTCATGATCCAGCAGGGGACAGCCCCGGCAGCATCCAGCATTGCCTCTCTGGCATCCCTTCGATACCGTGTTGCGTTTGGTCCAGTTCCCTGACCGATACGGCGGATAGCAGTTGCATAGCCCGCAAGTGCTTGCAGAACCTTGGGCGTAGCACTTCGTTTGGTTGCCAACCATGCAGCTTTCGAAACCAAGTCTTTGTAGAGGCGAGAGAGGCCATCCTCAAGGTTTTTGCGTCTGGCCGAAAGTCCAAGCAATTCATCTCTTGCTTCAATGTTGTCGAGGTACGTTCGAATACGGGCCCAGTTCCATGCTTGCCGCCAGGTAACGGGGAAAACGGTGTCTTCGCCAGCCATTTCAACTGGCTGAGAGCGGAGACGAGAGGCCAGTTTGGGAGCGCCCGCCAGTTCAATACGGGCAGCGGAATCCTTGATTCGCGTGAGATCAACCGTCAGAGAGGCAATGCGCCTCAGTTCTGCCGCCAACTCAGCGTACCGTGCAGAGAGGCGCTCAGAGGGGATATCCGGATTTCCGAGTTGCTTTTCGACGAACTGTTGTAGCGCAAGTGATACCGGTCCTGTTTTGCCTGCAAGTTTTTCGTGAAACGTGCTGAGTTGGGTTGCTGCTCTCGATAGCTCTGCCTTGGTCAGGTGGCGCAGTAACTGTCTCTTAATTTCATGGAGTTCGGCAGAACCGCCCAGCAATGTTTTGGCTGGAGCTGAACAGAAGACTGCGTCGGCCTTTTTTGGCAAGGTGGCATCGAATTCTGTCGCCAGTCGATGAGCCTTATTTGCAAGGACGGCAACCACCTCGATCCGACGCAAGGCAGAAATACCACCTTCGAGGCGGGGGATGGAAAGCTCGTCTGCAAACTGGTTCCATCGGCTCACGAAAGAGAGTACTGTTGTGTCAAGTTCAATGTGCCGCTGCACATGAGCCCAGTCATCTGTCGATGCAGGGGAGAGTCCAGAGACTTTAACCATGGCAAGATGCTCTTTTGCCTCTCCGGCTCCAAGAGCGATGAAGCCAAATGGCTTGCCGGTCTCGACTGCGCGGGCAACAGCTTCCCGGGTTTTGACTGCACGCAGGCCAGCATCGGGAAACTCCACCGGCCGCTTGAGAAATTCAGCGCGTGCGACAACAAGTGCCGCCATATCTGAAAATAAAGACTCAAGCGCCTGTCGTTCGGAGATAAACGACGGCATTCTGCATTTGATTCGTAAATCAAGGGGCCAGCCGCTTTCGGTGGACTCCAACTCCTCTGCCAAACTCCAGGCATCTTCAACCATCTCAAGAAGATCCCTTGCCGCGATGAGAACCTCGGCAGTTGTTGCCTTCAATTCAAGAAGCTCGCCACGCTCAATCTCCGCATCAATCTTCTTTATACTGGAGAGTCCTTCATGCAGTTCGGCAATTTCAGTTGTTGCAGGAAGTGAGTCTGCCGACGGATAGTTGGCCTGTACATACACCAAATCATGACCAACCTTTCGCCGCGATTCACGCAGTTTTCCAGCCTCCTCCTCGGTCAGAGGGGGCGCATTTTCCGGTAATAGTGTAATGTCATCATCAAACCAGCCATGCTGTTCCAATCCGAAAGTAACCAACTCCGCAAGTTTCTGTGCGCGCATCGGTACGCCATCAATTTCCACCTCTGAAAGCTGTGCAATGGCAATTTCATCAATGCGCGTGTCAATGGAGGCAAGTTCGTGGTGGGCGCGATCAATGGCGCTTTTCAGTGTTGCAATTTCCTGTTGCGTCTGTTCCGGATTAAGCTGGGATACCTGATGTTGAATTGCTTCGATTGATGCCTGAAACTGGCGGACACCTTCACGGTCGCTGGCCATGAGCGCCACGGTCAGGGCGCGGACTTCCTCGGGTATTTTGGATTGGAGCACTTCAAGCGCAGGCTCTCCACGTGAGGTGACAAGTATCCGTCTGCCAGTCGCCAGATAGTGGCAAATAATATTGGCAATAGAGTGTGTCTTGCCGGTGCCGGGCGGGCCTTGTACAGCTACGCCCGCAGCTTTTTCGAGCCGTTGAACAATGGTGACCTGCTCTTCATTGTAGGGCAGGGGAAAATAAAGCTCTTCTACCTCGCCGTGACCTGATCCACGACTTGAAAGCCCCCGAAAATGAATGGCCTCGAATGCAACGGGCTCGTCGGAAGGCGGAGTTACAAGGGCAAGCGGGCCAGGTGGAATATCGCATCCAGTCTCCAGCTTCTGCTTCAGGCGTTTCAGGTCATCCGTCAGATAGTGGGTAGTTCTCTGTCGTGATAGCAGTGCCCAGCCATCCGTAACAATCAAGTCGGTGGGCGGTGCAGGAACAGGCTCTCCCGTTGCAAGCAGCTCTCGATAGCTGCCGTTGCAATCCAGGTTTGATGCGGCAAGTTTGAGCACATCGGTATAGCTCGAAGCATCAAATGGGGTAACAGGACTCTCGTTATGTTTTTGGAGATGATCCTTGATAGCGAACTCAACATTTGCAGCCCCGGGGAGCGAGCAGGCAACGAACACATCCATTTCAACCCGTGTATCGGTCGATCGGGGGCGAACCTCCAGCGCCATGCTTTTTTCCTCTATGGAAATTTCGACGGCTTGAGTAAGCAACGGATATTCAAAGCTGACGGAGCTTTCTTCGAACGGAATCTGCCATGACGCAACGCCTATGCCCCAAACGAGTTCTTGAGGTTTGATGGTTTCTTCGGCCTCAATCTGGTACTTCAAGGCGAACAGATCGCCGTAGAGGGAGATGCTCTTGCGACGCGGACGCTCGCCCTCAGCCCAGGCTTGCCATTGAAGCAAATATTCCAGGAGAGCCGCTTGGGCTTTCTGCCTTAATTCCTCTTGTTGTAGCTTTTGCTCAGTTTCTGCCAGCAGAAGATCAGGCTTGGATTCATGCTGGGCAATCCATGTGACCAGATGGCTTTCATCCAATGCAGGCGGTTCGCCAAACGGGTCGTTACTGATAATGAACAGTCCTTTGAAAAGGTCAGGGAGAGCTGGGGGACGGTCGGCTTCGAGGCGCGCCAGATGCAGCCAGATGTGGTCGCCCTCGGGGCGAAGATCGAATTCAAGGCCGGGGAGTCCAGTCAAGTCGGTATTACGATGAACAAAGCCTTTCGCGGCGGAGAGATGATACCCTTTCGGGTCAATATTTTTTGCTTGCTCTTCGATATATTCGAGCAAGCCTTTAAGCAAGTCACGAGGTGTAGTGGGCATAATTCCAGCGGTACAAATCTGTTCTCTTCAATAGAATCAACTGTCAGCCGAAACTACTCATTAAAACAAGAAAAACTCTGTTTTCCGAAAATATTATGGCGGGAGCAGAGTGCCGCCTTCGCGGAGTGCGTTTTCATAGACTTTCAGATCGCCCTCTGAGAAGCAGCAGAAGACCACGTCATGCAGGATATTCTGCCTGCTCACAATGGCATATACCGTGTCCACTGCAATGCGGGCAGCTTGCTTAATTGGGTAGCCGTAGATGCCGGTGCTTATGCTTGGGAAAGCTATTGATCGGGCTGACTTTGCAATGGCGAGTTCAATCGACTTTGCGTAGCATGAGGCGAGAAGTTCTGGTTCGCCATGTGTGCCGCCACGCCAGACTGGCCCAACCGTGTGGATGATAAACTTTGCTGGAAGCCGGTAGGCCTTGGTTACCTTCGCTTCGCCAGTCTTGCAACCTCCGAGAAGGCTGCATTTGTGTATCAGATCGGGGCCAGCGGCACGATGTATTGCGCCATCCACGCCCCCACCGCCCAGCAGCGAGGAATTTGCGGCATTGACGATCACGTCGACTTCAAGTTTCGTAATGTCTGCGTGTATGGCTTGAAGGGTTACTGTCATTTATTTTGGGGTCTAAAGCATAGGCTCGCGCCTGTTGTGCAGATTTGAACAGTTTACTTCCTGCTTGCGTCATAACGTGTTACTCCTCTCTTCGTATTGCCTGGCTTGATTGTGTATGTAGCTAATCTGTATTACTTGGGCTGTTTTCATCGAAGGATGCGATTTATTTTCGGTCAGCCAGATTCGCTTCAATCAGCCGCCGTTCCTTTTCGATTTCCAGTCGAAGTTCCTCTTCCGTCGGAAGGAA
>CAIQGA010000037.1 GCA_903871235.1 uncultured Chlorobiaceae bacterium
CGGCAACTATCTCCGCCGCCGACCTGCAACGCGTGATCGACGAAGGCGGCAAGTTGCCGCTGGCGACAGTCCTGCGCTGCCGGGTCCGGTATTTCACGGACGGCGCCGTGCTCGGCAGCAAGGCGTTCGTCGCCGCACAACTGGTTATCTACCGCAAAAAGACCAGCCGCCGCCAACGCACCGGCCCGCGCGCCCTGCCCGCCTGGACCGATTTCGGCGATTGGGCGATTCTGCGTGGACTGCGGCGGCCCGCGTTCGGGTGACGTCTCGCGAGTGAACACTCGCCCTTCGCTTGGCCACCCCGGAGCAAGCTCCGGGGCATCAGGGCCAAGCGACCGCTCCGCGGACCGGGCTCGTGGAATCGCAGAAAAGAACGGAGCAAGCTCCGGGGAATGGACCCGTCTGCGATTCAAACTACAAACGGCCCGGTTGTGCCAGTATCGGATCCTTTGTTGGCGCAGGAGCGGTATTACGCTTTTTCATGGGCGGGTCATGTTTGAGGCCGGCGGCAGCCGGCGTATCCGTTCCGCCAGTGCGTCCAGCTCCACCGCTGCCAACCGGGCGTCGAGCACAAGGTCCGCGGACTTCAGCTGCGGCGCGACGTGCCGGCCATACATCGGCTCGACCTGCGCGGTCCACTGCCGTTCCACGTCGTCCGGGGTGCGGCCCCGGTGCCGGATGTCCCGGTGCAACCGGCGCGTGTAGCGCAGGTCGGTCTCGACGGAGCGATAAATGCGCAGCGCGAACAACTCGCGCAGCTGCGGCTTGCCCCACGGCCACAGGCCCTCAATCAAAACGATGTCCCGTCGCCGCCAGCGGCGGGTGGCCGGTGCGCGGGTGTGTCGCGCGAAATCGTAGCGCGGCAGGCTCGGCGTTTCACCGCGGGCAATCGCTCGCAGCGTCGCCTCGAACAGCGTCCAGTCGATCGCCGCGGGTGAATCGAAATTGCTCTTCGCCCGCGCTTTCCCGGGCAGGTGCGAGAGGTCGCGGTAGAAATCGTCGAGCGAGAGCAGGCCCGCGTGCGGATGCAGCCGCCGCCTCAACGCGGCCGCCAGCCACGTCTTGCCTGAGCCGCTGCCGCCCGCGATGGCCACAAGCACCGCCGGGCGGAGCCGACCGCGAGGGGTTTCTGGTTTCTTGGACTTCATGGGGAAACTCCTCCCGGCCGCGGCAGCACATCGGCCAGCGCAGCCAGCAACCGCGCGACATCGTCCGCCGAGTTGTACCCCTGAATCGACACCCGCAGCAGCGCCCGGTCCCGCCAGCGCATCACGGGCACTTCGACCCGGTGCCGGGCATACAGGTCCGCCTGCAGCCGAGGGCCATCGCAGGGCGGCAACGGCACCGCGAACATCTGCGCGAACCACTCCGGCGAATCGGGGCAGAGCGGCGGCAACTGCGTGAACGCCGCCAGCTCCGCCCGGGCGCGCCGCACCAGCTCGTGGCACGAGGCCCGCACACGATCGCCGTCGTGGTCCTGCCAGAAACGGATCGCCGCCGGCACCGCGAGGAACGCCGCGATGTCGCGCGTGCCGGTCCATTGCTGTTCGTCGAGAAAGGGCCTGCCGCTCGGGGTAAAAGCCGTGTCGCCCCAGCTGATGATCAGCGGCTCGACGAGCGACTGCACCTCGGGCCGCGCGTACAGAAAGGCCGAGCCCTTTGGCGCACAGAGCCATTTGTGGGCGTTGGCCGTGTAGAAGTCCGCGCCGATTTCTTCGAGGTGCAGCGGTATCTGCCCGAGTGCGTGGGCGCCGTCGACGATGCTGAGAATCCCCTCCGCGCGCGCTCGCCGGCAGAGCTCGCGCACGGGGAAAATCAAGGCCGTGGGCGAGGTGATGTGGCTCACAAACAACACCCGCGTGCGCGGTGTGACGCCGGCCCACAGGGCGTCGACGATCGCCTCCGCGGTGGTGATCGGCAGCGCCACGGGCGTCGGCTGGTAGACGGCGCCGTTCTGGCGACAGAGCGTCCGCCACATACGATCCATCGCCCCATATTCGTGGTCCGTGGTGAGGATTTCGTCGCCCGGTTGCAGGCGGAGGCTGCGCGCGACGATGTTCAGTGCCGTGGTGGCATTGGGCACGAAGACGAGGTTGTCGGCGGCGGTGTGTACGTGCGCCGCAAGCGCGGTCCGCGCCGTGCGCATCAGCTCCGGAAAGCGCCTGATGAGGAACTCCACCGGCTGCCACTCCAGTTCCCGCTGCCACGCCTGGTAGTCGTCGAACACCGGCCGCGGGGTCGCGCCGAACGAGCCGTGATTCAAAAACGCCACCGCCGGGTCGAGCAGGAACAGATCCCGGCGAAGGCCGGCGTCTGCGCCGGCCTTCACGACGGCAGCCTTACCTTGCGCATCCGCCCGGCGAGATCGTCGATCTCCGCCGTGTTTTCGCAACCGACGTTGAATACATCGACGCAGCCGAGCCCCAGGGAGAACTTCACCGACTCGCTCCGTTTCTCCGGGTCGTCGCGCAGCTTGCCCGCGCCGACGATCTTCATGCCCACCACACCCTTGCCCGCGGCATGGATGCGTTGCAGCACCGGCACCACCTGCTCCGGCTTCCCATCCATGGAGAGTCCGTAGGGATTGATGCGCGTGTGCACCGAATCGACCCATGGCTCCGTGGCGCACGCCTCCAGCGCGACCAGCGAGTGGCACGACACCCCGTGCGCACGCACGACGCCCTTTTGTTTCAGCTTCGCGATGATCTCCATCTGCCGCGCCAGCTCTTCCGGCCACTTGGCCGAGACGACGCAGTGCAGCAGCAGCAGATCGATGTAGTCGGTCTTGAGTTCCTTGAGAAACCGGGCGACGACCACGTCGGCGTCGGGCCGTTCGGTCTCCGGAATGCCGCCGGTCCGGAACCAGATCTTCGTGGAAATCTGGTAGTGATCGCGCGGGAGGCCCTGCAGCGCGGCGACGGCGAAGGGATGCGTGCCGTAGAGGTCGGCGAGATCGAACATCCGCACGCCGCGTTCGTGGGCGCCGCGCACCAACGTCTCGAACTTGGCCTTCCCCATGCGCGTGTGGTTCGATTCGCGTTTGCCTCCGTTCATGCCCGTGCCGAGGCAGAAGCGGGAAACCTTCACCTTGCTGCGGCCGAGTGTCACGGTGGCGAACGGATCGCAGTTCGGCGCAGGCACAGGCGCGGCGGTGAGGGTGCGGATGCTCAACAGAACACCACCGAGGCCGAGAGCGGAACTTTTCAGGAATTGGCGGCGGGCAATTTTCATGGAAGGGAGGAGGGGGAAGAGAGGAAGACGCTGGAAGAGAGGGAGACGGGGAAGAGAGGATTATGATAGCGATAAGCACAACAGAGTTACGCAGGAACCTGAAGAAGTACCTGACCATAGCCAATAAGGAGCGAGTGGTTATTCTGTCTGGCAAAGCTGAGACCTACGAAATTATTCCTGCAAAAAAAATTAGTGACACGGATAAGTATTTTTCTAATCCGAGATTATTGGCAGCGCTGAAAGAGGCTGAGGCGGATATTGCTGCAGGACGGGTACGGGAGGTAAAAGACTCCATACAACTATGGGAAGGTATAGAGTAAAATTTACGGCCAAGGCTGATAAAGATCTTCTCTATTGGAAAAAACAGGGGGATAAGTCGATTCTGAGGAAAATTGAAAAAATCATTGATGAACTGACTGAACATCCTGCACTTGGCACGGGAAAAGCCGAACGGCTTAAAGGTAATTTATCAGGTTATTGGTCGAGAAGATTGAACAGTAAGGAACGGCTGATTTACACTATCGATGATTTTGTTGTTACGGTATATGTTCTCTCGCAACGAAGACATTATGGCGACTCATAGGCATGCTCAATTGAGATTAAAACATGGACCCCGAATACAGAGGAGGCAAAGCGGGATTCTGTCAGTCAGTCAGCGGATGAAGAGATGCTCAGGCTCAGATGCTTGACTCCGACCTGCACCTTGAGGGTTGTGGCCAGTTTTTCAACATCGGAGGCCCGGCCTTTTACCGCAATGATTTCAAGGCAGTGGTGATGATCGAGGTGCACATGCTGGGTTGAAATGATGGTCTCCTGAAAGTCATGCTGAATATCAAGGAGCACGCTGACCAGTTCTCGCTTGTGATGGTCATAAGTCATGACGATCGCTCCGGCAACAGTGCCGCCCTCTTGCCACTCTTTTCTGACAAGCTCTTCACGGATCAAATCCCGTATCGCTTCAGATCGGCTTTTGTACTGTTGTGTTCCGATATGACGGTCAAAAGCCTCGATCAACGTTTTTTCAAGGGAGACGCCGAATCTGTAGAGATCGCTCATCTGGAGATGTGGGTTGGTGAACAAAACGGACCGGACTTCCGTCCGGTCCTCTTTTGCAGTGTAGCGGTCAGTTCAATGTTTTTGTTCGCCCATCAGCTTTGCGTGAATTGCTGCCGCAGCCGTACGTCCTGCGCCCATGGCAAGAATAACCGTCGCTCCTCCGGTCACAATGTCGCCACCGGCATAGACATTCTCCTTTGAGGTTGCCATGGTCGTGATATCGACGACAATGGTATCCCGCTTGCTGACATCAATATCCGGCGTTGTCTGCTTGATGAGCGGGTTGGAACCGTTGCCGATCGAAATGACGGCCATATCGATGGGTAAAATAAATTCAGAATCTTTGATTGGTATCGGGCGTCGTCGTCCCGAGTCGTCCGGCTCGCCCAGCTCCATGCGGAGGCATTTGGCTCCTGTAAGCCACTGCGCCTCATTGCCGATAAATTCCAGAGGGTTCATCAGTACGAGGAATTCAATACCCTCCTCCTTTGCGTGGTGCACCTCTTCAATACGGGCAGGCATCTCCGCCTCTGAACGGCGATAGACAATGTAGGCGTGTTCAGCCCCAAGTCGCTTGGCCGTGCGAACAGCATCCATCGCCGTATTGCCGCCACCGAAGACCGCCACACTCTTTCCCGTGCAGTTGAAGACCGGAGTGTCGTTGTCGGGGAACTGATAGGATTTCATCAGGTTAACCCTTGTCAAAAACTCATTGGCCGAGTAGACCCCGAGCAGATTTTCACCAGGGATACCCATGAACCAGGGTAGACCCGCTCCGACCCCGATAAAGATCGCATCAAATTTCTCCTCTTCAAGCAGTTCATCAACGGTGATCGAACGGCCAGCGACCGCATTGGTGACAAAGTTTACACCAAGCTTTTTCATCCCCTCAATTTCAGCCTGGACAATCTCTTTGGGAAGGCGGAACTGGGGAATACCGTACATCAAAACACCGCCAAGCTCATGCAACGCTTCAAAAACCGTCACCGCATGGCCCAACTGAATCAGGTCATTGGCACAGCTCAGTCCAGCCGGTCCGCTGCCGATAACAGCCACCTTTTTCCCGGTCGGTGCGGCCACCTGCGGCAGCTCCACTCGTCCGGTTTCGCGCTCAAAATCAGCCGCAAACCGTTCGAGATTGCCGATGGCCACCGAGGTATATTTTTTTGTGAGAACACACTCCTTTTCACACTGGTCTTCTTGCGGGCAAACCCTGCCGCAGACCGCAGGCAAAACATTATCCTCCTTGATTTTTCTTGCGGCGCCCGCAAAATCACCATCAGCGATAAGCTTGATAAACTGGTCAATCTTGATATTGACCGGGCACCCCTTTACACAGGCCGGGTTTTTACACTGAAGGCAACGCTGAGCCTCCCGTTGTGCCAGCTCCGCAGTATAGCCAAGATTGACCTCCCTGAAATTGTGACTCCGCACCTCCGGATTCTGAGACGGCATCTCCTGACGTGGAATGGCAAGACGTTCTTTGGTCGTGATAGATTGTGCGTCCATAGTAATGCTTCTTTAAAAAAAGAGAGTTTGATGATGCAAAAAAAAGCTGTCACCGGCAGAGAGCCGGGCAAGAAGGTCATCGTTGAGAGCCAAAGAGTGCCGGTGAAGGCCTCAGAGCTGCTTCTGGAGGTTGCACTGGTGCGCAAATGTTTCAACTGCCTGCTTCTCTTCCGGCAGGTACATCTTGTTCCGGTCAGAAAGGTTTTTGAAATCGACCAGATGAGCGTCGAACTCAGGGCCGTCAACACAGGCGAACTTGATCTGGTTGTCTACCGTAACCCTGCAACCACCGCACATACCGGTGCCGTCAACCATGATCGGATTGAGGCTCACAACGGTTTTGATCTGGTAAGGACGGGTGACCTCCGCGATGGCTCTCATCATTGGAATAGGCCCGATGGCAAGCACAAAATCAATTTTTTTGCCGGAGTCAATCAGCTCCTGCAGTTTCTGGGTAACAAAGCCGTGAAAGCCGTACGACCCGTCATCGGTCGTGATATAGGCCTCATCACTCACCGCACGCATCTCTTCTTCAAGGATCACCAGCTCTTTTGAACGGGCACCGTTGATGGTAATGACATAATTACCAGCCTCTTTCAGCGCCACTGCCGTTGGATAGGCAATTGCCGCACCCAAACCGCCGCCTATGCTTACCGCAGTGCCAAACTTCTCGATATGCGACGGTGCACCAAGAGGACCGACGATATCGTGGATACTCTCACCAGCCTCTTTGCTGTTCAGCTCCCTTGTCGACGTCCCCATACCCTGAACAATGATGGTAATGGTTCCTTTTTCGGGATTTGAGTCCGCAATGGTCAGCGGAACCCGTTCGCCCGTCTCGCCCACTCTGATCATGACAAACTGGCCAGCTTTTCTTTTTTTTGCAATGCGGGGAGCCTCGATCTCAATTTTTTTGATATTTTCAGCTAAAAATATGGCAGAAACAATTTTGTGCATTGGTTCCCTGATTTCGTATGATAGTGGAGACCTTTCGGTTTTTCTGGCAAGATGAAAAAGTCATTATAATAATCATTAATTATTCAATATAAAAGGCTTCTTTTTTGATTGTCGTGAGCAGCTTGACGGTCGATGAGCGCGGCGTTCAAGGGTATTCTGTTGATCGCTCTGTAATTTTAAAGTTGTTATGCACATGGTTTTTATTGCCGATTACGGCGCGGGGAATCTTCGTTCTGTCCTCAAGGCATTTGACTACCTCGGAGTCAAAGCGATCGTCAGCAGTGATCCTGCCAAACTTGCCGGCTATAACAAAGTTATTCTTCCTGGTGTCGGAGCTTTCGGTTCTGCCATAGAGTCACTCAACGCATCGGGTTTTACCGAAGCAATCTCGGAGCATATTGACAAGGGAGGCCAGCTCCTCGGGATCTGCCTCGGCATGCAGTTACTGCTTACCGGGAGTGAAGAGATGGGATCGTACAAGGGAATGGATCTGATTGCGGGTAAAGTGGTTCGTTTCAGGAGCGAAACCGACAAGATTCCCCAAATCGGGTGGAACTCCGTTGATCAGCAGAAAGAGAGTGTCCTGTTCCGCGGAATAGCCGATCACACTTTTTTCTATTTTGTACACTCCTACTACTGTGAGCCAGAAAGCCTTGACTCAGTAGCCGCAACAACTTGCTTCGCCGGAAAAAACTTTTGTTCAGCCATCGAAAAAAATGGTATTTTTGCGGTTCAGTTTCATCCGGAAAAAAGTTCGGATGCCGGTTTGCAGATACTTAAAAATTTTGCCGGGTGCTAAAACATTTTTTTTGTTATTCGTTATGTTGATAATTCCCGCTATAGACATTAAAGAGGGGAAGTGTGTACGACTGACCCGTGGCGACTTCAGCCAGAAAAAAATCTATCTTGACAATCCTCGTGACATGGCAATTATCTGGCGCAAGCAGAATGCCAAGATGCTCCATATTGTCGATCTCGATGCTGCCCTCAGTGGCGAGATGGTCAACTTTGAAAAAATCAGTGAAATTGTCGTGAACATCGACATCCCGGTACAGGTCGGTGGCGGCGTTCGCTCCGCCGATGCGGTAAAGCGCTATCTGGATATCGGCGTCAGTCGCGTGGTTATCGGCTCGGCTGCGGTAACCTATCCAAAGTTGGTCGAAGAGCTTTTGAAAACCTATACATCATCACAGATTGTTGTCGGCATCGATGCCGAAAACGGCATTCCAAAAATAAATGGGTGGACCGAAAGCAGCACGCTCAAGGATTACGATCTGGCGCTTCAGATGAAAGAGATGGGCGTTGAGCGCGTCATTTATACCGACATAAGCCGTGACGGCATGATGCAGGGTTTCGGGTATGAGAGCACCAGGCGCTTTGCCGAAAAAGCAGGGATGAAAATTACAGCTTCCGGCGGTGTTACCAATTCCGAAGACCTGAAAAAGCTCAACGAGCTTGCCGCTTTTGGAGTTGATTCAGTTATTATTGGCAAGGCTCTCTACGAATGTAATTTTCCTTGTCAGGAGCTCTGGTACAGCTTTGAAGAGGGGATTAGCCTTGATCATAATTTTTCGACAGCACGGAAAAAATAGCAGTTAACCCACCCGAAAACGTGCAGAAGCAGGAGTTACAGTTACAGCAACAGATTGAGGCGCTCATTTTTGCCTCCGAAGAGCCTCTTTCGCTTCCGGCAATCCGGCAGCTTACCGCCGTGAACCTCAATCAGAGCGAGCTTCAGGCTATTGTTGGGCGGTTGAACCGAGAGTACGAAGAGAGTGGAAGAAGTTTTCAGATCGAGTTTATTGCTGGCGGATACCGTTTTTTTACCCGTCAGGAATTTGGTGACCTGCTCAAAAAACTTCTTGCCCCGAAAATCCGCAGAAAGCTTTCGAACTCTCTGCTTGAAGTTCTTGCCGTTATTGCCTATAATCAGCCTGTTACCAGGGGGAAGATTCAGCAGATTCGTGGTGCAAGCCCCGATTATGCTATCGACAGGCTTCTCGTTCGTGCGCTCATAGAAGTTCGCGGAAGAGCGGATGCTCCCGGTAAAGCGCTGCAATATGGTACCACCACCGAGTTTCTTGACCTCTTCAATCTTCCGACACTGAAAGAGCTCCCTGAACTTCGTGAGATAAAAGAAATTCTTCAGGAGCACGAAGAACAGCAATCCTTTACCCGGCTGCATGGCGAAGAAAAAGTCTCATCCGGCAACGAACAAGCAGGAAACGATACAGGAATATGAAAAACAGTACGAAAGATGATGAAGTAAGAATCAATCGCTATCTCGCCTCGTGCGGCATAGCATCACGACGGGCGGCCGATCAGCTTGTTCTGGACGGCAGGGTCATGATCAACGGCGTTGTCGTGACGACGCCAGGCATAAAGGTCAGCCCCTCCCGCGACGAGGTTATTGTGGATGGCGAAAAGTTTGCCCAGCCTGAGCACCGGAAGGTCTACATCCTCTTCAACAAACCAAGAAACGTTATCACCACCAATAGTGACGAAAAAAAGCGGGAGATGGTGCTCGATTTTATTGACGTCGAAGAGCGCATTTTTCCTGTTGGACGACTCGACCGGAAAACGACAGGTGTGATTCTCCTCACCAATGACGGTACACTGGCGCATAAATTAATGCATCCTTCGTCAAATGTAAAAAAAGAGTATATTGCCGAGCTTGGTGAAAAGTTTGCTCCAAATCTTCTGCCTCAACTGACAGGAGGGATGCGTTTGAAAGATACCGGAGAAAAAGTCAGTCCCTGCCGTGCAAAAATACTTGATGAGGGAATGCAGGTACTGGTGAGCATTCATGAAGGAAAAAATCACCAGGTCAGAAGAATGTTCGAGACTCTCGGTTTTGAGGTGAAACGGCTTGAACGGGTTGCTTATGCAGGTCTTCAGGCAGGAGAACTCCGGCGTGGCGAATGGCGCTACCTGAGCCGTAATGAGGTTCAGGCACTCTACAAGTTGACGGAAAGCCCATAAGCTATCAGCCGGTTTTGTTAACTGATACAAAACCCGATGTGTGACAGCTATGCGCAAACCTTTCTTTTCTCTCAAACGTCATGCCGTGCGCAGAGTCATGGCGTTTGTGTTCTTTGTTGCCTCACTCATTTCTTCCCCATGCGCACACGCTGCCGAAACCGGCGATCTTCAGGATCTGCTTAATAATGCTGAATCAGAATCAACTATCGAGCAGTTGCTCGATCTGGTCGATCGGCTGAAAAGCAGCAAGATTGTGATTAACGAGGCTGATGTTGACGACTTGTGTCAACTGCCCTGGCTCAAAAGAGCCGATGCAGAGGCCATCATCATTCACCGGCGCGATAAAGGGCCCATACTCTCTCTGCAGGAACTTGAACTCATCATCGGAAAAGAGAAAACGGCGAGCATTGCACCCTACATCCTCTTAAGCAAAGAGAGTACTTTTCGTCGTGCTCCCGACGCCAAAGCCGTAGTTGTTGATGGCTCGCTCTATAGCCGCCTCTTCTGGGAAACGCCGCCTCGAAAAGGAATTCTCGACGGATCCTATGCAGGAGAGAACTATAAGCTTTACAACCGGTTGCAGTTGTCGGCGCCTCACCTCAAAGCCAGTCTGGTACAGGAAAAGGATATTGGTGAGCCTGATGTGGCCGACTTCAGCGCAATCAGCCTCAATGCCTACGATCTTGGCCACTTGAAAAGCCTGGTTCTCGGCAATTATAAACTCAATCTTGCCCAGGGGCTGCTCATCGGGCAGGGACGCTATTTTTCAAAGGGAAGCGACCCTGCCGGCAGCGTCAGGCTTCCCTCAAAGCAGCTCTTGCCCTCCGCCTCAAGCACGGAATCCGGTTTTTTACAGGGAGCTGCCGCGACACTGAAGCTCGATCCATTTGAAGTGACCCTCTTCTACTCCTCCGACAATCGTGATGCGGTCATCAACGACGATGGTGTCATCACCAGTTTCAGTACCTCAGGTTACCATCGCAACGAGCTTGAAATAAGCAGAAAAGACAACGTGACCGAGATAATCTCCGGAGCAAATCTCCTCTACCGCTATCAGGCAGGCCTCTTCAGTGGCAGGGCTGGGGGCAGTGTGCTGAACTACAAATATCCATTGCCGCTTGATGATCATTATCCCTCTTCGGCAACCCTTTACAGTCTTGAAAGCGATCTCTCCGTTGGGCATGTCAGTCTTTTTGGCGAAGCGGCATTTTCCACTCGTATCGCTGATGCATCATGGATGGCAGGCGTGGAGTATGAGATTCTTCAGGGCCTCAGCACTGTTGCAGCAATCCGGCGGTATGGTGATGGCTACGCATCCCCTTTTGCCGGTGCTTTTGCCGAACGGGGGAGTGATGCCTCAAATGAGCGGGGATACTATGTCGGCCTCAACGCAAAAATCAGCAAACGGCTTTCAGTTGCTGCCTATTATGACCTCTTCACCTTTCCACAGCTTGGCACGAATTTCTCGTACCCTTCCAGCGGCAACGATTCACGGCTTATCATCACCTGGAAGCAGTCCCCCCTTTTCACCTGGAACCTTCAATTCCAGCACAAATACCGTGAGGAGGAGTTCAATAAGGGGACTTCAGACAATCCCCTTTGGGTAGCCCTTCCTCAAATCAGTGACCGCTGCCGACTCGATTGCGATGTTGCCCTCTCCCGCAACGTGCAGCTCAGAAGCCGTGGAGAGGTCAAAAAAGTGGTCAAGGAGTATCCTGCTGGCGATCAGCAATTTTATGGATGGATGGCCTATCAGCAGGCTGGCTACACGGTCAAAAAATTTGGTATAAAAGGGCGCATGACCGTTTTTAATACTGAAGATTACGATGCAGCACTCTATGCCTACGAAGATGACCTGCCCCTCACCTCCTCCCTCGGGATGTACAACGGTCGGGGCAAATCCCTCTTTCTGGTAGCAACATGGCAGGCCCTGCCACAAATGAAACTTGGGGCACGATACGAGGTCACCTGGTACAGCGACAGGAAGGTTTACAGCAGCAGCCATGACGAGCGGGCGACCAGTGCTCCAGGCTCATTCCATCTTGGCTGCTTTTTTGCATTTTGAGTGGTCTGCTGGCCGCAGGGAGGTCAGCAGAGTCCGGCGGCCCGCATAAGCCGATCCCTGATTGCTCTGCCAAGTCCCTCGTCTGAAGGCAGTTCGCAGTAAATGACGCTGATGTTCCGGGCATCGCAAAGCCTGAAAAATCCGAAGAGCTCCCGGCCATACTCCTCCGTGGTGCGGCACACCTTGAGCAGCGCCACCCCCTCAGGGGGCTCCGACATGCCGATATAGGCCGCAGAACTCTCTTTGATGTCGATTTTTTCGTTCTTGGAACAGAGCACAATCGACGCCCTCGGAGCATAATGGGGATACTTCAGCCCCGGGCACTTAGGCCTTTCCTCAGGCTGCGTAATCGTAATGGTCGTTATTTCAGGTACCACTGCGCGCAGTTGTTCCAGTGTGATTGCTCCGGCCCTCAGCAAAATCGGCCTACTCCCCGAGCAGTCAACAATGGTCGATTCAAGGCCGATGGTACTCGGGTCTCCCCTGAGAAGGCAGTCAATTTTTCCGTCAAGATCTTCATGCACCGCCTCCCAGTTTGTCGCACTCGGCAGCCCCGAACGATTTGCCGAAGGAGCGGCCACCGGGCAGCAAGCGAGACGAAGAAACTCCCGGGCGACCGGATTTGCCGGGCAGCGTACCCCGACAGTCTCAAGACCGGCGGTCACGCTGTAAGGGACAGAAGAATTTTTTTTGAGCACCAGTGTCAGTGGGCCGGGAAAAAAGCGCTCAATCAACTGAGCGGCCTGCAAGCTCACTGCAGAGGCAACCTCCGCAACCTGCCCAATGCTGGCGATATGTACAATCAGCGGGTTATCTGCCGGACGCCCTTTTGCCCGAAAGAGCTGAAGAAGTGCTTCCGGATGGCAGATACCGGCACCAAGGCCATAGACCGTTTCTGTTGGAAATGCAACGACCCCGCCCGAGTTCAAAATAGCCGCGGCCTCTTCAACTGAATCGGTAAGCTTTGTCTGCATGATCATTCTTGAAAGAAAAAACTATCGGAAAATGGGGAGGAGTGTACAGAGTTTGCCTACTATTGCGCTGGCAAGAGGAATTGAGAGGTTATCGTCAACCTTGAACTCACCGATACGCACTATAAATGCTTCGGTCAGCGTTGCCGTTACAGCCATGATGATGCCGATAAAGGGGTTCAGGCCCGGTACAATGCTGATTACCACAAGTGCGGAGCAAAAAAAGGCTGCACTTCCCTCAACGCTCTTTTGCCCAAACCGGTGCTTTCCAAAACTTTTACCAATAATGGCCGCAAGGGTATCTGAAACCGCCACAAGGCTGAAAGCGGCAACCGCAATGATTTTCGGAAAAAAAAGCACCAGAAGAAGTGCTGCCATCATGATATAGGTCGCACCGTTCAGGTTGTTTTTTGTTCTTTCAAGTTCATGTGTTCTCAGCATCGAATCGAAGGTTTTGTGATACCAGATCGATACCGGAGTAAAAAAATTTTTCAGCAGGTCAATCAGAAAAAAACCGGAAAAAAGTGGAAAAAGCAGCAGCAGCGCAAGTTCACGGCTGATAAACCAGTAAATCACCGGAATAGAGAGCGAAGAGAGATGAATTGCTTTTCGCGCAACTTCATAGCGGAGTTCCAGCCGGTCCATTTCTTGCATAATAAAAAAATCAATAAAAATACCCTCCCCGCATCAATTTCAGGCTTGAATATACACTGAAATCTTTTTTTTCGGTCATCAATCCAGTCCGTAGAACTCTTTTTCCGTTTCAAGAGCAAAACATGTATTTTGCCTCGCTTAATAAAGAGCATTTTGAACCTGTCCAGGCATGAAGAGTGAAAAATTGAGGGTTGCCGCCATTGATCTCGGCACCAACTCCTTCCACATGATTATTGTCGAAGAGAATCCGCAGAAGGGGATTGTTGAGATTGATCGTGTCAAGGATATGATTTGTATTGGTCGTGGCAGCATCTCCACAAAAATGCTCAATGAAGAGGCCATGCAGTCAGGTATAGCCGCGTTGAAAAATTTTCTTGTTCTTGCCCGGCAGCATGGCGTAGCGCAGGAAAATGTTCTTGCCTTCGCCACCAGTGCCATTCGCGAGGCAAAAAACCAGGGGGATTTTCTCCGCCGTGTCCGCGAGGAGACCGGCCTGAAGGTCAAGGTGATTTCCGGCAGGGAGGAGGCTGAATTTATCTACTATGGAGTTCGTAATGCCGTGAAGATTGGCAAAACTGCCGACCTTCTCTTCGATATCGGCGGAGGTTCGGTCGAGTTTGTGCTTGTCAACGAGAAGGGGATACAACTGCTCGAGAGTCGCAAAATTGGTGTGGCAAGGATGTGCGAGCGCTTTGTTGCCTCAGAACCGATAAGCAGCCACAACATCCATCTCCTTGAACAGTTCTTTTCGGCCGAGATGGTCACCGCTGTCGAAAAGGCCTCCCAACTCCAGGTGAGCAGGGCCATCGCCTCTTCAGGCACCGCACAGAATATCGCCCGCATGATAGCCTCCATGAATGGCCGTGAGAGTGATGCCTCGCTCAACAACAGCGTCTTCACCCGCAAGGAGTTTAAGGCTCTTTACCAGGCAGTCATTCCGCTCGGTGGCGGCGAACGGAAAAAATTGACAGGCCTTGACGAAAAAAGGGTCGATCTCATTGTGCCGGGGCTTATTCTTGTCGATATGATCTTCAAGCTCTTCAATCTGCAGGAGATTGTGATTGCTGATTCAGCCCTGCGGGAGGGAATGGTGCTCCACTATTTGAAGCATCGCATTGCTTCAGGTGCAAGGCGGGGAGAAGACGATGAACTCGACATCCGTCGTGAGAGTGTCTATGAACTCGGCTTCCGATGTAACTGGATGCGTGACCATGCAGAGCATATTGCCCGACTCACACTTCAGCTTTTCGACAAGCTTGAACCCCTGCACCATCTCGACAAGCCTTACCGCGAACTGCTTGAGTACGCCGCACTGCTCCACAACATTGGCGCATTTATCTCCATTTCATCACATCACAAACACGGTCAGTACATCATTCTCAATGGGGAGCTTCGTGGATTTTCTCCTTCGGAGATCGAGATTATCGCTCATGTTGTCCGTTATCACCGCAAATCTCCTCCATCGGAGCGTCATACGGCCTACAACCTGCTCAAGCCAGAGCATAAACGGGCTGTTGACCTGCTTTCCGGTATGCTGCGTATTGCCAACGGTCTTGAACGTGGCCACCGGAAGAATATTCAGAAAGTCAGCGTGGAGATTCGCGAGCGCGACATAACGCTTCGCCTCAAAAGCCGTTGCGAGCCCGACATTGAAATCTGGGCCGCCGACCTGCTGAAACCCTGGCTCGAAACCGTTCTCGACAAAACCATTACCATCGAAGCGAATCAGTAATCAGTTGTCAGTAATCAGTTGTCAGTAATCAGTTATCAGTAATCAGTAATCAGTTTTCAGTTGTCTGATTACTGATTACTGATAACTGAAAACTCAAATATTCCGACCATGCGCGACCGCACCCTGACGTCACAATGCCTCGTCACCCTTTCGTGCGAAGGGTCGCTTTGGCTTGAATCAGCCTTTTGCAAAGAGCTGGATGGCGGGGCGCTGCTCTTCTCCGCTCCTCTGGAGGTGGTGACGCTCACCTCCCTCTCCGGGCTTGAGAGCTTTTTTCGGAAGCTTGAGGAAAAGCTTGCTCAGGGCTTTTTTCTTGCCGGCTGGCTCACTTATGAGGCCGGTTACGGTTTTGAGGAGTGCCTTGCCGACCCTGCTCACACTCTTCCGGTCCCACCGCTCGGCTGGTTCGGCATCTACCGCCAGCCGCAGCGCTTTTCTGCCCGAGAGGTC
This sequence comes from uncultured Chlorobiaceae bacterium, assembly GCA_903871235.1. Lineage (GTDB taxonomy): Bacteria > Bacteroidota > Chlorobiia > Chlorobiales > Chlorobiaceae > Chlorobium. The sequence goes on from CAIQGA010000037.1 coordinate 15,608, forward strand.
GAAGAGCTTTTTGCCGAAGCGAGCGCACTCTCCTCTCTCACGCTCAATGATCTCTTCTTCAACCTCTCTCAGGCAGAGTACTGTCGTAAAATTGAGAGTATCCGGGAGCAGATTGAGGCAGGAAATGTGTATCAGGTAAACTTTACCGGGCGATACCGCTTTACGTTTAATGGCGCGGCACCGGCACTTTTTGCAGCATTGAGAGGCGCGCAACCCTCCTCATACACCGCTCTCCTCAACAGCAAAGAGCGCACCATTCTCTCCTTTTCACCCGAACTCTTTTTCAGACGCAGCGGCTCCTCTATCGAAACCATGCCGATGAAGGGGACTGCACCAAGAGGGCGCACGGCAGAAGAGGACAACACCCTGAAAGAGGGGCTTGGGCAATGCCCAAAAAACCGGGCAGAGAATCTCATGATTGTCGATCTCCTGCGCAACGATCTCGGGCGGATATGCAAGCCCGGCTCAGTTGAGGCAGGGGAGCTCTTTGCCACCGAAAGCTGGCCGACGCTCCATCAAATGCTTTCAACGATCTGCGGTGAGCAAAGGGAGGAGGTCGGGCTCTACGAACTCTTCCAGGCGCTCTACCCATCCGGATCAATAACCGGAGCGCCTAAAATAAATGCCATGAAGCTCATTCAAAGCCTTGAAGAGGAACCAAGAGGGATCTATACCGGCACTATCGGCTATATCACCCCGGAGCGTGACATGGTTTTCAGCGTAGCCATCCGCACCATTGAGCTTACAGGCAACAAAGGGCTCTACGGTTCAGGGGGAGGCATCGTCTGGGACTCCAACCCCGCCGAAGAGTACCGGGAGTGCCAGCTCAAAGCAAAAATTCTTGGGGTGGGTGCAGGGTTTGGCCTTTTCGAAAGCATCCTCTGGAATGGAAGCTATCTCTGGCTTGAGGAGCATCTCCAGCGGCTTGCCGCATCAGCCGCAACCCTCGGCTTTCCCTGCAACATCGCCACCGCTGCACGACACCTCAGCACTCTCGAAGAGGAGCTGCGCCGAAACGCCGCCCGATACAAGGTAAAGCTCACCCTCTCCATGCAGGGAAGCTTTGGCACCAGCCATGAGCCAATACCTGCGCAGTCTTCCGCCACCACGCTTCGCCTCTGCATAGCCGCACACCGGGTCGATTCCCGAAACCCCTTGCTCCACCACAAAACCACCGAAAGGGCGCTCTACGACCGCTACCTCACCCTCGCCCGTCACAGCGGTTACGATGAAGTGCTTTTTATGAACGAGCACGGAGAGCTGACCGAAGGAGCCATCAGCACCCTTTTTATCCGTCAAGGCCACCAACTCCTGACGCCTCCGCTCCACTCCGGCCTTCTCAACGGTATTTTTCGCAGCAACTTTCTCGCCACCCGCCCCTTCGCCGCCGAAAAAACCATAACCCTCCACGACCTGCAAACCGCCACCGCCCTCTTCATCGCAAATTCAGTCCGGGGCCTCAGGCCAGCTCTCTTCACTGGCAAAAAGTTGTCAGTAATCAGTAATCAGTAATCAGTAGTCAGTAATCAGTAGTCAGTAGTCAGTAGTCAGTAATCAGAAAACTGACAACTGATAACTGATTACTGATAACTAAAAAACTAACTATATTGCCCTCATACAAAAAACTAACCCATACCCGACCACCATGCGCGACCATACCCCCGACTTCACCATGCATGAACTGACCGCTCAGAACAAAGCGCTCATTCGCCAGACCGTACAACAACTCATTGAAAAACTTGCCGTCGACGGCAAGCTCACTGCGGACACCCTGCTCGAATTCTGGATTGAAGTACCTGGTGTCAAGCGAGCCAGAGGAAGCTTCAGGGGCGGCTTTTTGATGCCCGACAGTTTTGTTTATATAAGCGACTATTTTCAGCCTGATGTGCCCAACACCCTCACTCCCGGCTCGGCTTATGCTGCAGGGGGGCTCACCCTTGAAAAAGTGTGGGACGACCTGCTCGATGAACTTTATTACCAGATCGAAATTTTCACCTCTCCGCTCTCAACAGGAAAAGGAATTACACTGGAACTCTGGGCAGGCAACCGCCAGCGTCCTGAAGGTGAGTGGCTCTATGCTGTCGATCGCAAAGTGGAACTTGGTTAGTTTTTGGCGCTGTAGTCGCAGATGAGTCTTACAGAACAGTGCGCACAGTCAGGCTTTTTTGCCTTGCAGGTGTAGCGTCCGTGCAGCAGCAGATAGTGATGAAAGGGGAGTACCAAAGCCTGGGGAATAATGTTCATCAGCCCCTTTTCGGTCTCTTCTACTGTTTTGGTCTGAACCAGTCCGATCCGGTTTGAGACCCGGTGCACATGGGTATCGACCGGCATGACCGGAAGTCCGAAGGCGTTGCTGAGCACAACACTGGCCGTTTTACGGCCAACCCCCGGCAGGCTTTCGAGTTCCTCCCTCGTGCCGGGCACCTCGCAATGAAAGCGTTCAACCAGAATCCGGCTCGTCTCAAAAAGATGTTTTGCCTTGGTGTTGCAGTAATTGATGGAGCTGACAAGGGCTCTCAGCTCCTCAAGCTTTATATGGCTCATGCTCTCGGCGTCCGGCGCCATCCGGAAAAGCTCCCGGGTAATGACATTGACCTGCTTGTCCGTTGCCTGGGCCGCCAGAATGGTAGCCACAAGCAGTTGGAAAGGGGAGTTGTAGCAGAGCTCGCTTTTTGGGTTCGGGTATGCTCGGCCAAGCACCTCATTGAGAAAAACAATTTTTTTTTCAGGGCTCTCTTTCATGCCCTCTCAGCTTTCGATTTCCGGCGCTTCCTCCTCACTCTCGCTCTTCTGCAGCTTGGCCACCGACTGGTCGATCAGTCCCCGTCCGTTTTTGTGTACCTTCCCCTCACCCTTGAGATCGTTATAAATCGCATCAAGAATACCATTAACAAACTTGCTGCTCTTGTCGGTGCTGTTGAATTTCTTGGCAATTTCAATAGCCTCATTAATCGAGACCTTGGGCGGAATATCCTCGCAGTAGAGGATCTCCGTCAGGGCCATGCGGATGATATTCTTGTCAATGATGGCAATACGGCTCATATCCCAGTTGAAGGTATGCTTCACAATATAGAGGTCAATCTCCTCTTTGTGTTCCTTGATGTTTTTCAGGAGCGTATTGAAAAACTTCATGGCATTGGCATCGGCCAAAATCTCCTCAGTCAAAAGCCAGCCAGCCGCAGAGTCGATGTCGGTATCACGGATTTCAATGGTATAGAGCGCCTGTAAAATTTTTTCACGTATTTGCCGGCGGTAGGTCTTCATAAAAGAGCAGTTAAATGATTGTAGAGTGGAGGATTTCATTGACAACAACATCCGTTCTCCCAAGGTTTTCATACAAAACATGCGGATGGTGCTTTTTAAGCTCTTCCGTTGAAAAGTTGCCGGTTGCGACAGCAATGGACTTTGCGTTCAGAACCCTGGCACAGGCGATATCGTGTTCAGTATCACCTATAATGATAATGTCATGATCCGCAAACGTTGTTCCTGTCAGTTGGCGGGCCTTTTCAACCGCAATAGCCGGCAGTTCATTACGACTTGGGGCATCATCGGCAAAAGCACCAAAGGGAAAGTAGTGGTTTATTTCAGGAAGAAGGAGTTTGTGGCGTCCTGACGCTTCAAAATTTCCGGTCAAGAGGCCAAGCATCACTTCGGAACGTTCCGAAAGCTGTTGAAGGAGATCAGGGATGCCCACCATCAGGCAAACGTCCGATGCCTGGGCAGCCTTACGGAAAAGTTCAATATAGCACGCCTTGACGCGCTCGAATTTTTCACTTATTTTGTCCTTGTTGAGGCCCGCACTCTGCAAGACCTCATAAATAATAACGCTGTCCATCTTGCCGCAAAAATTGTGCGTCCCGGCGCTTCCCGGCGTGCCGTAGACCTCCGTCAGGGCATCAACAAGGACGCTACGGTTGATCTTGCTTACCGTAAGCAATGTTCCGTCGATATCAAATAACACAAGTTTCTTCAGCATAAAATCGCTCGGTACCTTTCAAATTCTTATTTTTTCAAGTCGTACGGGAATCAGTCGTGATACTCCCTCCTCCTCCATGGTGACTCCGTAAAGAGCCTGGCAGGAGGCCATGGTTTTTTTGTTGTGCGTAACAATAATGAATTGGGTGTTATTCTCAAATTTTTTCAGAAGTTTAATAAAGCGGGTGACATTGGCATCATCGAGCGGAGCGTCCACTTCATCAAGAATACAGAAGGGGCTCGGCTTTACCAGATAGATGGCAAAGAGGAGTGAGAGTGCCGTCAGCGCCTTTTCTCCACCGCTTAATTGCTCAATGGAGAGAGGCTTTTTTCCCCTCGGCTTGGCGACAATCTCTATATGGGCATCGAGAGGATCTTCTGCGGAATGAATGAGCAGATCGGCCTCATCCTCCAATTCAAAAAGCTCCCGAAAAAGAGCAATAAAGTTTTTTCTCACTTCGCGGAACGTGGCATCAAATTTTTGAAGGGCCGCCTTGTTGATCTCCTCGATGGTCGAACGAAGCTCACGCTCGGCCTTGAGCAGATCTTCCCGCTGCGTAACAAGAAAATCGAGGCGCTCTTTTTCTCTCTCATACTCATCAAGTGCCAGCTCATTGACCGCTCCAAACTGTTCACGTTGTCTGTTCAGTAGCTCAAGCCTCTCTTTTGCCTCATTGCGGTCATAAAAATTATCAAGAGCCGGTTCAGCCATCACGGCAAGGTCACAGTTGTATTTTACCTGAGCCTCCATAAAGAGGTGGTCGAGCGACTGCTCCAGTTGCATGGTGTCGTGGGTGAGGGTTGTGAGCAATTGCTGTCGGAGATCGTGCTTCCGTCTCAGCTCCCTCAGCATCGTCTGGCCCGCATGATGCTGCGCCTGCCGCTCCCGGTAAGCCAAAGCAAGGTCACCAACCCTTTTTTGCTCCCCTGCCGCTTCGAGAAGCAGCGCCTCCAGCTCTTTTTGTATCTCTTCAGATGCTTTTTTGCATAAGCCCAGTTTCTTTTCGGTGGCGACGCTTTCCAGGTTGAGTCTTTTAATCTCTTCATGCAGCTCACTCCGGTTTTTGGCAGAGGCTGTGATGCTGAGGCCCAGTTTTTCAAGATCGCGTAACGCATCCTTATAGCGGCTCTGACGACTCTGTACCTCCCTACCAAAGAGATGGTGCCGGCTTTCAAGTGATGTAAGACTCTCTTGCAATAGTCGAATTTTTTCACTGAACAATGCTGCTGCTCCTGCCTTGCTGCCGATAGCGGGCAAAAGCGCCTCTACTTCAGCCTCGCAAGCCGCTTTTTGCGCAACCATAGTGGCTTTTTCTGCTCCAGACTGCTCCTTCTCCCGTTTGCTCGCACTCTCCTCGGCTTCCAATCGCGCAGTTTTTTTCTCAAGCGCCCCCAGCTCTTCAGTCAGACGATCAACCTTTCGGCGCTCTTCATCCGCCTTTATGGAGCCCAGTTCTTTGCGCAGTTGCAGCAGAGCCTCCTCCTCCCTCGCAATGGTTTTTTCCAAAACCAGAAGCTCGGTCTGGAGACTCGCACGCAGCGCCTTTCTCCCCAGCCGCAATCCCTCACTGTTTTTTGAGCTTCCACCCAGTAAAAGCCCCCTGCCAGCAAATTTTTCACCTTCACTTGTTACAAATGAGCAATCAGGATGAAGTAAGGCAAGAAATTCTGCCGTTATGAGATCCGGAACCACATAACTTTTGCCGAGCATCAGCAGCAATGCGTGATGCAGTTCCGGAGGGTAGTTGATGAGTTCAACGGTTTTTTGTGCGCCAGTGATTTCCTGATAGTCAATTCCATTGCTCTCGGTCACCAGATCGAGCACCAGAAAATGAACCTTTCCCTTGTTTGAACTCCTCAGGTTGGCAATCCCTTCCTTGGCCTCCTGCAGTGACTGGCAGAGATAATAGCTCATACTGTCGCCAAGCGCCGCATTAACCGCTTTCCGGCAAGAGTTATCAAGCGAGAGAAGATCCGACAGGCACCCCAGCCCCGCTTTCCCGCTTTTCTGCTTTTCGAGAAATCCGATTCCCTCCGGCATCCCTTCAAAATTATCCAGCACCGAGTTGGCAAGCAAAATCTGGTTGTGCACCCTCTCCCGTTCAGATCGCTTCAGAAGAAGCACCTCCTGCATCTCCCTGACACGTGCGTTCAGCCCCTCCAGCCGTTCCCGGGCAAGCTCTTCGCGTTTTTTCGCTTCGGTAATCTCCCTGTTTTTGCGTAAGGTATCTTGCCGCAACTCATCTTCAGCGCGAAGGGAGCTTTTCATCTTCTCCTCAGTGGCCTTCTCTTTTGCTTCAAGCCGCTCAATCGTCAAACGCAGATACTCTTTTTTCGATTCAAGGCTGTGTTTCTTTAACCCCAGAAGGTTGGCCTCACTCTGCTCCTCAGCCGAAAGCCTCCGCTCACGGGCAAGCTCATCCCTCTGCTGGCCAAGTGTTACATTGAGTTGGTCATATTCAGTAACAAGGCTCTGAAACGCTTCGTGCAGCTCATTGCAGGCTGCTTCACCGGGGGCTTTCTGCCGCAGCAGCTCCCGCTCGTGCAGCTCCTCTTCATTGCTTTTTTGTTCCCTGTTACGGAGAATTGCCCTGAAGCGAGCAAAATCGGATGCAAGGTTTTTTTTCTGTTCCTCATGCTGCAAAAGCTCCTTTTCAAGGGTGTGAATCCGTTGATTGCTCTCGTTCAGCTTTTTTTGATGCTCCGAGAGAGCACTCTCCTCCTTCAAAAGTTGCAATTCTCTCTCCTCAGCAGCGCTCTCTTCTGTCGCTATTGTTGCTGCATCAGCATGGTTCAGCAGCTCTTCATCCTTGATACGGTGCTGTATCGGTTCCAGCTTTTCGCGCAACTCCTCCATCTGCAGCCAGGAGAGCGCAAGATCGAGATCACGAATTTTCTTTTTCAGTTCCCTCAGCTTTTCAGCCTTGCGCACCTGCAACTTCAAACTCCGCACCTTCTTTTCAACCTCCGCCACCACATCATTAACCCGGGCAAGGTCGTGAGACGTACTTTCAAGCAGCTTGAAACTCTGTTTTCGACGTTGTTTATAACGGGTTATTCCTGCTGCTTCTTCAAAAAGCTTCAGTCGCTCCTCGCTCTTGTTGCTGATAATCTCCTCAATCATTTTCAGCTCAATAACCGAATAAGCATCGCTTCCCATCCCGGTATCAGTGAAAAGGTCAAGAATGTCGCGCAGGCGGCAGGGTACCATATTTAGAAGAAACTCACTCTCGCCGTTGCGGTACAAGCGGCGCGTAACTGTCACCTCCGTATATTCAATCGGCAGAACATTTCGATTATTTTCGATGGTCAGCGAAACTTCCGTAAGGCTCAGAGGTTTGAGGTTTCTTGAGCCATTAAAAATAATATTCTCCATTTTCGCCGATCGAAGCAGCGAAGATTTTTGCTCGCCCAGCACCCAGCGCATGGCATCAACAACATTTGTTTTGCCACAGCCGTTAGGACCTACAATGGCTGTAAGGCCCGGGTCAAATTTTATTCTGACCCGATGCGCAAAGCTTTTGAAGCCAAAAAGCTCAATTTTCGAAAGATACATCTGAAGAAGGAGACAATAAGGGTTTGACAGTCGCAATCCTGGTCAAGAGTGTCAATGTAACAAAAAACAAACCCGCAAAAAATATCATCCAACCCCTACGGTTTCCGGGTTGCGCGCACGATGGCGGCGGATGCCGCAGCCTCAGCGACGTCGTGGACACGCAAAATGGTTGCGCCACGCATCAGGGCTATCGTTTGTGCCGCAATGGTTGCGGCCAGCCTGTCTGATGGTGGCGGGGTGTCCCCGCCGGGCGGGGTAATGGCATGGCCAAGAAAGGATTTGCGCGACACACCCGCTAAAATCGGACGACCTAAAGCAAGCAGTGCATCAAGCTGATTGAGCAATCTGAAATTTTCCGCCACGCTTTTGCCGAATCCGAATCCCGGATCAACAATACTATCCTTAATCGAATGCGTCTCAGCCAGCGCTATGGAGCGCCCCAAAAAACGGCTTACCCGCGTCACAATATCCTCGTCCCCTTCCTCAGCCGCCTGGCTCCACTGCATTAACTCGGGTCTAACCGCCGTGTGCATCAACACCACCGCTGCCCGGTACTTCCGGCATACAGCGGGAAGGTCGCTATCAAAGGTAAAACCCGAAATATCATTCACGATATGCGCCCCTGCCCGCAACGCTTCCTCGGCTACCTCTGCCTTAAAGGTATCGATTGAAATCACAACATCGCTTTTTTCGCGCAAAAGGGCAATCAGCGGTACCGTCCGGGTAATCTCCTCACGGGCCGAAACTTTATCCGCCCCCGGCCGCGTCGATTCACCCCCTACATCAATAATCGAAGCCCCCGCCTCAATCATCGCCAACGCATAATCAAGCGCCCGCTCAAGGTCAACACCTCCGGTACCGCTATGCAGTACCCCGCCGTCATAAAACGAATCAGGTGTCGTATTCATGATTCCCATGATAATTGGCCCCGCCGACAGGTCAATTGCCCTCCCCGCGCAATGGAGTATCCCCGCCTTATTCCGGTTGTCAGGCATAAAAAAATGGGTTGTCTTTTCAGGTGATTCCGAATGGCACTGGCGTAAAGGTGATAACAAAAATAGCTATAGTCAACCACCCGGCCAGTGCTCTGCCTTTTGTAAGTAGATGGTCGTGCACCGTCGGAGGATGCTGCGTCCCGATAACGCGCAAGAGAATCAGCGACCACAATAACCAGCCAGGCCATGACCAGCGCAGCAGCAGCGGCGGAATCATCCGAATCCCCTCCGGATAGAACCATGAAAGCAGCAGCTCCAAAAATGAAGGAAAGCCAAGAAGCAGAATAAAAAGAAGAAAAACCCGGGCAACGGCCGCATGTCCTCTCCGGCCAAAGAGCGCATAACTGATATGTCCACCGTCAAGCTGGCCAACCGGCAGCAGGTTCAGTGCCGTTACGAGTGAACCGAGCCAGCCCGCAAAAAGAAAAGGATAGTGATACATCTCTGTCATCGGCGGCAGGTTTTTTGGTGCAATTACCAGCTCCAGCCCCATCCAGAGCAGATTTTTGCCAAGCACAAGGGTCCCCGCCGCTACCGGTGCCGGCAAGCCGCCTTGCGATGCGTATTCTGGATGAATGGTATAAATAAAATCAGTTGGCGGAAGATTTAAAAATCCATACACAAGAAGAGCTGCACAAACCGCAAACCCGCCTATCGGCCCCGAAACACCAATATCAAAAAGAGAGTTTGTGCCCGGAATGCGCTCCCTCACCTTAATCACAGCACCCATCGTACCGAGGCTGAGCAGGGAGGGCAGGGGAGGCATTGGAATGTAATAGGGGAGCGTAGCCCGTACATGATGGTGGCGTGCCGCAAAAAAGTGGCCAAACTCATGAACCGTCAGAAAAAGAAGAAGAGAAGCCGAGTAAGGAATACCCGAGGCAAGCGAGTTGATAAATAGCGGAAGAGAGCTGAAGTTTACCGCATGGCCACCCCAGAATGCTCCCGCCCACAGCGTGGTTACTACCGTCAACAGAAAGAGCAGCAGATGGCGCGGGTAGTTCAGGCCAGCCGAACCAGCCCGCGTCAAAAAAATCGAAACTCTCATCAATCTTTATCGTTATCGCCATCCTTGACCTTGACAGCACCCTTCTCACCTTTTTCGCCCTCTTTACCATTTACGCCGCCCGTTTTTTTCTCACCAAACGTGGCCGCAAGCCCCTTGGATAACTCAACCTTCTCCTCAGCCGTCAGCTTCGCCTCAGGATGCGCTGGCAGGTAGAAAAACGGAGGCATTTTGCCCTCCTTAACCTCTCCCGCTGCCTTATCGCTCTCATTTTCACCCGTCGTGCGTCCCAACTCCGAAACGTTAAATGCTGCCCGCCCAAGAGCAACATCATACTGAATCAGCCAGGATGCTGGCGCCACTGAACTGTACCACGGCCAGACGGTCTCGTTCGAATGGCAGTTCTTGCAGGCGCGGCCAAAAAGTTCACTGGTACGCAGGGAATCCCATTTCGGTTCACCTTGTGTCGGAGGGTTCTTGTGGTCGCGGCCGTAAGGCACAAGCTGAATAGCCACCAGAGCAATTGCAGCCCCTGTCAGAAATTTAAAAAGCTTCATAATCAAATCCTCCTTATTATATATACACGTTGTAATAGCAAAACTACAATTTGACTGTTAATATACGTGATTTTTTGTTTTAACCAGCAGGGGAGGCTTCAATCGTTTGCCAACCAGAGGGACGCTGGGTGCCACTGCCGGGCTCCGCTCATAAAAGTGTAAAAATTCCCAATAATGTGTATCTTTCCCGCTGTTAGCGGCTGATTTTCAAAGACTCAAGCATACAACCAATATGGCATATTTCAACCGCCTCTGTCTCGTTGAGGCTCCCCAGACCATCATCGCCCCCTTTCCCCGCTTCATTACTGACTGTATCGGCGTCTGTTACCTCGCGGCTGCTGTTGAGCATGATGTTGAAAGCGTTGTCATGCCCGAAAATTTTTATAACGACGGCATTTTCGACAGCCTCCGCGCACTGTTGAAAAAAAATCCGGTTGACCTGGTCGCCATCTCTTCCATGACTGGCGCCTTCAACCAGGCCGAACGGCTCGCTAAAATAGCCAAAGAGGCTGGCGCCTTTGTTGTCATGGGCGGCTTTCACCCTACAGCGCTTCCTGAAGAGGTACTGAAACTTTCTTGTGTTGACGTCGTCGTTATCGGCGAGGGCGAAGAAACCTTTCGCGAGCTGGTGCTCAATGGCCCCTCACGAGAGATCAAGGGACTTGCCTACCGTGAAAATGGCGCCATTGTTTACACCGAACCAAGGCCTACCATTCAGAATATCGACTCCATCCGTTTTCCGATGCGTTCCCTTCGCCCCAGCCGTTACGGCGAAAAAGGTGATGCCTATTCCATCGACACCATCTACACCTCTCGCGGCTGCCCCTGGAGCTGTTCTTTTTGTGCCAACGACCAGATGCACAAAGGATGGAGAGGGCGCAGTGCCGAAAATGTAGTCGAAGAAATCGCTCTTTTGCACGATCCAAAAAACAAAAAACTGCTCAAAATCTGGGATGCCAACTTTTTGACCAACATCGGGCGGGCCGAAAAGATTTGTGACCTCATGATCGAAAGGGGATTGACCAACTTCCGGATTATGACCGAAACGAGGGCTAAAGATCTTGTAAGGGCCGAACGGATTCTTGATAAACTGCGGCAAATAGGGCTTAGCAAGGTCGGTCTTGGCATCGAAAGCCCGAACGAAGCCACCCTTGCCCTCATGAACAAAAAAAACAGTCTCGGCGATGTTTCGCGGGCCATTACACTCTGTCGCGAGCACCATATCGGAGCAGAAGGGTACTTCATTATCGGCCACTACACAGAAACCATTGAGGATACCATTGTTTACCCCGACTTTGCCCGCTCGCTCGGTCTCCGCCAGGCACTCTTCATGGTCATGACCCCCTACCCAGGAACCGGCATCTTCAAAGAGTACAAAGAGGAGGGGAAGATCTGCTCATTCGACTGGGACTTCTACAACAACTATTGCCCCGTCATCGAAACCCGCACCATGGACAGCGCCACCCTGGTCGACATGCTGGCTTACTGCAACGTCGCTTTCAACCGCTACCGCTCCGTCATGAAACGCAACAGCCACAAGGAGCTGCTGCTCAACTTTTTGATCGATCTCTTCCAGCTCTGCTTTCTCCTGCGGGTCAATAAAAACCTCAACGCCGGGCAAATCACCGACCTCGTTTTTAAAGCCCTTCAACGGCTGCTCGATCATGAGCATGGAGAGATAGTACAGGCCGCGCTCCCCTCATGCAAACCCTTGCCGCAGCCACTCACCCTGCGCGTCCGCCGCTCAAGCGCAAAGAGCATCACCTTTACCCTGCAAGAGCGCGGCGCCAACCGGGTACTCACCATGACAGCCCAGAAAGAGGGCGTAAAGCTCCCTTCCATCGATGGCCCGGAGATAAGGCTCGACAAACTGGTTGACTGTGCATGCTCCCTTTCCATGGAGACACTGATGAGCGCCCTTTACCGCAACGAATGGCTGCACAACAACCCTGGCAGGATAACAGGCCAGATACTCTCGATCCTTTCCGACACTGAAATCCTGCGCTTCGGAGCCCGACTTGCTGCGCTCTATCTTGGCACCTGGCGCAAAAACAAAAGCTGAACCTCCCCTCATTATGCTCGACACTCTCCGCAAGGTTTTTGGTTTCCATGAGTTCCGACCCAACCAGGAGAGTGTGGTGCGCTCGCTGCTCGATAAACGGGACGTTTTGGCCATCATGCCCACCGGCGGCGGCAAATCACTTTGTTACCAACTGCCCGCAGTGCTGCTTCCTGGCACCTGCATGGTCATCAGCCCGCTCATTGCCCTCATGAAAGACCAGGTCGACGGCGCCCGCTCTAACGGCATTCGCGCCGCCTTCCTCAACAGCTCCCAGAGTGCCGAGGAGCGCGACGAGGTGATGCACGCTCTCCTTTCCGGCAACCTCGACCTTCTCTACGTCGCACCAGAACGCTTCATCCTCAACCATTTCCGCGAAACGCTCAATCGGGTGCAGCTCAGCCTGGCTGTCATCGACGAAGCACACTGCATCTCCGAATGGGGACACGACTTCCGCCCCGACTATCTCTCGCTCTGCGACCTTGTCACCCTTTTCCCCGACATACCGGTGGCAGCTTTCACTGCAACAGCGACCCACAGGGTGCAGCAGGAGATTCTCGATAAACTGGCATTGCGCAACCCACTCATTGTCCGCGCTTCCTTCGACCGACCCAACCTTCTTTACGACGTTCGTTTTAAGGAAAATGTGGAAGCACAGCTTATTTCGTTGCTCAACAGTAACCCCGGCAAGGCGGGTATTATCTACCGCACCAGCCGTAAAAGTGTTAACGACACCGCCGCCATGCTTCAGGCAAAAGGGTTTCGCGTCCTCCCCTACCATGCCGGGCTCAGCGACACCGAGCGCAAAAAAAATCAGGAGGCTTTCATCCGCGACCAGATTGAGGTCATTGTTGCCACCATCGCTTTCGGCATGGGGATCGACAAATCCAACATCCGCTTTGTCATCCATGCCGACCTCCCCAAAAGTATCGAAAACTACTATCAGGAGACCGGCAGGGCAGGGCGCGACGGTGAACCGGCCAAATGCTCCCTTCTTTTTTCTCAGGGCGATATTCCTAAAATGCGCTTTTTTATCGACGCAATGACGGATGAAGTGGAACGGGAGCGGGCGCTTGCAGCCCTCTCCAGGGTGACCGCTTTTGCCTCGACCTCTGTCTGTCGCCGTCGCACTCTCCTCGACTACTTCGGTGAACGCTACCCGCACGAAAATTGCAACTCTTGCGACATCTGCCTCGGTACCCGTGAAGTGGTTGATGCCACCCTTGAGGCGCAGATGGTGCTCTCAGCCATCGTCCGTACCGAAGAGCGTTTCGGGGCAACCCATATCATGGATATTCTCACCGGGAGTCAGAACAAAAAAATTCTCGATTTTGGCCACGACCGTCTTAAAACCTGGGGTGTCGGCAAAGGCCACGATAAAAAATACTGGCGCCGCCTCATTGATGAACTTCTCGCACAAAAAGTGATCCAGAAATCCGACGGACTCTACCCGACACTCTTTCTTTTGCCCAAGGCGTCGAAGGTACTGCGGCGCGAAGAACGCATCGACATTGTCCGGTTTCTCGAAAAGAAAACGGCTCAACCACTCATAAAAGCGGGTGAGGCACCTTATGATACAGAGCTTTTCGAACTGCTTCGTTTGCAGCGCAAGCAAATCGCTGACGAGCAGGGGATTCCGCCCTACGTTGTCTTCTCCGATCGTACGCTGCACGACATGGTCACCACCCTTCCCCGTACGGCTGAAGCAATGCTCACCGTTTCTGGTGTCGGCGAGGTCAAGCTCCAGCGTTACGGGCAGCAGTTTCTCCGTCTTATTGATCGTTACTGCAACGAACAGACGTCAGGGAGTATAAACGAGTAAGTGAGATCGGAAGTATTTCAAAATTTCCGGTTCCGTTGGGTGTGAAAATATTTACGGTTATATTGGCTCTTTGCGGCGAAGCGATAAAGTCAAGTGCCGCAAACTTTATCAAACGTCTTGAATTGTGGGATCTTTGTGCATAATAGAGTATACGTTGCCGGTCATCAGGGAATGGTTGGTTCTGCCATTGTGCGTCACCTCTTTGCCCAAGGGTTGAACTCCGGGAATTTGCTGCTCAGAACGCATGCTGAGCTTGACCTCACTTGTCAGGCGGCGGTTCGGACATTTTTTGAGAGTGAAAAGCCCGCACAGGTCTACTTGGCAGCGGCAAAAGTTGGCGGTATTCATGCCAACAATTGCTATCCGGCGGAGTTCATTTACCAGAATCTGATGATTGAGGCCAATATTATTCATGAGAGCTGGCGTGCGGGTGTGCAAAAGTTGCTTTTTCTCGGTTCGAGCTGTATCTATCCCCGGTTGGCATCGCAGCCGATGCCGGAGAGCGCCCTTTTGACGGGCCCTCTTGAGCCGACCAATGAGCCTTATGCCATCGCCAAGATTGCCGGTATCAAGCTCTGCGAAAGTTACAACCGGCAGTATGGAGAGAGCCATGGAACCGACTTCCGTAGCGTTATGCCGACTAACCTCTATGGCCCCGGTGACAATTATCACTTTGAAAACAGCCATGTTATTCCGGCCATGATCCGCCGTTTTCATGAGGCACTCAGCGATCAGCATTCAGCATTCAGCACTCAGCGCTCAGTCCAGATATGGGGTAGTGGCACGCCGCTGCGGGAGTTCCTCTATGTAGATGATATGGCAGCAGCAAGTCTCTTTGTGATGAACCTCGACAAGGCGGTTTTTGCCGCCAACACCACTCCGATGCAGAGTCATATCAATGTGGGGAGCGGTCGGGAGGTTACTATCAAGGAGCTTGCTGAAACTATTTCAAAAGTGGTTGGCTACAAGGGTGAGATTGAGTTCGATTCAGCGAAACCGGATGGTTCACCCCGGAAATTGATGGAGTGCAGCCGCCTTAACAACCTTGGATGGAGGCCGAACGTGGGGCTTGAAGAGGGGTTGGCGCTCGCTTATAACGATTTTTTAATTAACCACCAATGAAAGTTGCTCTTATAACCGGTATAACCGGCCAGGATGGTTCCTATCTGGCTGAATTTTTGCTCGAAAAGGGGTATGAGGTGCATGGCATCAAGCGCCGGGCGAGCTCCCTTAATACTCAAAGGATCGATCATCTTTATCGCGATCGTCACGACATTGAAAAAGAGTCATTTCCCGGCACGCATCATCCGGAACTCTATCTTCATTATGGTGACTTGACCGACAGCAGCAACCTTACCCGTATTCTCGAAGAGGTGCAGCCGGATGAGGTCTACAATCTTGGCGCGCAGAGCCATGTTGCGGTGAGCTTTGAGTCGCCGGAATATACGGCGGATGTTGATGCTATGGGCACTCTGCGTCTGCTTGAGGCGATCCGCTTTCTGGGACTTGAGAGAAAGACGCGTTTTTATCAGGCATCGACTTCGGAGCTTTACGGGTTGGTGCAGGAGATTCCACAGCGGGAGACGACTCCTTTTTATCCACGCAGTCCTTACGCCGTAGCGAAACTTTATGCCTACTGGATGACGGTCAACTATCGTGAAGCGTATGGCATGTACGCTTGTAACGGGATTCTTTTTAATCATGAGTCGCCGCGTCGTGGTGAGACTTTTGTAACGCGCAAGATCACCCGGAGTTTGGCCAACATCTCGCAGGGGCTTGAAGAGTGCCTCTATATTGGCAATATGAACGCTCTGCGCGACTGGGGCCATGCCAAGGATTATGTGCGCATGCAGTGGATGATGCTGCAGCAGGAGGAGCCAAGGGATTACGTGATCGCTACCGGAGTGCAGTACAGTGTCCGTCAGTTTATCGAAAAGGTGGCGGCTCAACTCGGCATTACCATTCGATGGCAGGGAGAAGGGAGAGAGGAGGAGGGCATTATTGAGTCGCTCACCATTCCGCACCCTTTGCTGACTACTGGAGAGGTGATTGTCCGGATTGATGCGCGTTATTTCCGCCCCGCAGAGGTGGAGACTTTGCTTGGTGACCCGGCGAAGGCGAAGGCTGAACTTGGTTGGGTGCCGGAGATTACGCTTGATGAGATGGTAGAGGAGATGGTGGCGCACGATCTTGATCTCGCCCGGCGTCATGCTCTTCTTAGGGCTAATGGCTACAGCGTGGCGGTCAGTAAAGAGGACTGAAATTTTTGTAGAAAACAATAGCAATGTGTGAACTCGATAAAAATTCAGTTAAGGGCTTTTGTGCCTCAAGATTTCAGTTGTAAGAGAGAGATTCGTTCAGATAACTCACACACGAATAACGCATCTGTTTTTTAAATACGGTGACGGAGAGGTTGCTGATGCCGTCAATTCTGAATGCGCGAATTTGCGTCGACAAGCAGAAGAATGGAGGATGTTATGCAGTATAAGGGTCATGCTTCAATACGGGACATTTTCAGCCTGCCGGTGATTGTGGCAGCGCTGGGTTATTTTGTTGATATCTACGATCTGGTGCTTTTCAGTATTGTCAGGGTGCCGAGCCTGAAGTCGTTCGGGCTCTCGGGGAAGGAGCTGATCGATTACGGGGTCTATCTGCTCAATATGCAGATGATCGGTATGCTGGTTGGCGGTATTCTCTGGGGGTGGCTTGGCGACAAAAAGGGGCGCTTGAAGATTATGTTTGCCTCTATTCTGCTCTACTCACTTGCCAATATTGCGAATGGTTTTGTTTCGTCGTTGCCAGCCTATGCCGCGTTGCGCTTTATTGCCGGTGTTGGTCTTGCTGGCGAACTCGGGGCGGGCATTACGCTTGTTTCGGAGGTGCTGCATACCAAAATACGGGGTTACGGGACGATGCTTGTGGCTTCTATTGGCGTTTCGGGGGCGATTCTGGCCAATCTTGTTGCCAATACCTACGAGTGGCATAACGCCTTTTTTATTGGAGGGGGGCTCGGTCTCTTGCTGCTCGTGGCCCGTGTGAAGGTTGCCGAGTCGGGGATGTTCAAAGCAATGGAGGCAAAGAGCGGGATGAGCAGAGGCAATATGCTGGCTCTCTTTACCGACCGCAAGCGCTTTTTTCGTTACCTCAACTCGATCATGATTGGTGTGCCGATCTGGTTTGTTGTGGGGGTGCTGATTACCTTTTCGCCTGAGTTTGGTGTTGAGCTTGGTCTTACCGGGCCGGTGGTTGCGGGCAATGCGGTGATGTACTGCTATCTCGGTCTTGTTTTCGGGGATCTTTCGAGCGGGCTGTTGAGCCAACTCTTGCAGAGCCGCAAAAAGGTTATTCTGTTGTTCATGCTGCTGACGGTTAGCGCCGTGGCGCTCTATTTTTTGCAAGGCCGCCAGAGCCCGCAGTTCTTTTATGGTGTCTGCGCCCTCCTCGGTTTTGCGGGTGGCTACTGGGCTATTTTTGTGACGGTTGCCGCTGAACAGTTTGGCACTAACCTTCGCGCTACGGTTGCGACCACTGTGCCTAATCTTGTGCGCGGCATGGTGGTGCCTATCACTATGCTTTTTCAGTTTTTCCGGGGCCTCTACGGCCTTGAATCAGGGGCGCTGCTGGTCGGTGCAATATGCGTGACCGCAGCCTTTTTCTCACTGTGGGCTCTTGAGGAGACTTTTCATAAAGATCTGGATTATTATGAAGAGTTTCTATAGCTCCTACAGGTATTACAGGAACTATAGAAACGATAGGAGCTATAAGATTTATAAGCCCATTTCAGCCTTTAAAAACCGACCGGTATAGGAATGCTCTGTTCGGGCAATGTGTTCCGGGGTACCTTCGGCGATAATTTTGCCTCCTTCGTAGCCTCCCTCGGGGCCGATGTCGATAATCCAGTCGCTGTTTTTGATGATGTCGAGGTTGTGTTCGATGATAATGACGCTGTTGCCTTTATCGACAAGCCGGCGCAGCACTTCGAGCAGGTGCTGGATATCCTGGAAATGGAGTCCGGTGGTGGGTTCGTCGAGAATATAGAGGGTGTTGCCGGTCTGTATTTTGGCAAGTTCCGCCGAGAGCTTGATGCGCTGTGCTTCGCCGCCTGAGAGCATGGGGGAGGGTTGACCGAGCTTGAGGTAGCCGAGCCCGACGCTCTGCATGGTGGTGAGTATGCGGAGTATCCGGGGGAAGTCAACAAAGAACTCTGCTGCTTCGGTGATCGACATTTCGAGCACGTCGGCAATGGATTTTCCACGGTATTTGACCAGCAGGGTTTCGCGGTTGTAGCGCTGGCCCTTGCAGTTTTCGCATTGGACATAGACGTCGGGCAAGAAGTTCATCTCTATTTTCCTCGTTCCTGCCCCCTGGCATACTTCGCAACGTCCTCCTTTAACGTTAAAACTGAACCTCCCTGCTTTGTATCCCCGTATCTGTGCTTCAGGCATCCGGGTAAAGAAGTCGCGGATGAAGGTGAAAGCTCCGGTATAGGTTGCGGGGTTGGAGCGGGGTGTGCGCCCGATGGGTGACTGGTCGACGTTGACTACCTTGTCGATCTGCTTGACTCCTTCGATGCTCTCGTAGGGATAGATGAGCAGCTTGGAGCGGTAGAAGTGGCGTGCAAGGATCGGGAAAAGGGTTTCGTTGATGATGGTCGATTTGCCCGATCCGCTGACACCGGTGATGCTGACGAGTGAGCGGAGCGGGATGGTGATGTCGATATTTTGCAGGTTGTTGCCCCGGCACCCCTTGAGTTGCAAAAATTGCGGCTCTTCGTCGCTCGTTTTTTCCTCTTTTTGGCACTGTACCTGCCTTTTTCCGCTGAGGTATCCTGCGGTCAGTGAGTCGGGGTCAAGCGAGGAGGCTGCTCCCTGGGCAACAATCTCTCCACCGTAGATTCCGGCTCCGGGGCCGAGATCGATGATTTCGTCAGCTTCGAGCATAGTCTCTTTGTCGTGCTCGACGACGAGAACGGTGTTGCCGAGATCGCGGAGGCGCTTGAGCGAGGTGATGAGCTTCGAGTTGTCGCGCTGGTGAAGGCCAATGCTTGGTTCATCGAGGACGTAAAGGACGCCGCTGAGCTGTGAGCCAAGCTGCGAGGCAAGGCGTATACGTTGCGCTTCGCCACCGGAGAGCGTCTGCGAGCTGCGGTCTAAGGAGAGGTAACTGAGGCCGACGTTGAGAAGAAATTCAAGTCGTTTGATGATTTCGTGCAGCACCGGTTTGGCCACAAGCCGCTCTTTTGCCGTCAGATTGTCGGGCAGTGCGGTAAAAAAGGAAAGTGCTTCCGGCAGCGGCAGTCTTTCGCATTCGGCAATGTTCAGTTCGTTTATTTTGACCAGCAGGCTCTCTTTGCGCAGTCGAGCCCCTTTGCATGAAGGGCAGGTCTGGCGGAGCATGTAGTTTTCGGCCCATTCTCGTATTTTGGCGGAACTCGCATTTTTGAGGATCTCCTCGACGTAGGGTATTGCTCCGGCAAAGGGTTGCGGGTAGAGGGTGTCGTGGCCGGAGTAGCTGTAACTGACGTCAAAGGTGCGGCTTCCGGAGCCTTCAATCAAAATTTTCATCGCCTCTTTCGAAATGGCGGAAATGGGGGTGTCGAGGGTGAAGCTGAACTCTCTGGCGATTGCCCTGATCACCTGCCAGAGGTTCCGTTTCCCTGCTTTACCGAATGGGTCGAGCCCGCCATCGTTGAGCGAGAGCGTCTCGTCGGGGATCATCAGTTCTCCTGAAAGCTGCATGAGCTCTCCAAGGCCGTTGCACTCGGGGCAGGAGCCGTAGGGGGAGTTGAAGCTGAAGTGGTTTGGTGCAAGGTTGTCGACCGGCACGGAGCCATCTGAATAGGCGTAGCGTGTGCTGAAGGTGAGCTCTTTCTGCTCGCTCTCCGACGGGTCACAGATTACCGTCGATTTATGTTCCGACATCGTAATGGCCATACTGACAGCATCTCTGAGGCGCTCTTCGCTCTCGGGGTCAATCACCAGGCGGTCAACAACAAGCTCGATGGAGTGGCTTTTATAGCGCTCAATTTGCATATCCTTTTCCATTTCCCGGTATTTGCCGTCGATACGGACCCGGAGAAATCCTTTGAGGAGGAGCCGTTCAAAGAGTTCGCGGTAGTGCCCTTTGCGTCCGGTGACGAGCGGGGAGAGGATTTGCACTTTTGTGCCGTGTGGCAGGGCAAGCAGGGTTTCGCAGATTGCCTCTTCGCTCTGCTGCTGAAGCACGGCACCGGTGACGGGGTCGTAGCGTCGTCCAGCCTTGGCGTAGAGGAGACGGATAAAGTCGTGAATTTCGGTGATGGTGCCCACTGTTGAGCGGGGCGAGCGGTTGGTGCTCTTCTGGTCGATGGAGATGACCGGCGAGAGTCCTTCGATAAAGTCGACGTCGGGGCGCTCAATGCTGCCGATATATTGCCTTGCGTAGGGTGAGAGCGTCTCCATAAAGCGGCGCTGCCCTTCGGCGTAGATGGTGTCGAAGGCGAGGCTCGATTTGCCCGATCCCGAAAGGCCGGTGATGACAACAAATTTGTTGCGAGGAATATCGAGAGAGATGTTCTTGAGGTTGTGGACTCTTGCGCCCCTGATGTTGATATGGCTGAATTCCATTGGTCTGTTTGTGCCTTTGTTTTCTCTGCGCTCTGGCAATCGGTTTTGACTGTTCGATGCCTTGCCCGACGTTGTACTGAAGGTTACGGTTTCGTTTCCGGAACATTCAATATGGAAATTTTTTTTCGGAAGTGAGCTGAAAAAGGTAAAAGTGTTGTGGCGAAGTGGTTTTCAAGCAATGAAAAAAGGCGACATGGAGCCGCCTTTTTTCATGAAAGAGTGCGAGACTATCCCTTCAGTGCAGCTCTTGCGGCAGCAAGGCGTGCAATTGGTACCCTGTAAGGGCTGCATGAGACGTAGTTGAGCCCCAACTGGTGGCAGAATTCGACGGTGGAGGGGTCGCCGCCATGTTCGCCGCAAATGCCAAGCTTGAGTTCTGGCTTGACGGCCCGACCCTCTTTGGCCGAGATGCTTATCAACCGGCCCACGCCATCCATGTCAATGGATTCGAAGGGGTTGCGTGCAAAAATATCCTGCTGCTGGTAGATGGGTAAAAACTGGCCGGAGTCGTCGCGGCTCATGCCAAGTGCCATCTGGGTAAGGTCGTTGGTGCCATAGCTGAAGAAGTCGGCGGCGGTGGCAATCTGGTCGGAGGTGATTGCTGCGCGTGGTACCTCAATCATGGTGCCAACAAGGTATTTGACTCCGGTGCCTTGTTCGGCAATGACGCTGCGTGCAGTTTTGTGAATCACTTCACTGGTGATTTCAAGCTCCTTGACGGTGCTGATGAGTGGAACCATAATTTCGGGTACTACCACAAGCCCCTCTTTTTTCAGCTTGCAGGCGGCTTCGATAATTGCCCGAACCTGCATGACGGTGATTTCGGGGTGCAGAATGCCAAGACGGCAGCCGCGAAGCCCGAGCATGGGGTTGAATTCGTGCAGGTCGTTGATACGCTCTTTGACAGCCTCAAAAGAGGTGCCCATTTTGCTCGCAAGCGCACGGATTTCGTTGTCGGTGTGTGGCAAAAACTCATGGAGCGGCGGATCGAGCAAGCGAATGGTGACCGGGCGGGAGCCCATCGCCTTGAAGATGCCATAGAAGTCGTCGCGCTGGAAGGGGAGCAGTTTTTCAAGCGCCTTTTTGCGCCCGTCAACGTCGTCAGCCAGAATCATCTCACGCATGGCGTCAATGCGCTCTCCGCCAAAGAACATGTGCTCGGTGCGGCAGAGGCCAATCCCTTCGGCGCCGAAGGTGATGGCAATTTCGGCCTGATCGGGCTGGTCGGCATTGGTGCGGATGTTGAGCTTGCGATATTTATCGGCCCACGTCATCAATTGCTCGTAAATCGGCCAGGTAGGGGCATCCTCGGGTTTGAGGGTTTTATCGACAAGGACTTCGATGATTTCGGAGTTTTTGGTCGCAACCTTTCCGGCAATGACCTCGCCTGTGCTGCCGTCGATAGAGATGTAGTCGCCCTCATGCAGCACAATATCGTTGCCCTGTACCCGCAGTTCGCCTCTCTGGTAGTCGATGTTGAGTGCTCCGCAACCTGCGACGCACACCTTGCCCATCTGACGGGCCACCAGTGCGGCGTGTGAGGTCATGCCGCCCCGTTCGGTGAGGATGCCTTCGGAGGCGTCCATCCCCTTGATGTCTTCGGGCGAGGTTTCGATGCGGACAAGAATGACCGCCTCTCCACGTTTGCCTGCTTCGTAGGCATCGACGGCATTGAAATAGATTTTGCCGGTAGCGGCGCCGGGACCTGCATTAAGCCCGATTGCAAGGAGTCTCTTTTCGGCAATGGCCGCCTGTTTCTCTTTGAGGTCGAAGACCGGACGGAGCAACTGGTTGAGCTGTTCGGGATCTATGCGCAGCAGGGCCTCTTTTTCGTCGATCAGCTTTTCGTTGTACATATCGACGGCAATTTTGACGGCGGCCATGCCGGTACGTTTGCCGACGCGGCACTGGAGCATGAAGAGTTCGTTGTTCTCGATGGTGAACTCAATGTCCATCATGTCGCGGTAGTGGTGTTCGAGAATGGAGCGGATCTCTTCGAGCTGGTTGTAGATGCCGGGGTTTTCGGCTTTGAGCTGCTCTATTTTGAGTGGGGTTCTTGTGCCGGCCACCACATCTTCGCCCTGGGCATTCATGAGAAACTCGCCATAAAAGATATTGTCGCCAGTGGCGGCGTCGCGGGTGAAGGCTACGCCGGTTCCGCAATCCAGCCCCATGTTGCCGAAAACCATTGCCTGGACGTTACAGGCGGTGCCCCAGTAGCCGGGAATGTGGTTGAGCTTGCGGTAAATAATGGCCCGCTCGTTGTTCCAACTGTTGAAAACGGCTCCGATGGCCCCGATGAGTTGTTCGTGGGGATCTTCGGGAAATGTTTTGCCCGTTTTTTCGAGGATGGCCGCTTTGTAGTCGGCAACAATATCCTGAAGGTCTTCGACGGTGAATTCGGTATCAAGTTCGATGCCAAGCTGATGCTTTTTGGCTTCAAGAATTTTTTCGAAAGGGTCAATCTGTTTTTTGTCGGTCGGTTTCAAGTCGAGCACCACATCGCCGTACATCTGCACAAAACGGCGGTAGCAGTCCCAGGCAAAACGGGGGTTGCCTGATTTTCGGGCAAGACCGTCGACAGTTTTTGCATTGAGGCCGAGATTGAGAATGGTGTCCATCATTCCAGGCATCGAGGCTCTTGCGCCTGAGCGTACCGAGACAAGGAGGGGGTTTTCGGGGTCTCCAAACTTTTTGCCGAGCGCCTCTTCAATTTTTTTGAGCGCTTCGGGGATGTCGTGCTGGAAAAGGTTTCGGGGGTAGTTTTTCTGATTGTCGTAGTAGTAGGTGCAGACCTCGGTTGAAATAGTGAAGCCCGGAGGAACCGGCAAACCGATGTTTGCCATCTCTGCAAGGTTGGCTCCTTTGCCGCCCAGCAGGTTTTTCATGGAGGCATCACCCTCAGAATTTCCGCCAGAGAAACTGTAAATGTATTGCTTACTGCTGCTCTTTCCGCTGGTAATCTCAGATTGTGGCATGATTTTTTATAAGTAATTATGTTTTTGCACCAGATAATAAAAAGGAGAGGCCGGTGGTGAAAAAACAGGTGAAGTTGACTACTTTTATCGAAACCGAAGTTTACTAAAAAGCTGTTGTAAAAACTACCTGAAAGGTTATTTCATTCTGATTTATTATGGGCATTGAGCCTTTTGTTATCGTGTTGCAGGTACTTCGTCTTGCTGTACCATACATTCTTACTTCTGTTGGTGCAACCTTTTCCGAACGGGGAGGTGTGGTTAATCTGGCGCTTGAAGGGATGATGCTTATTGGCGCGTTTGGTGCGGCGCTTGGCCAGTATCGGAGTGGTTCGGCCCTGGTCGGGATTCTTCTGGCACTTTTTTGCGGTCTTGGTGTGGCGCTGCTTTTTGCTTTTGTGACCATTACCCTCAAGGCTGACCAGATTGTTGCTGGTATAGCTATTAACATCCTTGTTATGGGCGCTACCAGGTTTGGGCTCAGCGTGCTCTTCGGGAGTTCGACAAATTCAGCGCGGATTGCCGGTATTGAGGTTCCCTCACTTCTGCTTGATCCCCTCTTTCTTGCCGCAGTTGTTTCCGTTCTTGCCGGTCAATTTTTTTTGTTTAAAACGCCTTACGGCCTCAGGCTCCGGGCAACTGGTGAGAGTGCAGAAACCGCTGACAGTGCGGGGATTAATGTTGACAGGATGCGCTACTCCGGCGTTCTCGTTTCGGGGGCTCTTGCGGCGCTTGGTGGAGCTTTTCTCGTCTTTCAGCAGCACACGTTTACCGATAACATGTCGGCCGGTCGGGGTTATATCGCACTTGCCGCCATGATTATCGGTAAGTGGAATCCAGTTGGAGCCGCATTTGCGAGTCTGCTTTTTGCGGCGACCGAATCAATGGAGATCTGGCTTCAGACGGGGTGGATTCCTTCCCAGTTGGTGCAGTCACTTCCATACGTTATAACGCTGTTGGTACTTGCCGGCTTTGTCGGCAGAGCCTCTGCTCCCAAAGAGGCAGGCATTCCCTTTGAGAAAAATCGTCATTCAGGGTAGGTTGAACTGCTTCGTGACAGATGTTTGTTCCTGCCTTTTGTGATTGAATTTTCGATTTGTCATGAAAGTAGTTTTGCATGAAACCAAAAATATGTTTTGTTTTAAATTGGTTGTACTCTTTTGTATATTTTCTCATGTAATATAGTCGTATATATGTGGATTGTGGATTGTGGATTGTGGATTGTGGATTGTGGATTGTGGATATGCTTGACGTGTATGTTGCGTTGCTTTACTGTAGTTACTGTTTTTGTTTTGTCTCAGTATTTTGTTGCTTTTTAAGTATTTAACGGCTATTCACGGCTAACTCTACCCATAGTACCAATGAGTACCAATAATACAACGTCGCTTGCAATTGTCGCTGAAATTACCGGGAAGGTATGGACTGTGGCTGAAGATGGAACCCGCCATCTCCTTCAGAAAGGTGATGCGGTGTATGAAGGTGACGTTATTCTTGCTGAGGGTGGCGGTCTGGTTGTGCTTAGGGCGGCAAGTGGTGCTGAATTGAAGGTTACAGAAAGCAAAGAGGTCGTATTGAGTGACGGGCTGTTTGAAGGCGTGGAAAATACGTTCAGCCTTAATTTGAGGGGATTGATGGCCGCAACGGACGGAGCGCCTGACGTCGGCAGCATCGGATTGCTCGATGGAGTGGTGTTTGATCAGCCAGTTGACTGGAGGAGTTTTGATAATCTCAGTGAATCGGAGTCCCTTAGTGGATTTTTAAGTATTGAGCGTGTTGTGGAGTCCGTTACTGCTCCTCCGTATCTTTTATGGTCGTTTACGGGTAATTATAACTCGTCAACTAATTTTCGTTTATCAAGTTACAACCCCTTTCTTGATGGTCGGGCGACTTATGACGAGCGAATAATAATGAGCCTTGAACCGCTTGGTTTTACTTATGAGGAACCATTGCTTTTGCAAAAAACCATCGTTTTTGCAGAGACTCCACTTTTGCAGCCGAAAGTGGTTTCACCAATAGTTCCGGTGGTTAATGACCAGACCCGGCAAGGCTACGTCGAAGAGGAAGCCCTCACTGGCGGCAACAGCGACACCAGCGATGTCAGCGGCCTGACGGGAGACAACGATGGCAACAACGCCGTCTGGTCAGGCACGCTGAGCGGCCTTGCCTCCTTCGGCGCCGACCAGCCAGGCACCTATACGATTAATATGGTCACGACCGGCTTGCCCGTGCTCACCTCCGAGGGTGCCACCGTGCTCTACAGTGTGA
>CAIQGA010000038.1 GCA_903871235.1 uncultured Chlorobiaceae bacterium
CATCGACCGATAATGGAGAGCTGGCGCTTGGAAAAAACGTTTTAGTCGCCTTCATGCCATGGCGTGGCTATAATTTTGAAGATGCGATCATTCTCAGTGAAAGGCTTGTCTATGACGATGTCTTTACCTCGATCCATATTCACGAATTTGAGGCCAACGTCCGCGATACAAAACGAGGTGAAGAGCAGTTTACCCGTGATATCTATAATGTCAGTGATGAGGCGCTCCGAAACCTTGATGAGAACGGTATTGTACGTATTGGTGCCGAAGTCAAGGAGCGGGATATTCTGGTCGGAAAAATAACGCCAAAAGGCGAGAGCGATCCGACACCGGAAGAAAAACTGCTCAGGGCAATTTTTGGTGACAAATCAAGCGATGTCAAGGATGCTTCAATGCACGTGCCTGCCGGAATGAAGGGTATTGTCATCAAGACAAAGTTGTTCAGCCGCAAGAAAAAGGTTGGCATGGATGTCAAAGAAAAAATTGAGCTTGTCGATAAGAAATATGATGCCAAAGAGTATGATTTGCGGAAGCGGTTTGCTAAATGGGTGAAACAGCTCCTTGGAGGCAAAAGTTCTACGGGTGTTTACAATGATAAAGGCAAACAGCTCATTGCTGAGGATGTGGCGTTTGATGATAGCCTCCTTGCGAAGTTCAGTGCCATGCCTTTTCTTGAGTCGATTGATTTTTCAAAAGGGGTGACGGATTCCAAAAAAGTCAACGAGAATGTGGTGCGCCTTGTCAAAGAGTTCCGTTTCCTGCTCAAAGATCTGGCTGATGAACGCGATAACGAGAAATATAAAATCAACGTCGGCGATGAACTTCCTCCGGGAATCGAGGAGCTTGCCAAGTGTTACATTGCTCAGAAAAGGAAAATTCAAGTAGGCGACAAGATGGCCGGACGGCACGGCAACAAGGGTGTTGTGGGTAAAATTCTACCGGTTGAGGATATGCCCTTCATGGCAGATGGTACTTCGGTTGATATTGTGCTCAATCCGCTCGGTGTGCCGAGCCGTATGAATATTGGCCAGCTCTATGAAACATCGCTTGGCTGGGCAGCCAAGAAGCTTGGTGTCAAGTTTAAAACGCCAATTTTCAATGGTGCCACTTATGAGGAGGTGCAGCATGAACTCGAAAGGGCTGGTCTTCCGACGAATGGCAAGGTAAGTCTGTTTGATGGACGTACCGGCGAGCGGTTTGATGATGAAGTGACCATCGGCTACATTTATATGCTCAAGCTTGGTCACCTTGTTGATGATAAGATTCATGCTCGTTCAACCGGCCCATACTCGCTCATAACCCAGCAGCCGCTCGGTGGTAAAGCGCAGTTTGGCGGTCAGAGGTTTGGTGAAATGGAGGTCTGGGCTCTTGAAGCTTACGGCGCTGCTAATATCCTTCGGGAGATGCTGACGGTCAAATCAGATGATGTGATAGGGCGGAACAAAACCTACGAAGCCATTGTTAAAGGGCAGAATCTGCCGGAGCCCGGTATACCTGAATCCTTCAATGTGCTTGTCAGGGAGTTGCAGGGCTTGGGTCTTGAGATACGTATTGACGACAAGGTTCCTTAGTAATGTGTTAATCAGGCGTGTACATCATTAGCGGACGTTCAAAAGAGTCGTTTAACCAGGGATATTGACTATGATTTTTTCACAGGGAGCATCGCCCTTAAAAGGTGAATTTTCAAGAATAAAGTTTAGTATTGCGTCACCCGAGAGCATTCTTGCCCATTCACGGGGAGAGGTGCTGAAGCCGGAGACGATAAACTACCGCACGTTCAAACCTGAACGGGACGGTCTGATGTGCGAAAAAATCTTCGGTCCTACAAAGGACTGGGAGTGCTATTGCGGAAAATACAAGCGTGTTCGCTATAAAGGCATTATATGCGACCGTTGCGGTGTCGAGGTCACAACCAAGAGTGTCCGCAGGGAGCGTATGGGCCATATCGCCCTCGCTGTTCCTGTGGTGCATACCTGGTTTTTCCGTTCGGTTCCGAGCAAGATCGGCGCATTGCTTGACCTTTCGACCAAAGAGCTCGAGCGTATCATCTATTACGAGGTTTATGTTGTCATCAACCCCGGTGAACCTGGTGAAAAACAGGGGATCAAGAAGCTCGACCGTCTGACGGAAGAGCAGTATTTCCAGATTATCACTGAGTACGAAGATAATCAGGACCTTGAGGATTCAGATCCGGAAAAGTTTGTTGCAAAAATGGGCGGGGAAGCCATTCACATGCTTCTCAAGAACATTGATCTTGATGCATCGGCGATACACTTGCGCAAGGTGCTCAAAGAGAGCAACTCAGAACAGAAAAGAACCGATGCGCTCAAACGGCTGAAAGTTGTTGAGGCGTTCAGAAAAAGTTATGAGCCGCACAAGAAAACCCGGAAAAAGCCCCAGGGGCTCTTTCCGGAGGATGAACTTCCGGAGCCTTACGTCTATGAAGGCAACAAGCCGGAATATATGGTGATGGAAGTCGTGCCGGTTATTCCGCCCGAACTTCGTCCGCTTGTGCCTCTCGAAGGTGGCCGGTTTGCCACGTCAGATCTCAATGATCTCTATCGCAGGGTTATTATCCGCAACAACCGGTTGAAAAAGCTGATTGATATCCGCGCTCCTGAGGTTATTCTCCGGAACGAAAAGAGAATGCTTCAGGAGGCCGTTGATGCTCTCTTCGATAACTCCCGCAAGGCCAATGCGGTAAAGACCGGTGAATCAAACAGGCCATTGAAATCGCTTTCGGATGCACTCAAGGGCAAACAGGGCCGATTCCGTCAGAACTTGCTTGGAAAGAGGGTCGATTACTCTGGCCGTTCGGTTATTGTGGTTGGTCCGGAATTAAAACTGCATGAGTGTGGTCTGCCGAAAAGTATGGCCATTGAACTCTTTCAGCCCTTTGTGATCCGTCGCCTCGTTGATCGAGGTATTGCAAAGTCGGTCAAATCGGCGAAAAAGCTTATTGATAAAAAAGATCCAATTGTCTGGGATGTGCTTGAAAAGGTCATTGATGGCCGTCCGGTGCTGCTCAACAGGGCGCCAACGCTTCACCGCCTTGGTATCCAGGCGTTCCAGCCCCTCTTGATTGAAGGCAAGGCCATTCAGATTCATCCGCTTGTCTGTACGGCTTTCAACGCTGACTTTGATGGTGACCAGATGGCTGTTCATATTCCTCTGTCGCAGGAAGCGCAGCTTGAAGCTTCGTTGCTCATGCTGTCATCGCACAATCTTATTCTGCCGCAGTCTGGCAAACCGGTCACGGTCCCGTCACAGGACATGGTACTCGGTATGTATTATCTGACCAAATCGCGCATTGGAGATTTTGGCGAGGCTCAGATATTCTACAGCCCGGAAGATGTGCTTATCGCTTATAATGAAGAGCGTGTTGGCTTGCATGCGCAAATTTTTATTCAGTACGGCGGTGAAATTGACCAGAAATTTGACTCGCTGCGTGTTCTTGATACGATGGCAGGTCTCAAGCCGGAAAAGATTGCCTGGCTGAAATCGCAGATTGAGAAGAAGGCCATTTTGCTAACAACAGTCGGCAGAGTGATTTTCAACCAGCATGTACCGAAAAAGATAGGCTTTATCAATCGCGTGATTGACAAGAAGGTTGCCAAAGAACTGATCGGGCGACTGAGCAGTGAGGTTGGTAATGTCGAAACGGCCAAATTCCTCGACAATATCAAGGAGGTTGGTTTCCATTATGCAATGAAGGGAGGACTTTCAGTTGGTCTTTCTGATGCCATTGTGCCTGATACCAAGGCCAGGCACATCAAGAGCGCACAGCGCGACAGCACCAAGGTTGTCAAGGCGTACAATAGTGGAACCCTGACTGATAACGAGCGGTATAACCAGATTGTTGATGTCTGGCAGAAAACATCAAATATCGTTGCTCAAGAGTCATACGAGAAACTGCAAAAAGACCGGGAGGGATTCAATCCTCTCTACATGATGCTTGATTCGGGTGCCCGAGGCTCCCGTGAGCAGGTTCGTCAGCTTACAGGTATGAGGGGTCTTATTGCCCGTCCGCAGAAATCCATGTCGGGCCAGCCGGGTGAAATTATTGAAAACCCGATTATCTCGAACCTCAAAGAGGGACTTACTGTTCTTGAGTACTTTATTTCAACGCATGGTGCGCGTAAAGGTCTTTCCGATACATCGCTGAAAACAGCCGATGCCGGTTATCTGACCCGACGGCTTCATGATGTTGCGCAGGATGTCATCGTGACCATTGATGACTGTGGAACCACTCGCGGCCTCTATGTTCATCGCAATATTGAGGAAGAGACAAGCGGCCAGATCAAGTTCCGTGAAAAAATCAAGGGACGCGTTGCTGCCCGTGAAATCTACGATACCTTGAACAACAAGATTGTTGTCAATGCCGGAGAAATTATTACCGAAGAACTTGCTGAGCTGATTCAGGAGACTGCTGGCGTTGAAGAGGCGGAGATCCGTTCAGTTTTGACCTGTGAGTCTAAAATCGGCATCTGTTCAAGATGTTATGGAACAAACCTCTCGGTACATGAACTTGTTGAAATCGGCGAAGCAGTTGGTGTTATTGCTGCCCAGTCGATCGGAGAACCAGGTACACAGTTGACGCTTCGTACGTTCCACCAGGGTGGTACGGCACAGGGTGGTATTACGGAAACTGAGACCAAGGCCTTTTATGATGGCCAGATTCAGTTCGAGGATATCAAGAGCGTTGAGCATACTGCCATTAATGAGGATGGCGTTGCAGACCTGAGGATCATTATTATTCAGAAAAATGGCAAGATCAATATTGCTGATCCCGAATCCGGCAAGATACTGAAACGGTACATTGTGCCGCATGGTGCTCATCTTCATTGCAAACATGGCTCCCTGATCAAAAAAGACCAGGTGATGTTCAGCAGTGAGCCCAACAGCACACAGATTATCGCTGAGTTGGCGGGTAGGGTCAAGTTTGCCGACATTGAAAAGGGTATAACCTACAAGGAAGAGGTTGATCCCCAGACCGGTTTTTCGCAGCATACCATTATCAACTGGCGTTCCAAGCTGAGAGCTACCGAAACAAGGGAGCCGAGGTTGATGATTATTGATGCGAGCGGCGAGGTGAGAAAGACCTATCCTGTCCCGATCAAGTCAAACCTCTATGTTGAGGATGGACAGAAGGTTGAGCCCGGCGATATTATGGCCAAAGTACCAAGAAACCTTGATCGTGTCGGTGGTGATATTACCGCTGGTCTGCCAAAGGTCACGGAGTTGTTTGAAGCCCGTATTCCTACTGATCCGGCAATCGTTACTGAAATTGATGGTTATGTCAGTTTTGGTTCACAGCGCAGAAGCAGCAAGGAGATCAAGGTTAAAAACGATTTCGGTGAAGAGAAGGTTTATTATGTTCAGGTTGGCAAACATGTGCTTGCCAATGAGGGCGATGAAGTCAAGGCAGGTGACCCGTTGACTGATGGTGCGGTTTCACCGCAGGATATCTTGCGTATTCAGGGCCCCAATGCCGTGCAGCAGTATCTTGTGAACGAGATTCAGAAGGTATACCAGATCAATGCCGGTGTCGAAATCAACGACAAGCATCTTGAGGTTATTGTGCGTCAGATGCTTCAGAAAGTGAGGGTTGAAGAGCCTGGTGACACTGATCTGCTGCCTGGTGATTTGATTGACCGGAGCGCCTTTGTTGAGTCAAATCATGGTATTGCTGAAAAGGTACGAATTACCGAAAAAGGCGATGCACCGGCAAGGATTCAGGACAGTCAATTGCACAAGTTACGTGATATTACCAAGCTGAATCGCGAGCTTCGCAAGAACAGCAAAAACATGATTGCTTTTGAGCCTGCCCTTCAGGCAACATCGCATCCTGTTTTGCTTGGCATCACAAGCGCAGCCCTTCAGACTGAGAGCGTGATCTCTGCGGCCTCGTTCCAGGAGACGACCAAGGTGTTGACTGACGCGGCTGTTGCAGGAAAGGTTGACTATCTTGCAGGTTTGAAAGAAAACGTCATTGTTGGCAAGTTGATTCCGGCAGGCACAGGATTGAAGAGATACAAAACCATAAAACTTACCGGTGAAGGTCAGGAGGGTGCTCATGCTGGCGAGCGCACGGCTGATGAGCCTGCGACCCGCGAGGGTTTTGCCAATGAGCGGTAGCCGCCACGGCAAGAAGAGATGAAGCAAAAAAAGGGAGACTTGACGGTCTCCCTTTTTTTTTGTTACTTTTTTTCAAATCTGAAGGTTTCAAGAAAGCCGGTATCGAAATCTCCGCTTTGAAAAACAGGGGAGCGCATTACCTGCTTGTGGAAGGGAATGGTGGTTTTTACCCCGACAACGATAAATTCATCAAGCGCACGCGACATTCTGGCAATAGCTTCATCCCGGGTGTGAGCCGTAACAATAAGCTTTGCAATCATTGAGTCGTAATTGGATGGTACGACATAACTTGCATAGGCATGTGAATCAACCCTTACTCCGTGACCGCCTGGCGTATGGAAGACGGTAAGCTGCCCTGGAGAGGGACGGAACATGTGTTCTGGATCCTCGGCATTGATGCGGCATTCAATGGAGTGGCCCCTCGGCGTGAAGGTTCTGCCTTCGAGTGACTCACCGGCAGCAGCGAGAATCTGCTCCTTGACGATATCAACATCGTAGCGCTCCTCGGTAACCGGATGCTCGACCTGGATACGGGTATTCATCTCCATGAAATAGAAATTCCGATGCCGGTCAAGCAGGAACTCAATGGTGCCAGCTCCCTCATAGTTGATTGCGCTGGCTGCGGCTACAGCAGCATCGCCCATTTTCTTCCTCAGCGCATCATCCACAGCAGGTGAAGGCGTTTCTTCAATAAGCTTCTGATGACGCCTTTGGACGGTGCAGTCTCGTTCTCCCAGATGAATCGTGTTGCCGTGCTGATCGGAGAGAATCTGGATTTCAACGTGGCGCGGATTTTCAAGATACTTCTCGATATACACACCACTGTTGCCGAAAGCCTGCTCAGCCTCGCTACGCGCAGTGTTCAGGGCCTTATCGAGTTGACTCTCCTCCGTGACGACACGCATTCCTTTTCCACCACCACCCGCAGTTGGCTTGATGATAACCGGGTAGCCGGTTTTATTTGCTGTAGCAATAGCCTGCTTCAGGTCAGTGACCAGTCCGGGGCTTCCAGGAACGACAGGCACACCGGCAGCAATCATGGTTGCCTTGGCCGTGTTTTTGTCACCCATCTGGTTGATCATTTTTGCTGTCGGGCCGATAAACTTGATGTTGACCGACTCGCATACCTCAGCGAAATCGGCATTTTCAGCCAGAAATCCGTATCCGGGATGAATGGCATCAGCATTAGTTACCTCGGCAGCAGCAATGATGCGGGGAATGTTCAGATAACTTTCTCTTGACAAAGCTGGGCCAATACAGACAGCTTCATCGGCGTATTTGACATGGATTGATTCAGCGTCAACTGTAGAATATACAGCAACGGTGCTGATCCCCATTTCGCGGCAG